>JAIKWQ010000033.1 GCA_024684535.1 Eubacterium sp. | reverse complement strand
CAGTTCATACAAGGATATGTCAGTATGTCAATAAGCGACGCTTTTGATTCCTTGCAGGGAGTGCCAGCTGTGATCAAGTATTTCATTATGGCGTTAAGCGGAACTGGGGTTCTGTGGTACATACAGCTGCTTTGGCTGTTTTCGATGGTGCTTCTGCTCATCAGAAAAATAGATAAGGACAGGCTGTGGAAATTGGGTGGAAAGGCCAACGTCATAGTGATACTTTTGATGGTCATTGTAATATGGGGAGCAGCGCAGATACTCAACACTCCGGTTGTTGTGGTTTATCGATTTGGATATTACGGAGTTGCTTTCCTGCTTGGATACTTTGTATTTTCGCATGATGAGGTGATCGCGAGACTGAAAAAGTATTTCGTATTACTGCTGTGTTTAGGTGTAGGTGTTGGAACAGCTTTCTGCATCATATACTTTGGTAATAACTATGCGGATGCCCCTATCAACAGATCTATCCTGTTTACAGCTTTTGGATGGTTGGCGAGCGTGGCGATCATTAGCGGTGCAGCAAAGTATGCTGATAAGCAAAATGCTTTTACGTTATGGATGAGTAAAAACAATTTTGGATTATATGTATTTCATTACCTTGCGATATCAACGGTAGCCCTGCTTTTGGGAAAGCCGGGAACGCTTCCGGCAGCTTTGGTTTATATGATCAGCCTGATTGCAGGCTTTGTGGTGGCGTATGCTGTAAATGCCGTAATCTCGAGAATACCATTTTTCAGATGGGCGGTGCTCGGAATAAAGAAAGAGAGAAAAAACGATGTTTCATGATAATCTGATAACACTTAGAAAAATTAAAAAAATGACACAGGAAGATATAGCTGATATAGTTGGCGTTTCCCGTCAGTCTGTAGCAAAGTGGGAAACAGGAGAAACTGTTCCCGATTTGGATAAGTGCAAAATACTTGCGGAAATATTTGAAGTGTCGCTTGATGATTTGGCTAATTATGAATCGGAGGATAGCGCAGGGTTGCCACCTCCGCCAAAAGGAAAACATCTCTTCGGAATGGTAACTGTAGGTGATAAAGGGCAGATTGTGATTCCTGCTAAAGCAAGAAAGATATTTGAGATTTCACCCGGAGATCAGTTGGTGGTACTTGGCGATGAAAGTCAAGGACTTGCTATTGTGAAATCAGATAGCATATTAGCCATTGCCGATGCAGTCAGAAACGGAACAGTCGTATAGAAAAAGGAGCGTCCGGGGCGAGACATATATATAAGATTGATTGATATGTTGGAAATACCATTCCGGACAATTACACCAAATACCGTTTTATCACCGGGATAACTCTCAGAATTGCTGTGATCGTCAGAGACAGCAAGAAGCATACGATTGTGAGCAGCGGAACGGAAATCCATGCCGTCATAGACGACGTCGTGATGCCGAAATAATGATCCAATACATAAATCCAGGCCGGGTGAACCAGATAGATACCGAAGCTGCAGCCGGAGAGGAAACGGATTATCCGATTGGAACTAGAGTCCTCGCCGGAGGCACTTGCTGTTGTATCACTAACGATTCGATTTTTGAAAAACAGAAAGATCGCCGCACTCTCCAGCAAGGTATTGACGGTGAAATTCTCGTAGAAGAGCGTGTTGGCCGTACCATCATGGAAGGAAATAACAATCGTTCCGACAAGTGTGAGAAGAAAGGCTATGGCACCTCCGATATATATCCGCCGAGTCGTCTTCCTGTCAATCTCAGTCTGATGCAGTACATACCCCAACACGAAATATCCGGTGAACCCCATTACATATTTCAGATTGAGCATCCCCAGCATGTTGCGCCCGAGTGTTCCGAACATCTCGGAGTACACGCCGATCAATTCTACCAACTCCGGTAACGCATACGCAAATAAAAAACACAACAGGAGAAAATACCGGGTAACTTTTTGGTTTTGGACCATATGACGCAGGATTGGTACGAGCAGATACATCCCCGCGATCATATACAAAAACCACATATGAAAGTAACCGGTAGTAAGTTGCGTGAGCACAGAAGTTGTGTCCAATGTTTCGTTTGTCAGGAACAGATATATCGTCGACCATGAGAAAAATGCGACGACGACGCGCAGTACATTTTTCCGTAACAATCTTCCAATCGTATAATCGCTACTCAAAAACAGAGCCCCGCTGATCATAGCGAAAATCGGGACGCCCCATCGGCACATAGATTCCCAAATATTCATGGCAAACCAATCGCCGGAATGGATGTCTGTATGCCGGAAATTTTGCCCGGACACGTGCAGAACGACCACCGCCAGGATGGCAACCACACGCAGATAATCAAAGTAACGAATACGTTTCATGTGTACTCCTTGTAGTAATTCTATAGGATCATATCAAATATCCCATAATCGTTATTATAGTGTTGGTATAAATGCAAGTCAATAGATATTTCCAAAGTGATTCTTGCGAATTCACTCTGTGTATTGTATAATTAAAAGCGGTGATGCAAATTTTTTTTGAACAATGGAGAATGAGAATATGAAGAATCAGGGGAAGCCGGCAAACGACAAAAAGCTTGATGTTGCAATGATTATGGGAATTATCGTCTGCGCGGGCATCTTCGGCTGGATTTACGAGACACTGTTCTACATGTACAACTATAACGGCCTGCTTGTCACGAGAGGCTCCGGCTTCGGGCCATGGATCGACGTCTACTGTCTGGGTGGCGTGCTTATGTACTTTGCTTGCAGAAAGCTGACGAAAAGACCGTGGCTGGTATTTCTGGTGAGCGGCGTGCTCTGCGGGTCGCTTGAGTATGTTGCAGGCTTCATACTGGATCGAGTCAACGGTGGCTATTGGGGCTGGGACTACAACACTGAAAAGCTGAACTTCGGCAATATTAATGGTTATATCTGTCTGCGGTCGGTGCTTGTATTCGCGGTGTCAGGCTGCTTGCTGTTCTATGTGATCATACCCGGGCTCGAGTGGTTGCGGAATAAAATCGGCGAAAAGGCATTTTCTCGCATTTTTGTCGTTCTGGGTGTGATTATCTTGATCGACATCGCCTATGACGACATCGCAGGCTATGTGTTTGGAATGCCGGATGCTCAGCAGCTTTACATTCGTCTTGGCTGGTTTTCACCAATCCCGTGACAGCCTTACGGAGGTGATGAATCGGGACGGATGATCCGGAGGAGCAAAAAGAGAGCTTGGAATATCGGATTAAAGGAGATATAACTTATATGGTAAAAAGAAAAAGAATTGCCGTTTTTTTTGCGGTATGCTCACTTGCTATGATAACAGGAGTGCTCGATGCACCGGGTAATGATATGAACGCGGAGATTAACAAATCCCGATCAGGCTTTGATCCGTACGCTGTGAAATCAGAGCAGGAACTCAAGGCTATGAAATCACACAAATTTGTTCCCGGCGTAGTAGAACCGGATATGCCTGAGCATAAGAAAAAATATAAACGCAAAAAAACAGCAGCAAATGAGAAGCTTCCTCAAAAATACGGACTGGACCTGGCGTATCAGACACCTGTAAAAGATCAGGGAAAAAATGGGCTTTGCTGGGATTTTTCCATCTATGCGGCAATGGAAGCAAGTCTGAAAAAACAGGAGTCGAAAACAGAGGACTTTTCTGAGCTTCACATGGCTTATGCGACCAGTAACAGAAGCGGGAATCTGATTCAGGGCGGAGACAGAGCCCCCGGCGATGGAGGAAACTATTTAATCGCCTCCAATTATTTGATGCGAGGGACGGATTTGAGTGGAACTGTAGATGAAAAAGATGATCCTTACGTGGAAAGCGTTCTTCCGGAACGTGACTTAAATATCACGAGAAGTAAACAGCAAAACTATACGGTACAAAATATTTTGTATATCAATGATAGAGAAAAACCCTCGGACGAGGAGATGAAGGATATCAAAAGTGCTGTTATGAAGTTCGGAGCTGCATCAGCGTCTATGTATTGGGATAATCTTGATGAGACCGGAAAAGCATCTAATGAAATTGCTTATTATTCTCCGGCGACTTCATCCTATTGTTATTTAGGACCTGATGTCGATACAAACCATGACGTTTGCATCGTTGGCTGGGATGATACTTATGACAAAATGCGATTCAATGGTGCACATCGACCGTCTTCTGACGGGGCGTGGTTAGTTAAGAACAGCTGGGGTGCTGATTTTGGAAATGACGGATATTTTTGGATTTCCTATGAGGATAAGTGTTTTCCCGCAGATGTATGTGTATTCGACGGAATAAAAGCACATGATGATTGTTCCTATGTGTATGAGGATGATTATATCTCCCGGAATTATGCCGGTTTTAGCTCGGAAACCCGTTCTGTTTATGTGTCAGAAAACTTTCGGGTAAAGAATGCGGGAGAGGAGTTGACCTCGGTTAGGATGTTTATCGATGAGGGAGTTGATTCAATCGAGGTTGATTGTATAGCCGGGTTTTCCGATTTTTCCGACTATAGTTTTTCCGCTAAAGGACGAAAGTCGATAGCCTGCCCCGGGTGGTATACGATTAATCTGGATGAGGGCATAAATCTGGGAGATGCCGGATCGAAGTTTGCAATTGTAGTAAAACTGAGCGGTGAGGAGAAATTATGGCTCGGCGTTGATGGCGATAACAAGCCAAGCAGCTCAGACAAGGATTATTATTCTAAGGATGGAAATACATGGGAATTGATTTCAACCAATTTTTCGATCAAAGCGGTGACTACGCAGGATGCTGATACTGTTGCGGTCTGTGGGGTCGAGGATGAACTGACCTGGGACTTGATACAGGGCGAAAATGATGATCAAAATCAGATAACAAAACATCTGAATCTGATAGCATCTTATAAATTTAGGACACAAATTACGTGGAACTCATCGGAGCCTGATTTAATCGCAACCGATGGGACGGTAAAAAGACCAGCCGGTGATGCAGATAAGTCAGTAGAGCTTACTGCAACAATTTCAAAAAACGACAGAAAAAGAACCAAAACATTTAACTTAAAAGTGAAGAAAGTTTCTGTATCAGTGGCCTCGGCATATGAAAAATTGACGTGGGATATGATCAGAAAAGAGAATGTATCTATGTCAAATGTAATATCTGATTTAAATCTGGTTTCGTCCGTGGATGGAGTCCGTGTGAGTTGGGAGACGGACACTCCGTGGGACGCAGATTTGGCCCCTGACTATGTAAACATCGGAACGGACGGTGTCGTGCAGAGACCTCGGTTTGATCTCGTGCATGATGTGCTTTTAACGGCGACTGTCGGCGACGAGATTGAGAAGAGTTTTCTCGTTTTTGTGGCTCCTAGAGATATTACGATTGAGGATGCTTTGATGGCGAACGTTGATTGGTTAGGACTGGACGATGATGCGATTCACAAAAACTTTTGGCTGAAAATCAGAGGAAAGAATAAGCGCGCGGATTCGGTTCGATATGATCTGGATTTGTCGGACGCATCAATTCTGAAGTATCCACAGATGAAAGCGAAGATACTGGGTGGAAGAGCTTATGTAACGGTGCTTGAAAATGGTGAATGGAAGTCAAAAGATTGGGAGTGCCTGACGGATGATGGCAAGGTAATCAGACCGGCTCACGGACAACCGGATTCCAAAGGGAATTTTCTCGTAAGGCTACGCGGAGAGGATGATACCGGGTATCAAACGGAACAGTGGAGCTACGCTATTGGTATTACGGTTCTCGCTTACCGGGGTGAGATTCAGATTGATACACAACCCAAAAGCGCGGAGCATAACAATACTAAGAGTAAAAAACTGTCCGTAAAAGCTACCGGGGACGTTTCTGTGATAGGAGATCTGCACTATCAGTGGTATCAGGATAAGGATGATAAAGTGGGGGGAGGAACGCCGATTGACGGTGCTACGGACAGTATATATGAGTTGCCTTCCGGCCTTTCGTTTGGAAAGCATTATTATTACTGTGAGGTTTCGGCGTTGGATGCTGCACCGGTGCGGACGAAAATGGCGACCGTGAATGTCAAGTATGGCACGAAAACCACAGTTAAAACATCAAAATCCGGCGGTATGACGATTACAATCGAAGACAGGGCAAAAAATTCAGCTATAAAAGCGATTTACACATCGGTAAAAAATAAGAAAAAAGCAATAGCTCTGAAAAAAGTAACTGCCAATAAAAAGACTACAATAGTAATCCCGAAGACTGTAAAAGTAAAGGGCAGGACATATACGGTTACTGCTTTGAAAAAAGGACTGATGAAATCCAACAAAAATAAACCGAAAAAGATTGTGATCAAGGCTTCTAAAATTACAAAGATAGAGAAAGGAGCATTTTCAGGGATTAATAAAAGAGCAACTATTGTGATTAAGGCAACAAAAAATAGCGTAAAAAAAATAAAAAAACTTATAAAAAAATCCGGTATACCTAAAAGCGTGAAGGTCATCTCTGCTGCATAACAATCTGTTAAGCTACGGCGTTTGACAACAGACTACGGATATGATACTATATTGGCAATGAGGCAAGGGCGTCTCGGAGATTTTTCCGGGATGTCCTTTTTGTTTTGGAAAGAGGAGGTAAATATGATTTCACTGAATGATTACCTGTACAGGGGCGACACAGTCTTGAAGATTTTGCATAACTACTCTGCTGATTTGAAGGCATCGGCAGTGAGTGAGCACAATGCTGTCGATTTGGCTCATAGCAATTTTCTTTTGCAGGAGATAGAACTGCTTGAGCATAATGATTTCCTGACATCCCAGTCGCAGAGGATACGCGAATTTTATAAGCATATGGCCGATCTGTATCCATTCCTTGCATTTACATTCAAGGGTAGGATTAAGTCGCTGATCCGGTTGGAGGAAAAAATCAACGGGAATATCGTGGAGTTTATATATGAATATCATTTAAAGACAGGTACTTATCCATCCGAGACGGAGATCAAGGAACAGATCGGACGGATACGTGATTTGATTGCATACAGGATTGTTCTTTCTCTTCCGGAGTGCCACGTGAAGAAAGGCGAGGATAAAAATGCACGCGAACTGGAATTGCTGTATGAGATAGCAAATGATCTGCCGGGATTTTTGGAGGAAAGAGGATTTAACGCCGAGATATCCATCGGAGATGATTCGCATCCGTCGACGCGGATCAGAGAGGAACTGTGGCCGTATTTTAGGGATTACATTGAAAATCCCAGTCCCTATGGATATCAATCAGTACATATCAATTTTTACGATAACAGTTCACGTTGTTATATAGAGTTACAGCTTCGGACGCACGAAATGGATGATTTTGCAGAGATTGGCCCGGCCAATCATCTCGGATACGAGAAAAGGCAGGAGAAAGAACGACGAAAAAGAGAGGAAATCCCACCGGGCGAGAATATCTATTTCGATAACGCGTACGAGAGAGGGTTGATTCTTCAAAATCTGGATTTGAGTAAGCTTCGAGTCAATATGTTCGGGGCTGTTGATAATCAACTGGTCAACGATGGCTGTGGTCTGTTCAGGGGACGACTGATTTTGCCGTATGAGCATCTGTCAAGATTTCAAAATGATTTGATTGACTGAAAATAAACTGTGAATTTTTACTATTCCGGCTCAATATGATAAAATAAGTGGAGTTGGAGGATGGTCAGATGAAGATGAGAAAAACAAAAAACGCGGTAGTGACCGTCAAGGTTAGAAAATAATGAATAAAACAAAAGAAAAAATAATTGTGTTTTTCGGAGCGCTGATGTGTTGCTTTTTATGGGGGAGTGCGTTTCCGGGAATCAAGATTGGTTATGAGTTTTGGAATATTGGATCCGGAGAGACGGGAAGGATTATCGCGTTTGCCGGCTTGAGATTTTTTTTGGCGGGGATTCTGGTTATACTTATCGGAAGCGTGATAAGACGTAAGTTTATCCTACCGGGCAAAAAAGACATACCCAAAATACTGATATTGAGCTTTTTCCAGACAATAGGGCAGTATGTATTTTTTTATGTGGGATTGGCGCATACTTCAGGTGTGAATGCATCAGTGATCAACTCGCTGACGTCTTTTTTTGCGATATTGGTTGCAAGCACAGTGTTTAGGATGGAGCGGATGAATGCTCGAAAAATCGTAGGGTGCGTACTCGGATTTTCGGGTGTGATTATCGTAAACCTGACGGGCGAGGGCTTTCAGATAAACTTCCTTGGTGATGGTCTGATGATTCTGACATGCATTTTTTACGGATTTTCTTCATCGTTGATAAAAAAATACTCAGAAAACCACGATACTGTTTTGTTAAGTGGATATCAGTTTGTGGTCGGCGGGTTGGTCCTGACATTGGTTGGTTTGCCTTGGGGGCTTCTTTCGGATAGAGGGGAGATTTCAGTAAGCATCGAAGGAGTAGGAATCCTGATCTATTTGGCCCTGGTATCCAGTGTTGCGTATACCGTTTGGGGATTACTGTTAAGGAAAAATGATGTTTCAAAAATATCTATATTTGGATTTATGACTCCTGTTATGGGGGTAGTTTTATCTGCGCTGTTTTTGGGAGAAGCCGGACAATTAGGGATTCGCCATATCGTATCACTTGCGTTGGTATGTGCCGGAATAATTGTTGTAGAATAAGGTGTTGACAAACGATGATATATTTGATAAAATATAATTGTCTCAAATATAAATTGCATAGGAGAATGACATGAAACGTGATTATAAAGAGATGATGAAACTTGAAAACCAGCTTTGCTTTCCGCTTTATGCAGCGTCTAGGAGTGTTACCGGCCTTTACACGCCATACCTCAAACCGCTCGGACTCACATATACACAGTACATTGTTTTTCTGGTATTGTGGGAAAAGGATGAGATACCTGTTGGAGAGATATGCAAAAAATTAATGCTGGATAATGGTACAATCACACCACTTCTGAAAAAAATGCAGACATCCGGATATATTGAGCGAAAGAGAAGTGCTGAGGATGATCGTGTGGTAGTTATTTCGCTGACTGAAAAAGGGAGAGCGCTTCAGGAGCAGGCCAAAGATATACCCGGCTGTGTGGCAAATTGTATCAGTCTTTCTCCCGAGAAGGCAAAAGAACTCTATAAACTGTTGTACGAGTTTTTGGAAACCTGCAAGGCTGACAGCTAAGAAAAAAGAAAGGAATAATAATCTATGGCAAATGTATATGATTTTTCAGTTAAAGACAGAAAAGGAAACGATGTAAAGCTTTCTGATTACAGCGGAAAAGTTCTTTTGATAGTGAATACTGCTACCGGATGTGGCTTTACACCGCACTATGATCCGTTGGAGTCGATGTATAGGGAGATGAAGGAACAGGGATTTGAAATACTCGATTTTCCCTGCAATCAGTTTGCTAATCAGGCACCGGGAACCGAAGATGAAATCCACGAGTTTTGTACTATGAAATTTGGCACGGAGTTCCCACAGTTTGCGAAAGTCGATGTGAACGGAGATGATGCGGACCCGTTGTTTGCATATCTTGCGACGGAAAAGCCTTTTGAGGGTTTTGGAAAGGGATTGAAGAGTGCCGCGCTGAATAAGTTTGCAAAAATGAATAATAAATCATTTGGTGACAAAGCATACATCAAGTGGAATTTCACAAAATTCCTGATTGACAGAGAGGGAAATGTTATCTCCCGTTTTGAGCCTACAGTTGATATGGATGATGTGAAAAAAGCAGTGGAAGAAGCTCTTTGATACATTCGGCCTTGTCGAGAATGCACGATTTTTCGTGCGTTCTCGGCTTTTTTTTGTTGTTACGACTCCAAATCTTTACTATTCCTGCTCAATATGATAAAATAGGTGTAACCTACGTAGAAGTTTTTTCGATTATACAGATAGAGACATTATGCTGATGTCTAAAAAGGCTTTTCATACAGGGACGGTAAAAAAGGTACTAATTTATACTTTACACGAGAAAAAACGACTACTACTGATCAGACAGGTACCGCCGTATCATCAAGGATAGTCACGCTGATGATTGCCGGTGCCGGAGTCGTGATATTTATCGCACTCCTGATAGTGTTTAATATAAAAAAGAAAAAAAGTGAAGTTGAAAAAGGAGAAAAATAGAATGGACAGCGAAGATGAAGCACCGGAAAACGAGGAGAAACTATGATAAAAAGTGAAATAAACGAAATCAAATCCCTGTTTGATTCAATACAGGACCAGAGTATACAAAGACTTGCAGGATGCTATGTTAACGGCGAGAAGCAAAAAGTCAAAACATTTAATGAGTCATTTTACAATCTTCCTGAGGAAGAGATGCACAAGTATCTGGAGATATTCAGGAAAACTCTGTCCGGTACACCCGGAAAAGCTCTTTTGGATATGCGCTTCGAGGATCAGAGCGCAGATGATAGTTCAGTCGGCAAAGGCCTTTTGAAAAAAATGCTTCGATCCGAACTTGAGGATGAAACTGCGCTCGAGACATTTTTCGACAAGGTCATCGATACTTATAACTATGTTGGCAACTATCTGATTCTGCTTATTTTTCAGTCTTATGATGTGCCGGGAATCACATCAGATGGAATTGAGCTCGAGGATGGATCAGAGGAAGTTTACAGCTATATTCTCTGCAGTATATGTCCGATGAAACTGACGAAGCCGGGACTTGGGTTTGACGATGATCTGGCTGAAATCCATACATTGAAGCAGGTTTTCGCAGTGGAGCTTCCGGAAACCGGCTTTTTGTATCCTGCCTTCAATGACAGGAGTACTGATGATACAGAGATTCTCTATTCGAATAAAAAAGCAGATATGCTTCAGGACATTTTTCTCGAGAAACTGCTTGGCGTGCCTACGGATATTCCTGCAAAGCAACAAAAAGAAGGCTTCACTGAGTTTGTATCAGATGTACTTGGGGATGAGGCTGACTTTGACACGGTGATGTCCATTCAGGAAAATATGAAAGAGACGATGCAGGATATCAAAACTGAGGCTGCCGGTGGCGCAGTATATTTTGACAAGGGTACTGTAAGAGACGTGTTTGAAAGAAGTGGTGTTTCAGAGGATCGTCTTGAGAGATTTGACAGAAAGTTTGATAATCAGTTTGATACAGAACAAAAACTTTTTGCCGACAATGTTGCTCCGACCAGAAGTCTTGAGGTACGGAACAAAAATATGGTACTCCGCGTAAATTCAAAACATACTGATATCATAGAATCAAGAGTTATTGACGGCAAAAAGTGTTTAGTTATCGAAGTTACCGATGACCTGACGGTAAACGGTATTCCTGTGGAGTGAACCGATTTATTTTTTGACGGTCACGTAGCAGTACCTCGTGGTACCCGGCAGGCCTTTTATCATACAGGTGATAGTGCATGAACCTTTTTTCTTTGCTTTTACTACGCCGTTTTTGTTGACGGTGGCAACCTTTTTATTTGTTGATTTCCAAACAAAAACAGGTGATTTGTCGGCACAATATTTAATCTTGGCTTTCAGTGTCTTTTTCTTTCCTTTTTTGATTGTTAAAATGTTCTTGTTCAATGTGATTTCTGCAAGGTCTGCCGGATCAGCATAACTTGCGTAATCGGCTATATCGACAGATTGCGTTTTGGTTATTTCGCACTTTCCATCGAGTGCTTCGTAGATATACACCAGTTCATAGCTGTATATAGGATTCGGAATAACAGGTCCACTTTTGACGAGGATACAGTGATTGGTGCCGGCTACTACCTGATAACCGAGATAAGCAATCGGTCTTCTGCTGACTCCGACAACATGCACTGTAAGCGAGTCCACTGCTTTCTGTATGATATTTTTGACGTCCTCTGTCACAGTGTGATCTTCAGCTTCAATCCATCCGCCGTCAAGATTCCAATCATCTACAGTCTGTACTTCCTCCGCACTCGGCACCTCTACAGAAGCTGCTATGATTTTTTTCGGTGTCGCTTCGCTGATTGTCATGATTCCAAGTGCCAATGTTAGCCCTAAAGCCACTGTTTTCATAGTTTTTTTCGTCATATTTTTTTCCTCCATATCTTTTGGATTTGCGGATTTTCCGCTCCTTTTATATATTAGATACATGAACGTGGGAAAGTGTTGCAAAAATTATATTTAAACATCATAAATTTCTGTCAATTCCCGAAGCATATCTGTCATCTGACTGACTGCCTCATCGGGACCGGTAATTCGGATGCCGTCACCCATTCCTGCGATCCATCCGAGAAAAATCGGACTGAGCGCCATATCGATTTTTGTTTCGAAATGGTCTTTGTCAGTTTTTATCATCGGGACATTTTTTCCGAATCTGTCAATGATGACTCCGGCCATTTCATTTTTACAAAGAAGAGTTATTTTCATCAATTCGCCGTCGTACATTCCGAAGCGTTTTTCCGTATATGTCGCCATATCCTTGCCGGCAAAAGCGCTTTTGCCGAGACGTTTATCGTTTTTCAGGCGGATGTTTTTCATTTTGTCGACTCTGTAGTGACGGAATCCTCCTTCGCAGCCCGCATCATATCCGATCAAATAATAATTCTCGTCGTCCCATACCAGGCCCCAAGGCGAAACCACATAGTCGGCGCCGTCACGTCGGAGTTCCTGTTCTTTTTTCTCAGTCCATCTGAAATATTTGAAACTGATCTGAACATCATCAGCGATTGCGCGGTGGATAGAATCCACGTTGTAGTAGATACTTTCGTTCATCGTTTTGATACGTCCGGCTACGAACACCTGACGGTCGAGAGCGCCCGCTTCATATTTGCTTGCAAGCCCCTCGATCTTTTTGATCAGTTCATTTGATTTTCGACCTGTGATGAATTTGGAGGACTGAACGGCATCTACGAGAAGCTTCAGTTCAGGCATCTCGAATTCACGACCGAGCATACGGTACCAAAAGTTTTTCCCGTCCTTCTCACCTTGGATGTCAGCGCCGTACAAGTTGAGAGTCTGAATATCGTTGTAGATAGCTTTTCTCTCAGCGTGTACTCCGTATGCCTCAAGAGAAGAGATGATTTCACTCATTCCGATTGCGTGATCATCATCTGTTTTTTCTTTCAAAATATCATACAGATAAAGAAGCTTCAGTTTCTGAACATCCCCTCCGGCCATTTGATTGTCCTCCCTGTGTAAATATTATAACAGTTCAATTATAGAGTGTTTTGCAGCAAAAGTAAAGCTTCCGATGCTGATTGTCGGTATATTTTTATTTTTTTTGAAAAAATGTATTGACAAAAAGAAAAACATGTTGTATAACTGTATTAAGCACTTAATACAACAATACAACACAAGGAGGAATTGCCTATGGCGTGGGAAATGTCAAGTGACCGACCGATATATATCCAGCTTGTTGAACGTATAACAAGGCAAATTGTATCGGGAACCTACAAGCCGGGTGACAGATTCCCGTCGGTGAGAGAGCTGGCGCTTGAGGCCGCGGTGAATCCGAACACTATGCAAAGAGCTATGGCAGCGTTGGAAGCGGAAGGGCTTCTAATCACAAGTAGAACCGCCGGTAGAACGGTTACGGAGGATGCGAAGTTGATTGAATCGGTCAAAAAAAAGATTGCAACAGTAGAGTATTATAGTTTTTACAAATCAATGAAGGAATTGGGTTACAGTGATGAAGAAATCATCAGGTTTGTGAAGGAAACAAAACCTGAGATTGAGGAAGGAGGAACATCATGATAGTATTGCAGGCAGATTCACTTTCAAAAAGTTACGGTAAATCGCAGGCGCTTAACAACATAAACTTAAAACTTGAAACCGGGAAGGTCATAGGACTTCTCGGACCAAACGGCTCGGGAAAGACAACATTTTTAAAAATAATTGCAGGGTTGCTTACACCGACTTCAGGAACCGTTACGATATATGGAAAAACACCCGGAGTTGAGACGAAAAAGATTGTTTCATTTTTGCCGGACACGACATTTTTCCCGACGTGGATGAAGGTCGGTGACACGTTTGATATGCTTGGTGATTTCTACGATGATTTCAATAGAGCTAAGGCTCAGGAGATGCTGAAAAGTCTGGATCTTCCGGAGAATATGCAACTCAAAAAAATGAGCAAAGGAACTCTTGAAAAAGTCCAGCTTATCGCTGCTATGAGTCGTGAGGCGAAATTCTACTGTTTGGATGAACCTATCGGAGGAGTGGATCCCGCGACGCGTGACTATATACTTCGTACAATTATCAGCAACTATTCGGAGAATGCTTCTGTGCTTATCTCGACACATCTTATATCCGATGTGGAAAATGTTTTGGACGAGGTTATATTTTTACAAAACGGCGAAGTGAAACATCATTCATCGGTAGATGATATCAGAGAAAAAGAAGGCAAGTCGGTTGATGCACTTTTCAGGGAGGTGTTCGCATGTTAGGAAAAATGATTAAACACGAGTTCAAAGCTACAGCAAGACTTTATGTACCGCTCTTTATATTGGTGGTTGTACTGACACCGCTACTTTCACTGTTGTTTAGGCTTGGAGATTCCATAGGGGAAAACTCACTTGCAGGTACCATACTTTCGGGAATCAGCGTGGGTGGTTTTATATTGATGATAGTTGCGTTTTGTGTTTCGGCATTTATATACGTAATGGTACGCTTTTACAAAACAGTGGCAACATCAGAGGCATATCTGACATTTTGCCTGCCGGTAAACCAACATCACGTAGTTATATCAAAACTTGTTGTGGCTACTGTATGGCAGGTGCTTAGCATAGCTTTGTCTATAGCAAGTATATATGTTATGCTGCTTATCAAGGGAATTATCAAACCGGGAACAGTTTCGGCTTTTCTTCACCAAATGATTCCTATGGCTGACGGCAGTGAAAGTTCGCTTCCGGGTTACCTGATCAAATTTGGTGTGCTTTTGCTTTTCGCAATGATAGCATCCACGTTGTCAGTTTATCTGGCGATTTGTTTGGGACAGACTTTCAATGAGCATCGTGTGATTTTGAGCTTCGTTTGTTATATGGGAATATACACTGTTGTTCAGGTAATAAACTTGGTTGCTTTGCTTCCTTTTATTCTTGATTCAGCAGGGCATTCGGGATTTGTTGTAGGAGAAGTTTCAGCTGTGAATGTTGATATGGTAAATGTCAATAATAATATTCCGATGAGTGCGCTTTATGTAATCTGCGGGGCAAACATAGCACTGGGAATTGTATACTACATAATAAGCACAAGAATACTGAAAAAGAGAACAAATGTGAGATAAAAATGCAGAGAAATTATTTGATGAAATCGCGATGATCTCCACGTGAAGTGACAATATTATATCCGGTTTTTGATACTCTGTTTGAGAGGCAGCTGATGCATTCGGCTGCCTCTTCGCCTGTGCAGATTTTTCCGTCATACAGCAGATATTTATCTCTGACTCCTGAGGGCGAGAGGTTTGGCATGACGACGTTGGCTCCGGCTTTTAAGCCTTTTTCACGTCCTGTAGGATCTACGCTCCCAAGAGCTGTAGTGGCAGGGAGTAACACTTCGGGTAAAACCAGACGAATTATCGACAGCATACGAAGAGTCATCTCCACAGTTCCATGTGGATGTCCTGCATATTCCGTATTTTTATGTGGGATAAAAGGTCCAAGCCCTACCATTTCAGGGCGCAACTTTTGTATAAATCTGATATCTTCCACAAGGTGTTTTGTTTCCTGGCCGGGCGAACCGATCATCATTCCGCAACCGACCTGATAACCAATTTTTTTCAGTTCTTCCAGACATTTTATTCTGTTATTATAAGACATTTCTTCGGGATGTAAAAACTCATAGTGATCTTTGTTTGCGGTCTCGTGGCGCAGCAAATATCTGTCAGCACCTGCTCTCCAAAATTCTTCGTAGCTCTCTTTGCTTTTTTCACCGATAGAAAGAGTAACCGCGATGTCGGGGTGGTTATTTTTGATTCTTTTTATGACAGATACAATCATATCATCTGTATAGTATGGATCTTCGCCGCCCTGCAAAACAACGGTGCGAAAGCCGAGATCATACCCTGTATTCGCGCAGGATACTATATCGTCTTCACTCAATCTGTATCTGGTTGCATTATTATTATCTCGTCTGATTCCGCAATATTTACAGTTGTTTTTGCAGTAGTTTGTAAACTCTATAAGTCCTCTGATATAGACATCTTTTCCATAGATTTGTTCACGTACGGAAGCTGCCTTCACCGCCAAATATTCATCAGATTTTGAATCGGAAAAGTCCAAAAGAAACAAAAACTCATCATCGGACAAATCACCGTCGACAACCAGTTTATCTATGATATTTACTACGTTTTTTTCGGTAGGATTCATACACAGGCCTTTCGAATTGGATTGAATTATGACATATAGGATAGCATACAACCGAATAAGATTCAATATTTTTCTTCACAAACGGGGGAAAACGTGGTAAAATAGTACGCGTGACCGAAAATGAGTGAGAGAGGAAGGCTTATGAAAGGGAAAGAAGCACAAACCGAGAAGTCTGATTTTTACAAAGAATCCAGAATATCTCTGATATTGACATTGCTCAGGCTGCCGGATCTGATTTCCGCTCTTGCGGCTGCCTTTGTCAGCAAATCGATGGTTGTGTGGGTTGAAGTTGTGGAATCGGCAAGTATAGTTATTCCATGTCTGCTCATTTTTGTGTTGACAAAAAAACTGAACAAAAATCTCAAGTTCAAGTTCAACTACGGAACAGGAAAAATAGAGGCAATCACATCTCTTTGTTGTGAGATTTTTGATATAGCAGGACTGTTTTGTATATTTTTGGTGTCGGTCAGGAGGCTGATCAGTCCTCAGACAAACGACGGTATGTACCTGACCGGTGCAGTTATGCTTCTTCTCGGTGTGCTGGTGGATTTATATTTTTACCGAAAACAGAAAGCGCTTTTGGAAAGCACGCATGGAAAAATATTTCATACGGCTGCGTTTAGCGCAAAAATAGAATTTGTTTTTGACTGTATAGCTCTTGTTACGCTGTTTTTGGAGTTTCTGTTCAGAGAACACTCTTGGAGCGCATATATAGCACCATCGGTGTGTATCCTTGCCTGTATAAGTTTTACAATCGCATTGCTCAAAAACATATCCGATTCACTGAGCGAGTTGTCGGATGTTACACTTGGCGAGGAAGAACAGATGGAGCTTTTGTCAGTTTTGACCAAATACTTTGACGAATACAGCAGGCTCGGTGAGGTCAGGTCGAGAAAATCAGGCAATACTTTTTATTTTGACATAGAGATGTCGTTTCCTGCAGATCGAACATGTGGGGAGATTGGAAAAACCGTATCGAAGATTCGAAAAGAAGTGGAAGAAAAATTTGAAAACTGCATAACAAATATTGTTTTAATTACATAAGAAAAAATGGGTGATGCTTATGAAGAAGAAATGTTTGGTTCTGTTTTTGCTGTTTTCGATAGCGCTGTCAGGTTGCGGTTCTCAAAAGACTCCTGAGAGCACTTCGTCAGTATCAGGACAAGCAGTTTCAGAAGGGGCTGCGACCAAAGAAAAATATGTGCATGGTGAAGACGGTTACTTTAACCTTGATGAGGAAGTGACGGTTCGCATTCGTGCGCAAAGACATGGAACCTGTTGGCTTTTTGCTTCATCTGTTTCTATGGAAACGGCTTATGAACTTCAGAATGGCAAAGAAATTGAGCTCGATCCCGAGAGCCTGGTTGACGTGATATACGGAAAAGATAAAAAAGAAGGAGTTTTTCCGAATGAAGAGAACGGACTTGAAATCGGCGGGTGCGGTACTTTTGTAGCGATGACTCTGTCAAACGGATTTGGCAATCTGGTACTTGACAGAGCGATTAAGTTGCCGGATAATGACAGGGATACTATCAAAGAATATGTAAAAAAATACGGAGCAATGTATACAGGTGTACCTGATGGGAGACCGGGAATTCACGGTTATTTTGATGGGTATTCCACGATGAATTGTGTGACTGATGATCCGAAAGAATTAGATCACAGTGTTGCAATAGTGGGCTGGGATGATCATTTTCCGAAAGAGTATTTCAATGATCCGGCATCTCAGGATGGCGCATGGATTGCAGTAAATTCCAGTATGAATACCGGGTATTATTATATCTCATATGATGCTTCCCTTGATTTCACAGGAGATATACCGCTGTTTCTTTCGGTATCGGATGAGTACGGATATGTGGCTTCTCACGATTGTGGTACGGATATAGAAAACGAAATCAAATCAGATGGTGAAATCGTGACAGCAAATGTTTTTCACAAGAAAGGAACGCTTTCTGCAGTCGGTACATATATAATTGAAAATATGGATCAGGATATCACTGTAGATATATATGACAGTGATTTAAAAAAGCTTTTGTACACGCAGGATGCACATATACATGACACGGGGTATCACACAATTCCGCTTGATGAGCCTATCGAAGTGAAAGATTATGCGATTGCCATACACTACAAGGATATTGCGCCTGTCGAGGGTGAAGGCAGGCCGCTGGATGAAACGCTTACTTTCAAAACTGTATCAAAGCCCGGACAGAGTTTCATAAAGATAGGAAAAAAATGGTACGACCTTCATGATAGGGCAACATTGAAAAAACTGGGACGAAAGAAAAAGACAAACAATTGTTGTATAAAAGGATTATATACGAAGGAGTAATGTGAAAAAATGAATGAGTTGATTCTTGAAATATCTGCATTTGTCGTTTCGGCATTTTGTATGATAGACTGTCTCAAAAATCGAAGGGATCAGTATTTCCCGCTCCCAAAAGGATTTATAGAAAAACTCAAAAGCCAGCAGTTTATTTTTGTCATGTTGCTTGTGTGTCTGTTGGGATCAACTCTTTGCGATGTTATACATTCGGGAGTTAAAAATGATCTCATACCGGAAAGCAGTATTCTGGTACTTACTGTCAATGAAGTATATTTCCTTTTTCATATTATATTGCCGGGATTATTTACATTGTATATCCTGGATCTGACGGATTCCGCAAGAAGCAAGGGAAATGTGTTTTTCTCGATTTACTGTATCCCGCTTTTGTTCCTTGAAGGATTGATCATCACCAATCCGTTTACAAAACTTATTTTCTATGTGACCGGCGATGCTGTATACCACAGAGGAAGTCTGATGTGGATTATATATGCAATATCCGGAGTTTATATAATCGCCGGTTTTATATTCTTTTTTGCAAACAAGAAAAATGTTTCCAAAGTTGACAGGCTTGCTATTTTTATCATTATTCTTATAGCAACTGCCGGTATCGTGATTCAGGGAATATTTCAGGTTGGAGTTGAGTTGTTTTTCGAGAGTACAGGTGTGCTTTGTTTTCTCCTTCTTTTGGAAAAAAGAAAATCAGCAGGAGCGATTGGAAAAGCAGGCCGTATAAACAAAAGTTTTGTGGTTATAATTGCGCTTATTTTTACAACTGTCATTGCGATGAATATTACTATGATTTATAATGTCGGAACAGGGCGTGTTGAAAAAATAGGAGAGACGCAGCTCTCAAGTATAAAGGGCGATCTTCAGCAGATGATGTCCGAATCCGAGAACAATCTTCTCAGATACAGTATGGGACTCGAAAAGATTGTTGATAAGACTGTAAACGAAAAAGAATTGGAAAAATATATAGTTGAGCAACAGAAAGTTTTTTCGGATTTAACTGACGGCAACTGTTTCAGTGCATATGCTGCATCACCGGATTGGACGGTAATACCGGGATTTGATATGCCAAAAGACTATCACGCGGTGGAAAGACCTTGGTACATAGGTGCGGTTAATAACCCCGGCAAGACAAGTATTACTGAGCCTTATATAGACGCTGATACAGGCAATTTATGTTATACGTTTTCATCACTTCTGTCAGATGGAAAGACGGTTGCGGCAATGGATTATAATCTGTCAGGAGTACAGGATATAGTCGGAAAAATGAATGCCGGCGGAGAGCAGTTGGCAATGATTGTAACAGACGAGGGAATCGTGGTTGGTTCATCCAAAGACGGGAGTCAGGGCGAGAAACTGTCAAAAGTATTCAAAGAATATGTGGAGGTGTTCAACAGGGTCAAAGCTTCAAACGAACACAAAAGCTTTCATACAAAAGTAGATAATGAAAGCAGAATTGTTTTCTCAAGCTCGACCAGCAACGGATGGAAGCTTATTCTGGCGGTTGATGACAGTACATTCTATGCTGAGACTGTAAATCAAATCATTCTTCTCGGCGCGATTGATTTCATGATGATTGCGGTTATTCTTGCTTTCTATCTCGTAAGTGTAAATAACCAGGAAAAGGCCGAGAAAACTCTGGAGTCAACGCAAAACTTTATTACCGGCCTTTCGGGAGATATCAGAATTCCGCTGCAGGACATATTGAATACAAGTGAAACAAGTCTCAGCCATGAAAATGAAGATAAATATGAGGCGCTTATCAGTATTCGTGATTCAGGACGTATCCTGAAGGAAAAACTTGATAACCTGTTTTCATACTCGAGTATGGTCAGGGATGATATCAGGGAGAATGAATCAAGAAAGCGGAAAGATAAAAAGGCAGAAATATCCAGCAGACGTACCAGAAATGGAATTGCAGGAATTCTCGTGGCATCGCTTTTGGTAGGACTGGTTTTATGTATTACTATGACAACGAAGTGGGGAAATGTCAAAATAAACAGAGAAGCGGACAGTTACAATAGCGAAGTTACACAGTGGATGCAGCAAAAACAGAGTATTCTGGGGATGTTTGCCAATGTCATCTCGGTTGATCCTAAGTTGCTTGATAACTATGACAGCGCAGTTAAGTGGCTTGATGATATAACGAAAAACTACAGTGAAATAACTTTTGCCTATATGGCAAATCCGTACAACAAAGAGCATGCGATCATAATGAACAATGGTTGGGTGCCCGATGAGGATTATAAGGTTGAGGAGAGAGACTGGTACAAAAATACGGAGAGATCGGTCGACGGTTTCAGTATATCCACTCCTTACTTTGATGCTCAGACGGGACTGTATTGTATAACGTTTTCAAAGAGCGTCTATGATACAAAAGGTGATTTCCTTGGAGTGTTCGCCATAGACTGTTTGCTTGACAAGCTGGTTGATGTTTTGGATGACAGTTACACAGATGATAGTTATGCGTTTATGGTTGATCGTGAGGGGACTATCATAAACCATCCGAATGACGCCTATGAAATCAATGAAAAGGGCGGAACCAGCGTGGAGGACACGGAGTATGCAAATGTCTTCCACAAAGGAAATGTGTTTGGAATGAAGGATTACGACGGCAGGATGGTTGCGGCTTATTCCGAAAAAAGTGAACTTTCAGGATTTGCGGTTATAGTGGTGCAGAGTTGGTGGAGTATATACGGAGCCGTGATAATCATGGCGGGTATATTTTTGATAATGCTTGTTGGCTCTATAATCGGTGTTGTCAAGATGATAAATCGATTTATCAGATGGCAGGCAGAAGCCAGAGATCAGCTCGTGGATGCTGTAAACAAAGCTGACGCGGCAGCTAAGGCCAAGTCAAGTTTCCTTGCCCAGATGTCGCATGAAATCCGTACGCCGATCAATGCTGTTTTGGGTATGAACGAAATGATTCTCAGAGAGTCAAGGGACAATGCTATCAGGGATTATGCCGGCAACATCCAAACGGCAGGCAAAAACCTCCTGGCGTTGATAAACAGTATCCTTGATTTCTCAAAAATAGAAGAAGGAAAAATGGAAATCCTGCCGGTTAAATATGATACGGCGTCTATGATAAATAACTGTGTGAATTCAATCCTGCAAAGGGCAAAGAAAAAGGGACTTGAATTTGAGGCTCACGTAAATCCTGAGATTCCGTCTTCGCTTTTCGGCGATGATATGCGTGTGACACAGGTTACGATAAACCTTCTGACAAACGCAGTCAAGTATACTGCGGAGGGACGAGTTGATCTGTATATAGACGGAGAAAAACGTTCCGATGGAGCTTATGACCTGACTGTCAAAGTCAAAGATACGGGAATAGGAATCAAAGAAGAAGACATAGGAAAACTCTTTGATACATTTACGCGTTTTGATGAAAACAGAAACCGAAATATCGAGGGAACCGGACTTGGTATGGCGATAGTCAACAAGCTTCTGGATATGATGAATTCAAAACTCGATGTACACTCGGTTTACGAAGAAGGATCGGAGTTTGCCTTTACCGTTAAGCAGGATATCATAGATGATGAGCCTATAGGTGACTATGTTGAGAGGGTGAAAGATTCAATCGAAAGGGAGCAGGATTGCTATCTGTACGCACCTGAAGCAAAGCTTCTTGTGGTTGATGACAATGAAATGAACCTGATGGTTATCAAAAACCTGCTCAAGCAAAACGGAATTGCACCAGATTTGGCACTCTCCGGAGAGGAAGCTTTGGGAAAAATGAAGGCGGACACGTATGATGTGATTCTGCTTGACCATATGATGCCGCAGATGGACGGAATTGAAACTCTTCACAAGGCAAGAGAAGAAGAGCTTATTCCTGAGGATTGTCCTGTGATAGCTCTTACGGCAAATGCCGTAGTCGGCGCCAGAGAATCGTATCTGGCGGAAGGATTTGAAGACTATCTATCGAAGCCGGTTGATGTGAAAGAACTTGAGAATATGCTTGGCAAGCATCTTCCTGATGAAATAGTTGAATACCACAGTTTTGAAGATGAGGCGGAAGGCGATGAGACTGATTCGGATAATCCGTATCAGGCAATAGAAGATGGCGGGATTAATACAAAAGATGGTCTGAGGTACTGCAACGGAAGTGATGATTTCTTCAAAGAAATGCTATCACAGTATGTGATTACGTCAAAAGAGAAAAAAGATGCTCTTGAAAATGCAATGGAAGCAGGTGACGTCAAAGACTATCAGATTCGCGTTCACGCGCTGAAGAGTAATTCAAAATCAATCGGGGCAACCGATATGTTTGAGAAGGCAGCGGCGCTGGAAAAATCTGCAGCCGATGGAGATTTGGATACGATTAAATCAGAACATCCGAAACTGATGGAAGAGTTTGACAGAATCATAACGCTTCTTCGTGATGCGGGAATGGCGCCGGGAGAAGATGAAATGCCGGATGAGAGCACATCGTCTGATGAGATGGGCGACGATGAAATAATCGAGTTTATGCCTGAGGAAGGATGATTAATACTATTTGAAATAGTTAAAAAAATTCAGCCTGACAGATGTCAGGCTGAACCTAAATTCTTTTTGAGCCATTTTTGTAATTCTTTCGCCATGTATTCTCTTGCGTAGAATGACCAGTGCATACCGTCACCGCCATTGTACTTGCCTTTCAGATCACCGTTTTCATCCTCGAATCTCTCTGTCAGATCACAGTAGTATATGCCGTCTGTTTTCTTAGCTATCTTTTTATATGCTTCGTTTATTTTGTGCCTCTTTGCGTGAGAGGTCATTTTTCTTCCGTAGATACTGTCTCTCTTCCAAGGCGAAACCGCCATAACTACAATTTGTATGTTGGGGTTGATTTTTTTCATCAGCTTTTGTATTTTCACAAATCGTTTGGCTGAAGCTGTAGGATTGGTACTTCCTGAAGCATTGGCACCGACGATGAATACCAGTCTGTCGGGTTTATACATAGCTGCTTTCTCCAGTGCTGTTACGCTCTCGCCGTCAGCTTTGAACTCGTTGTCATTGAGTATTGAGAATGTGGTCATTCCTGCTTTTGCAACGAATTTATAGTATGACGGGAATCTCTTTTTCTCTTTTTCAAGCGCAACTGCGAAGCATTCGCCGACAATTACGGTTTTCGGCTTGTCGGGTTCGATGTATGTTTTTATGGATTCACTCTGTTGAGAGGCTACATCGTTTCCGTCGACTGATTTCAGCGCTTCCAATTTATAATAGTATGTTTTTCTGTTTTCCACACTGTCGTCAACATATTTGTTTTCGCTTGTTGTAGCTATGTTCTCAAAACCGTCATCAGCTTTTTTTGATCTGTAGAGAACATATTTTTCAGCGCCGTCTACCTGCTTCCACGTAAGTGATACTTTCGGATAGACGCTTGTCCTTATGATTGGTTTTCCAGGGGTGACTGACCTGAACTCGTCGGCTGATTCGCCGTTGTCTTGAGCGTTGTTTTCTTCAGAATCATCGTCTGCATCCGCATCCGTGTTTGAATCTTCTGAGACTTCGGTGGCAGGAGAGTTGCTTTGCTGTGTGTCCTCTGATCCGAATATGAGTTTGCATACAAAGAAACACAATAAACCTATGATGAGTACAATAACCGCAACAATACTGATTTTTATACCCGGTTTTAAATCATTAAACATGTCAATTCCCCCTGAATTGATAATATCTGCCATGTATTGTATCACATCTTTTTTTGTTTGTCATTAAAAAAATGAAAAAAAACACAAGATATATGATTTTATCTTGACAGATGGTTAGATTTTGGGTATAATGTTTATTGTATGTGTGCTAAACATACGTAACTATTAATCTATAAAATTTAAATTAGGAGGAAATTATGGAAGAGAAGAATGGTTCACCTGTTGGATTGATTCTCGGTATCGTCAGCATTATTCTTGCAATCATCGGCGGAATCACATTTGGTGTAATTGGAGCAGGAGTTGCAATCGTACTTGGTATTGTTGGTATCATCCTGAGTGTCAACACAAAGAAAGCGACAGACGGAGCGAAAGGTACAGGCGGAATTGTTACAAGTATTCTTGGTATCATTTTTGCAGCAATCTTTGCTATCGGATGTGTTGTTTGCGGAGCTTCACTTGCAAGCACAACAGGTACTTCTGCAGGTTCATGGGCCGGGGTTATCGGTGTTAAATGGTTCGCAGAGGATACAGCTAAAACCTGGGGAGCAAAGATTCAGGAACAGGGTCTTGATCAGGACATCCAAGATAGCCTTCAGGACGCTATTGATGACATGAACGCAGCTCAGTGATATATTGAATCAAGTATCAGGGTTGTCGTCTGAAGGCGGCAACCTTGTTTTTTTTCATTATGAAATAAATTTGAAAGTGTGGGGGGCGCTTATGTTTCCATCAATTCATATTGGGGAATTTGAACTACATCTTTATGCATTGATTTTTATTGCCGGAGTTGCTGTTGCTGTGTTGATAGCGAGGCGCTTGTGTGGCAGGGTGTCGTTGCCGAAACCTGATGTTCTGTACGGAACGTTGTATGCATTTATCGGTATTCTGATCGGATCAAAACTTGTTTATATGATAACGATGTTGCCGAAGGCAATCAATAACTGGGATTTGATATGTCAGACGTATCCGGGAATTCCGGGACGATTGTTTTTCCTGTTCAATCTGCTGTTTGGCGGACTTGTCTACTACGGGGGATTGATTGGCGCGGTTTTATTTTTGTTCATATATTGTAGAGTTTACAAGGTGGATTTCGTTGCATTTGCAGATATTTTTGCAGTGATGATACCGTTTTGTCATGGAATTGGTAGAATAGGCTGTTTCCTGACAGGGTGCTGCTACGGCATAGAGTATCATGGGCCGTTTAGCGTTCAGTTTCCGTACCACGCAGAAATGCCTGAACTCAGCGCAGTGCCGAGATTCCCTGTGCAATTGCTTGAAATGGCTCTGAATATGATTTTCTTTGGAGTTATGATGTTTCTGTTTTTGAAAATAAAGATATACGGTGGAAGATTACTTGGAATTTATCTGGTCTATTACGCAGTCGCCAGATACTTCCTCGAAATGCTGCGTGGCGACAAAATCCGTGGCAGCGTCGGTGCTTTTTCAACCTCCCAGCTCATCAGCCTAATCCTCCTCCCCCTGGGAGTTTATCTGATAATAAAAGGTTTGCCGGATAGACTACGGTTTAAGTCATATTAATAAGATCTCTCACAACCCTTTTTTTATCAGGAAACCTTTCATAGAACGCCTTCTTATCCTCATACATATGCTCGTCAGCCAGTCTCAGCGCAGTGCGGATATTTTTGTTATCGCTCATCACGTGCGCCCCGATTGCAAAGCTGACGCGGTCGTATTTTTCGGATACCTCGCGTATCATTTTGACTTTTTTGTCCAGTTGCTGTTTGGTTATATCAGTAAGAATTATAGAAAACTCGTCACCACCGGCACGGTAGATGTTCTTTGCGTCAAAAACTTCGCAAAGCGCTTTCGCTGCATCTTTGAGAAGCTGGTCGCCTGCAGGATGACCTTCGGCATCATTTACCGCCTTCAGTCCGTTCAAATCAGCAAAAATAACCCCTACGGATTTGTTGGATTCTTTATCCGAAGCAAGCGAATCAACCAGGTTGTTCATTTCATTACGATTGAGAACCCCGGTGAGCATATCTCTGGAACTCAGAACCTTCAATCTGTCAAGCATGAGATAGTTTGCTATTTCAGATCCGAGTATAAATGTAGTGAGCTCGAGGGTTTCCTTGATTCTTGTTGCCTTATCAGAATTGAAGTTGATAGCCCACATATATCCAAGCAGAGTTTCTCCGTTCCTCAAAGGGAAGAGAACGATGTTGTTTGCCGATGCGGATTTCAGAGAATCATACCATA
>JAIKWQ010000011.1 GCA_024684535.1 Eubacterium sp. | reverse complement strand
CTCCTTTTTAAGAAAACAATTAGAGCCAACATTTATAATTTTACCACATTTTCCCTGATTTGTGAAGATGAAAAAGAACCCATCATTACGATAGGTCCTTTTCTCTGTCAAACTCCTCCAGCACCGACTTCATATCTTCGGTCAGCCTCTTCACACACTCGGCTTTCATCCCCTCCGGCATTCCGTAAAACGCTTCTGCCATACCGCCCGCGATGCAGGTGAGCGTATCGCAGTCACCACCCAGCGACACCGCCGTCCTGATCACATCCTCAAAGTCATTTCCTTCCAAAAACGCGGTGATAGCCTCAGGTACCGTCTCCTGACACGATTCTACATGATGGTAGCCCAGCCTGATTTCATCACAGGTTCTTGACAAGTCATACCCGAACTCTCTGATGACATACTCTTTGATTTCATTTTTCGTCGAACCGGTTCCGGCCAAATAAATCACTGACGCCGTCGCCTCAGCCCCTTTGATACCCTCGGGATGATTGTGAGACACCTCTGCCGTAAGTCGTGCCATTTTTCTTGTCTCATCAAGCGAATCGTACAGCCATCCTACGGATGACACTCTCATCGCAGAGCCATTTCCCCAGCTATTATATGGCTCAGGATTCTCGTCCCACAGCCAGTGGATAAACCTCGCTCCATACCCTGCATCCGGATAAGCCCTTCCCCATCGCTGCATCGACTCCACAACGGCTGATTTCACAGTATCATCGTCAGCATCCTTCGAGATCCTCATAAGTGCATCCGCAACCGCTATCGTCATGACAGAATCATCAGTAAACCTGACTCTGTCGTTAAACATTTCAAAATCCTTGGTCTTATCGCCTCTGTCAAACTCATATGGCGCACCGACCATATCACCCAAAATTGCTCCGTACATAGACGCCCTCCTCTCGCAATACTGCTCACAGACACAGCACGTGAAAGCACTACATTCTGTTATTACTGTACGTATTATTAACTTGCCACCAAAATGCATTTTTGTCAAGCTTTTTCCTCGATACCAACAATATCCGGATATTCGATAAACAACGCCCCAAGCCTCAGCACAGACAGCACCATAGTGCAGATAACCACGCCGGGATCCCACGTGATCCACACGAGCACAATTCCCAGTACCAGCACTATAGTCATCAAATCAAAACTGTTTTTTCATTCATTTTTTCTTGCCTCCACAACTTATACAATTTGATTTTTCGCATTTTTCACGTCTACGGGGATGTCTCTCCCCCTCTTTCTGACCCAAGTATAAATCATGTGGGTGTCCCAAAATAAGGACACGTCTTAATTACAAAAAAAAGCCCCTGCTGTCAAATCAACAGCAGGAGCACAATTCAGTTTCTGTCACGCAGGTATCGACCACAAAAACAGTACGTATTCGTCGTCTGTTTCGAGGATAAACTCATCTCGAAGAGGGTTGTAAACCTTGTGCTTGATATGATAGGTTTTGCGGATATTGTCTATCTTTATGGCCATTTTTTTGTTTGTATGCTCCACCCATTTGTTGACAGTATCCATATATTCGCCTTCTTCGATTTCGGCTTTCTCGAAATCAATTTCAGTCTTTCTTCCATTATAGATTTTTTCATCTAAGCACGCTATCGCTCCTTCGAAAAAGCTTTTCGGATCAGCGTATTTGCCCTTCGGACAAATCAGCATATCGATGGTGCTTTCTTTTGATTTCTTTTTTGCTTCAGTGTTTCCGAAATAGAAATAAAACATATTATCCCCTCCCTCCAAAACAATCAACAATTACCGTTCAAAAATGATATATCTTGATTATACAATACCACGAATTTGCGAATAATGCAAGCAAAAACTTGACACAATGCCCAAATCATCGTACAATAATCACATATTATTTTCATAGGCAATTGTGAACTGAACAAAAAAGGAAGTGATAGTTTATGATATCAACAAAAGGAAGATACGCCATAAGAGTAATGATAGATCTGGCCGAGCACGTAAATGACGGTTATATCCCGTTGAAAGATACCGCTGCCCGCCAGGGAATCTCAAAAAAATATTTGGAAATCATAGTAAAAGAGCTGGTAACCTCAGAACTCGTTATCGGAACCAGCGGAAGAAACGGCGGTTACATGCTGAGCCGCGACCCGAAAGACTATACGATCGGTGAAATCATAGAATCAGCTGAGGGGCCTCTTACCCCGGTGGCCTGCCTGGCCGACCCGAACTACGAGTGCGACCGCAAGGACATCTGCCAGACGCTCCCCATGTGGCAGGAGTATGAAACGCTGGTTCACGACTTCTTCTACTCGAAGCATCTGACAGATTTAATTAGTACTGATTAATCAATATGCAGGATCCGCCTCGATATACTCCGGACGCGCATACAACGTAAGCGCGTCTTCCCTTGCCTTCGGCAGCGCCTCAATCAACTTGTCTATCTCAGCTTCCGTATTGTAGATACCGAAGCTCGTTCTGATCATACCGGGCGTTTTCATACCGCTACAGTTTTCGTACGCTTCAACCGCAGTTTTTGTATCTATACCCATAAGTCTGAAACAGTACGGATGCGCGCAGAATATACCACGTCTTGTCGCTACACCGGCTCCGTTGCTTAAACAACCCGCTAGCAACTCTGAGTTTATATCGTCAAAATTAAATGTCACAACTCCGACTCTGTCATCTATCTTTTCCGAATCCCCGTACAGGATGCTGTGCGGCATAGCTTTGATCGCATCTATGATCTTTCTGTTAAGCTTATACTCGTGTTCCTGTATAGCGTCGAAACCGATGTCACTCAGTACCTCTATAGCTTTTCCGAGACCTACAACAGCAGGATAGTCAGGCGAACCTGCCTCGTAGGTAGCAGGCGCATCCTTGTAGCTGACATTTTCATCATCCACAATTCTTACAGTTCCTCCTCCGTAGAAGGTCGGCAGGTGTCTGTTGAGTTCTTTGGTAATTCCGACTACTGCTCCGCCTCCCTCAGGTGAGTACATCTTGTGTGCAGAGAATGATATGAAGTCAACATCATCAGTCGGATCATCCACATCTCCTATCATACTGAATTTCCTGTGTGCTACTATCTGAGCTCCATCGACTACGAGCATCGCTCCGTACTTGTGAGCAAGCTTAGCTACATCGTGTACTTTAGAAACATATCCTGTTACATTTGATGCAGCTGAGATAGACACAAGTTTAACCTTGCCTTTTTGAGCCTTAAGTATTTTTTTGATGTCATCGTATTTCACACGACCTTTTTCATCCACTTCTGCATACATACATTTGCATCTGTTTCTCCAGGAAAGGTCGTTTGCGTGATGCTCGATTCTGGTTGTGAGCACGATGTCATTTTTGCTTGTTATCAGTGCAGACGCAAGTTTATTCAGTCCGTCAGTTGTTGAATTTACATAAAAACAGGTGTACTTGCTGTGGTCAGCGCTCAGGAAATCCAAAACCTTATCTCTTGTATTATTGTAAACCTCTGTACAGTGGTTTGACTTCCATGAGAAACCTCTTCCGATTGAACTATAGACCAGTTTTTCCTCTTCTATTGCATCTCTGACGGGTGTCAGTTCAGGAGTCGTTGAAGCATTATCAAAGTTTACAAGCGGTGCATCCGGGCCGTAATTATTGTGCGGTTCCGGAACCGGAATGTCTTCCGCTGTATAGTTATGCGGCACAGGAGTATCCAAACCGATCACATAATCTCTGATATTGTCAAGGGTATACTTGTCTTCTGTCTTGATTGAAGACTCCTTGTTCAGATCAATTGCTGTATTGTATGAAAACTTTGACTTATCACTGAACGTAATTTTGTACCTGAGATCTGCGTTCACGTATTCAGGAATTTCATCTTTTATCAGTGTTATGATTCCGTTTTCATCAACTGAAGCGAATTTCTCATCATCTGTGACAGGCGGCTGCTCTGCTTCCGGGTCATCCGGATCGTATTTTGAATAATCCAGACTGTACTTAACAGAGTAATCGCTTTTTTTGAATGAAACTCCGACATATTTGCTGTTAAGCAGTTCATTTTGAATAACATAACCAAAGTCAATCTTGTTGATGTCCATATATGGCTGGAACAGAATAGTATGCGGTACAAGCTCCTCAGAAAACTCGACATTGTTATCAACCGCATCTTTCATCTTCATGCCGGTTACTTTGATTTTTATCGTACCGAGTTTATTCTTTTTCTTACCGATTTTCTCATATACTGTACCGGTGGTAGTTCCCGTACCTGTTGAATATATCACTTTTTTGTTATTCTTTAATTCTTCGAATTTATTTGTTCCTACCTTTGCCACTTTTTTGTTTTTGATTGAAACTGTATACGTGGCATTTTTCTTCGGATTGTCAATCAGGTTATAAATAATAGCCTGAGCACTGTAATTGTATCTTGAATCAGCGTGTGAATTGTACTTGATCTTGACTGTTTTTTCGTTAAGAACGGTTTTTGCCGCCAATGCTGTTCCGGGTCTGACTATGACAGACGACGAGAAAAGCATAGCTACCGCCAACGTGATCGAAGTTATCACTTTCAAAATTCTTCCGTTTTTCACTGTGTTACCTCCTTGGATTTGTAATAATCTTTGTCCTGTCAAAAACTGCGTCTTCTATTCTATCACAAAAATAACGCGACTGTCAAAGACTATGGAAAAAAGATGAAAATATAAGATTTTCATGTGGAAATTTGATATGAATGATGTTATACTGTTTTATCATGCCATTTTTTTAGGAGGATATCATGGAAAACTCTTCAGTTGCCGCCCCGGCATCCGAGATCCAGACAATTGAAGACCCATATATCAAAAAGTCTTTTGTTTTATCAATCGACGAAAAATACAGGCAGTGGGATATCATTGCAAAATCAGGTTACGGTTACATTGTTCTTTCCCATGATGCCTTGTTTCGTATGTCTTTCGGTACTACAGACAGATGGAAGGATGCCTACTGTCGTTCCTACTTAAACGATGTCTGGCTTGCGCCTGTCAAAACCGGACTCTCTCTGAAAAATATCCCGGAAGATGAGATGCTCGACTACAGAACTGAGCGTTCTTTTGACAAAATCTTCCTGCTTTCGAAAAGCGAATACTGTGATTGGAGAAAAACAATCCCGCAGAAAACCCTGCCATACTGGCTGAGGACTCCCTACGGGCATCTTCATAATCCTTATCTTTGGGTGGTAGACACGATGGGCAATCTCATAGGAGACGTTGTCCACAATTCTTCAAATGGAATCGTCCCCGCGATATACCTCTCGAAGGAAGCTATCCAAACCCTTGTGTGATCATTTTTATTATTCTGAAGCTTTTTTCACTGCTGCTCCGATAAATCCCTTGAAAAGCGGATGCGGATGGTTCGGTCTTGACTTGAACTCAGGATGAGCCTGTGTAGCTACATACCAAGGATGATCAGGTATCTCCATCATCTCCACAATCCTGTTGTCAGGCGAGAGCCCCGAGAGGACCATGCCATTTTTCTCGAAATCTTCCCTATAATAGTTGTTTACCTCATAGCGGTGACGATGTCTCTCGTTGATTGTTTCCGCTCCATAGAGTTCGCTTGCTTTCGTTCCTGCTGCAAGAACGCAGGGATATGAGCCCAGACGGAGAGTACCGCCTATATCCTCTACACCGTCCTGATCGGGCATCAGATGAATGACCGGATGTGTAGTTGCAGGGTCTAACTCTGCGCTGTGTGCGTCATTCCAACCGATGACGTGACGCGCAAACTCAACCATACTGAGCTGCATACCCAGACAAAGTCCGAGGTACGGGATTTTGTTTTCTCTCGCGTATTGTATGGAAGTGATGATTCCCTCTGTTCCTCTTTCTCCGAAGCCTCCGGGAACGATGATGCCACTCACGCCTTTCAGATGATCAGCGACGTTTTCAGGTGTGACCTCTTCTGAGTCAACCCAGTGTATATCAACATTTGTTCCGTGTGCGTATCCGCCGTGTTTGAGGGCTTCAACCACACTTATATATGCATCGTGAAGCGCTGTATACTTACCAACCAGCGCAACTTTGACGTCATTTTTGATATTTTTGATGTTTTCTACCATCTCGTGCCACTCTTTGATCTCCGGCTCAGGGCAGTCAAGCTGCAGACATTTGCAGACGATCTGCGCGAGTCCCTCCTGCTCCATCGCAAGCGGTACCTCATAAAGTGTCTCCACGTCCAGGTTCTGGATAACGTGCGTGGTCGGGATGTTGCAGAAAAGTGATATCTTGTCACGTATAGGCTTGTCAAGCGGTATCTCAGTACGACATACGACGATATCCGGCTGGATTCCCATTCCCTGAAGCTCTTTGACGCTCTGCTGGGTCGGCTTGGATTTGAGTTCCTCGGATGTCCTCAAGTACGGAACCAGTGTTACGTGTATGATGATTGCATTTTCATGTCCTATATCAAGCTGGAACTGACGAATCGCCTCCAAAAACGGCTGGCTCTCGATATCTCCGACTGTTCCTCCGACTTCTATGATGGCTATCTGCGTATCTTTGCAACCGTCGTTGCGATAAAAACGACTCTTGAGCTCGTTGGTGATGTGAGGGATAACCTGTACGGTTCCTCCGCCGTAGTCACCTCTTCTTTCCTTGGAAAGCACTGACCAGTACACCTTTCCGGTGGTGACATTGCTCTGTTTTGTCAGGCTCTCATCGATGAATCTCTCATAGTGACCGAGGTCAAGGTCTGTCTCGGCGCCGTCATCCGTCACGAAAACCTCTCCGTGCTGGATCGGGTTCATCGTTCCCGGGTCGATGTTGATGTACGGATCAAACTTCTGCATAGTCACCTGGTATCCTCTCATCTTAAGAAGTCTTCCAAGAGATGCAGCTGTGATTCCTTTTCCGAGTCCTGATACAACTCCTCCTGTTACAAATACATACTTAACAGCCATTTTATCTTTCCTTTCAAAGTGAATTATTAGGTTTATTTTTAACTTTTGCTTTTGTGGTTCCTGTGGTTATGTCAGTCAAAAATTGCTTTTGCTATCTCTGCTTTGTTCATTGAGTACAGATGAATTCCGTTGACTCCGTGCTTCAGCAGTTCTTCCATCTGTTTCCTCGTATACTCTATACTTAATTTCTTTATGTCTTCGTCTGAATCTTTGTATTTTTCCAAATCAGAAGCAAATCCTTTTTCAAGTTTTGTTCCCGACAAAGATACTATCCTGTCAATCTGCTTATATGATGTGACCGGCATCAGTCCGGCAAGAACAGGAACTTCTATACCTTCTTTTCTCACATCCTCCAAAAATCTGTAGAACACTTCGTTGTCGTAGAAAAGCTGTGTTGTTACAAAATCAACTCCTCTGTCAACTTTTATTTTCAGATTTTTTATATCTTCTTTTCTGTCTGCCGCTTCCGGATGAACTTCCGGGTAGCAGGCTCCGCCTATGCAAAAATCATAATTTTTCTTGATGTCTGTCACAAGGTCCGATGCGTGCTGATAAAATCTGGAATTGAACTTTTCCTCAGACATATCAACCGGCTTATCTCCCCTGAGCGCAAGTATATTCTTCACTCCTCCGCGATACAGGCTCGTGAGGAAATTTTTCAGATACAACTCATCCTTCATCGCTATACATGTTAAATGACACAGTGCTTCGATATGACATTGATTCTGGATGTAATTTGCTATGGCAAATGTGTTCTGTGAAGTTGATCCCCCCGCTCCGTATGTCACACTGATAAAATCAGGTTGTAAGCTTCTCACCTCATCAAGCGTATCGTAGATAACCGAGATATCTGTCTCCGGTTTCGGCGGAAAGACCTCTATCGAATACGTAGGTCTTCTGCTGTGAAAATGTTCTTTTATCATACCTCTAACTCTTTTTTTTACCTTTCAAAAATCTTTCTTTGATGAACTTCGCTCCGGGCTTCTCAATCAGATAGGTGATTCCTATAGCGAGCACCAGGGATATCCCTAAACAAAGCCCTAATTTTTCCCACTGAAACAGCAATCCCGAATCACCCGGGTTCTCGCCGATCATCTCCGGCACATCCTCGTAGTGAAGTCTCTCACATATGTACTGATGCACCATATACATACTGAACGATATTCCGGCAAGCCACTTCATCACCCTGTTGTCAAATATTTTTCTGAACCACTTCATCGAGCATATAACTGCGAGAACAAATATCACGCACACCAGTGAGAGTACATATCTTTTTTCAAGCTGCCAGACGCCGCCTGCGTTTTCACCTACCGCCCTCGCCAGATCACCGCACATATATCTGTATACGATGATACAGCCTATGGCAATCACAGTTGCGAATATCTGACCGTACTGCGTTCTTTTCCTGCCTTTTGTGAAACTTATATAAGCGTAGGCTGCAAGTATTCCGTTTGCGTACACACACAGGAAAGAAAGCGTGTTGTTGCACCAGAATACTATGTGCTCATAACCACTCGTTGCAGTTTCATTATTCACGATAATCATCGTGCTGATGACGCTTATCGCTGTCATGATGCTGTATGTAAGTATAGGTTTTTTGTTAAAGCCTTTTATAACAAACGGGAATATGGCATACAACTGAACCAAAACCGCCACAGTCCACAGCGCCGCATCCAGATGTGTTCCCACATACGAAGCAGGAAACAGGTTGTGAATGAAAAACACGTGCGGAACCAGGTCTTTCATCAAATCAGTCCCGGTAGCATACATATCCTGCGGTATCGCTACCGCGAGTAGTATCGCAAAAATGATAAAGTAGTACGCCGGACCGATCCTCGCAAACCTTTTTATGTAAAAGCTCTTCGTATCAGGTGTGGGCGTGCCGTATATCTTGGCCTTTGCATACGGAAGCGCAAGCAGAAATCCCGATATGAGTATCATCATATCCACCATCAGATAACCGTATCTGGGCAAAAACTCCAAATCAACAGGTCCTATATTCGGTGATAGCCAGTTCTGCTGCCAAAAATGAAACCAAACCACTATGCCCACTGCGAGCACTCTGATTCCGTCAAGCACCCCTATATGCGTTGTTTCGAAATCCTCACCGCTTACTGCTAATGATGTTTGAGCGTCATTTGTTTTCTTCATTTTTATCTGAATCCAACCTATCAGGCAAGCGCTGCCGTAACTATCGCCATCGAGTAAACCTCTGAAGCGTTGCAGCCTCGCGAAAGGTCATTGATAGGAGCATTGAGTCCGAGAAGGATCGGGCCGTATGCATCGAATTTTCCGAGGTGCTGAGCAATCTTGTATCCGATATTTCCTGCTGCTATATCAGGGAAGATAAATGTATTTGCCTGTCCTGCCACATCATCATCAGGACACTTTGTACGCGCTACACGCGGGCTAACAGCTGCGTCAAACTGAAGTGTGTCTCCTGATATCGGAAGGTCAGGTGCAGCTTTTCTGGTCTTTTCAGCTGCATTTCTCATCTTGTCTACTACATCTCCGCTTCCCGAACCGTATGTTGAGTAGCTGAGGAATGCAAGTTTCGGATCTATACCGAATACCTTTGCGCACTCAGCGCAGTCCAAAGCGATTTCCACGAGGTCATCTTCTGACGGGTTGATATTGATAGCGCAGTCTCCCATCGCAAGTACTGTATTTCCACCCGTTGCGCTCTCGCGTACGAGTATGAAGCAGGAAGCTACCATATGCTTGCCCGGTTTTGTCTTGATTATCTGAAGAGCCGGACGAACCGTATCTGCGGTAGAATAAGTAGCACCGCCGAGAAGCGCATCCGCCTCGCCCATTTTCACGAGCATTGTTCCAAAGTAATTTCCCTGTTTGCAGAGTTTAGCTGCATCCTCTTTCGTAAGCCCCTTTGCTTTTCTGAGTTCGTAGAGCGTATCTACCATCTCATCCATTTTTTCGTATTTCTCGGGATCTATGATTTTGGCGCCCCTGATGTTGAATCCGACATCCGCTGCCACATCAAAAATCTCCTTTTCGCTGCCGATCAGAATCGGCTCAAGGAATGTAGACGCAAGAAGTCTTGATGAAGCCTCAAGAATTCTGGGGTCCTTGCCCTCTGTAAATACGATTTTCTTTGGATCCTTTTTCAAAATCTCAATCAGTGTTCCAAATCCGAACATTTTTCACTACCTCCTGTTTAATTATTTGAGTTTTAATTTATCCCTTTATTTATACGACTTCGCCAATGCTTCGAAAGCAGGTAGCGATGCCTGTATCTGCTCTGTTGATACGCAATATGATATGCGCACATAACCGCCGACTCCGAAACTGTCTGACGGAACCAACAAAAGTTCATACTTCTTTGCCCTGTCTGAAAACGCCTTCGCATCCGGCTCGAGCGCCTCCACGAAAAGGTAGAACGCTCCGTCAGGCTGTATGCATCTGTAACCGTATGAGGTGAGCGCATCCAGAAGTATCTGTCTGTTTTTCGCGTATATCGAAATATCCGACGTCATTCCCTGACATTCCTTCACAACTCTCTGGAACAGACTCGGCGCACACACGAATCCCAAAGATCTTCCGCATCCGCAGATCGCGAAAAATGCATCGTCCGCGCCGTTCATCCTGTCCGAAACAGCGATATAGCCGATACGTTCTCCCGGCAGCGACAGCGATTTGCTGTATGAATAGCACACTATTGTGTCATCATAATAATTCATCAGATACGGAACCCTCACATCTCCGTAGACGAGCTCTCTGTACGGCTCATCCGCTATCAGCACGATCGGATGTCCGATCTCTGTCGATTTATTTTTCAAAAGCTCACACAGCTTAACTATGTTTTCCTCAGAAACGACAACTCCCGAAGGGTTATTCGGCGAGTTGATGATGATTCCTTTCGTCGCGGGCGAGATGAGTTTCTCGAGAGCCGCGAGGTCCGGCTGAAAGTCTTTCTCGTCGCTCGGCGCCACCGTAAACTTCGCTCCTGTGCTCTCTACGAACACTCTGTACTCCGGGAAAAATGGCGCGAAAGTGATGAATTCATCGCCCTCTTCAAACAGCGCCCCCAGCGTGATCGTGAGCGAAGCCGCTGCCCCGCAGGTCATATAGATGTGTGACGGACTGACTTTCGCACCATGAATTTTTTCGATATACTCGGATATCGCGGTGCGAACTCCCATATCACCCGCGCCTGATGTGTATCCATGAAGTGATACACCATCTGACTCGCGAAGGAGCTTCTCAATAGTCTCTGCCACTTTCGCAGGTGGCTCCACGCTTGGGTTTCCGATACTGAAATCAAAAACCTTGTCAGCGCCTATCTCAGCCTTTCTTTTGTTGCCGTATTCGAACAGATCTCTGATCACCGAGGGTGAAGTCCCGAGATCGTGCATTTTCTTTGAAAACATTTTTTATCCTTTCTTATCACGGTCTTCCCATGATGTCGCCGTAGCAGTCATCATAATAGTTATCATACCTGTTTGCCCAACACATATTTATCAGGGCTTTTCCTTTTTTATCGAAGCCTACAACCCTGTAGCCCGCAAACATCTCCACGTGATAGATCCCTTTGTATCTGCCGTTTTTCGCGCCCACGCGGAAAAGCAGATCTCCCGGTCTGTAGGTGAACTTTTTAAGCTTCTTCCATGACCATTTGCCGAGAAGCTTTTTCTTTTTCGAGCACCATTTTGCCTCGTCAGCCGCCGTCGGCGCCCAATATCTGAGCCCGAAATATTTGCCTATCTGCTTATATGACTTCCAAACCAGCGAGCTGCAGTCGTAATATTTCTTCTGCATTCTCTTCGGCTGGGAATACTTGCAGGTTTTACCGATCTTTATCGCTTTGTTGACAACCTTGGTCATACCTTTTTTTACTACCGAGACCGCGCAACCGATTCGTACGCCCTCGATATCAGCATAGATAATCGTTGTTCCGATCTTTTTGCCTTTCACCTTGCCGCTTGAGTTTACTGTCGCAACAGATTTCACTGTTGTCTGCCAGTCAGGTTTTCCGCTGTATCCGCTTATCTTGAGCTTGACCGTTTTTCCTTTGTCCACATAGCAGGTGTCCTTGTTTATGCTGAGTTTGCCTACGGTCAGCTTCAGTTCAAACGCTGTTCCGTTTATGATCAGGTTGACCGTGGCGGTTCCTTTGCCGCTCGCGGATATATCAAGAACTCTTTTTCTCTCATTTATATATATCTCGGCGCTGACTTTTTTGTTTGAAACTGTGTATGACAGCGTGCTGTACGTCATATCCGGACAATCAAGGAGCGCAACCGTAGTCGATGCATCAGTGATTCCGTACGCAGGCACCGTATAGAGCGCGACCTCATTTTTCTCGAGGGTGACGCCCGTCATATCCTCTGTCACCAAAAACACATACGTACCCGTGAATACTTCAGGTTCATCCGGGTCTTCTTCGTCAACCTTTTTGGCTTCCAGCGTGACTGTCGCTTTTCCGCCGCCCGTCAGGGTGTAGTTGTGCGTCTTTTCATCGATTTCCACCACGCCTTCGCCCTCAACGGTGTACGTGATGTTTATGCCGTTAAACTCGTCCACTGCCTGAGTTTCAGTTGTAGCAGGCGGGCACTCAGGAAACTGCAAGTAATCATTCGAAAACGTCAGAAGTCCATGATCACCGATATTGAAGTAATCATAATTGTAGTCGTCTTCACTTCCCTGATATCCGTTTGACATCACCACATCTCTGTAGCCCGTATTCAGTTCAACAGTTTTTGAGATTTCAGCTTTTTTTGATTTCGATTTGGCAGAAGCCGGAACCGCCCACACACCAAGCGCGCAGACAATCGCAAGCGTAAATGCCAAAAAGCTTCTGATTTTCGTACTTTTTGCTTCAAAAATGAGCCTCATTTTTTTCATCTCCGTTTCCTATAAAAAATACATATTCCATTCTAACAAATTTCGCGGAAAAATACAAGAAAAAAATGAGGGCATCGCCCAAGTTTCAGCGAAGCCCTTTTGTTTCCGCGAGGATACGCTCGACATCGCGCGCGTATTCCGGTTTTTTTGATTGAATTTTTTCCATTTCGTTCAGGCACTCCGTCATCACCGAAGTGTTGTAGTCAAGCTGCTCTCGAAGTTTCTGTCGTTTGACATTGAGTTCGTGTCTGACCTCGACCATCTCTGACGGATCTATGAGCGCTTTTGCCTGCGAGAGCCATATCTCTCTGTCTCTGACGGCAATCTTTGCCAGCGCGTTTAACAGTATTTCGTGATTTTCTTCAAGTTGAATCGTTCCCTCACGCTGTCTTGCCCACTCGCGCTTTGCCTCCTTGTACTGACTGAAGACGAAATCAAGCTCCGTCGCCCCTCTGACTTTGTACTTCGCGCACAAATAGTCCATCGTTCTGACATTGTTGACATACCGTATTTTGACTTGATTCGTCAGCGCAACAGCTTTGTTCTGCTTTCTCTCGGTTATCGCCATATCCATCCGGTTTCGTCTGGCTTCGGCAAGGATTATGGCCGCTATCAAAAATACAAATGCCGCCGTTGCGATAAACGGCACTGTTATATCAACTCTGTACACTCCCACGAGCACTCCGAGTCCGATACCTACTATCAGAAGAACTATCACAAGCGCCTTGCTGATGCTTTTGAGAGTAGACTGTCTTTTTGCGATATCCGCCTTCTCATCCTCGAGAAGATGCTTCTCGCCGCTGAGTCTCCGTAAGTCATTCCTGATCTTGACCTGATAATCCTCAGCTTCCAAAAGCTTTTCGATATCCTTCGGAGTCTCTTCTTCGAATCTGTCCAGCGCAACCCTCTGAGACTCGCTGATGCGGAACTTCTTTTTCTTGATCTGATTTCTCTGTTCGTTCAGTTCAACAATATTTGTTGCAGCTTCAGTGATGATCTGTCTGTAGTCCTCATCGCAGTTGTCAATCAGCTGTATGTCCTTCAGATACGAAGTCACTCTGCCGTACTCGAACTTGACATCATCACACTGCTTTTTTCCTTCGAGGATTGTATCTCTGAGTCTGCCGAGATAAGAAAGTCGTTCAGGTGCGTTTTTTAAATCTACATTTTCTTTTTCGAAACTAACTTTCTTGCTCAGAATTTCATCTACTTCCGCGCTTTCTTCCTTGCGTGCCTCTGCGGGAGTTCGATCATCCTGCTCGAGTTCTTCCTCGTAATCCCGTTTCTTTCTTTTTCTTTTGAATAACCAGTCAAACAGCACTATTCGTTGCCTTTCTTAATTCTTCTTTATATAAATCAATATCATCGTCACGTGATTCAGGTATATCTGTTTCGTCTATCGCTGCCATATACTTTTTCCTGAGTTCCTCCATCTGCGCCATATTCATCCCACAGCTTACGCAGGACCTCTGGAAATCCGCCTCTCTGCCCTGCATCAGAAGCATATACAGGAAATGATGAAGCGACTCAACTCTGTGATTGCGTGTATAGGCCTCCTTGAAGTCTCTTTCGGCCTCTGCAAAAGAAGCTGTATAAAAATGCGCCAATCCGCGATTGTGTAGTATGTTGCCGTAACTTTCGGTTGAAAAATTCCCCGCAAAACTTCCCGACAGAAGTTGCTGATACGCAATCAGACTTTTGGCATACAGCCCGGCTCTCATATAGTTGTCAGCCCTGATCTTCTTTTTCTCGTGAAGCGGGAGACTCACTATCTCATCGAGCACGCGGATGAACTCGCGAATCTCTTTCTCTTTGTAGTAGTCGCATCCGCATAATATCGTAACCACGAGGTTTTTCAGCGTCTCTCGGTTTGTTATCATACGGCTGAGTTTTCTCGCAAGTTCTTTTTGTCCTGCTTCCTTCTCGAGCCACTCAACCAGCGAATCCCTGAAGAAATCCTCTGTGATCGTATAGATGTTGTTTCCGATATAGCAGCACAGCTCCTCAAGAGAGTATATTTTTGCCTTTGTGTATGGCATAATATACGGAGTTTTGGCCACTTTGCCATAGCATCTTATAAACAACTTATTCTCTCCTCCCAAACTCTGTCGCTTCCGGGCGCTATCTCGCCGAAACCTTTGTCTCTGAGTGTGATGATAGCAGTTGATACATCCTCAAATCTGAGCCGCATCCCAATCCTGCACATCCTGTCAAGTCGCCCTGCCACAGGCGTCATATCTATGAAAAATTCTTTCTTCGTTCCTTCAAAAATGTGTTCAGCGCGAAGTACCATCTCTGCATCTCCGTCAGGAATCAAATCCAGTTCCTCATCAACTTCAAACCAGGGCAGTCCTGCGCTTGTGAACTGAACTTCCTTCGTATCGCCGTCCTCATACACTTCCATCGATATCCTCGAAGTGACCATATCAGGCGCCACAACCACATAATCAGAAAACCTGTCCTGAACCATTTCTTTCGCTGTATACGCAGCACCACTAACGTAGAGATTGCGGCCTTTGAACAGCCTTCTTCCCACCGCAAGTTTCGGGAAAAGCTCATCTGCCCACTCAGTCTCAAATCCCTCACCTGTCAGGAAAACTGACGAGATGAAGCGGTTTCTGAGAGCGCTCGCGAAAACATTTTCAAATATATCGCTTATCGATGTCATCTCATCACCGGCAGCAAGCGCATCCGTATAATCAACTTCTTTCACTCCGACCAGCGCAGGCTCGTGCTCTCTGTCGATCTGGAGTTGCTCGAATATCAGCCTTTTTCCGTTGTAGTCGAACATACCGACATCCTGTGCCCAAAGCTCTTTTTTCTGATAGAGCACATAGTACATATAGCTTCTTTTGTGATCGGTGATTTTTACCCTGTCACCATCGAGCCCGATGAGCGCCAAAGCCTCATATATCCTGTCCGTAAACTCCTTGCTCATATCGGTTACGGTCACAACGAGAAGCTTGATTTTTTCATTCGGATAGCGTTTTCTGGTCAGCGCGAGGACTTTTTTGAAAAAATAAGCAAGCACTCTGACCGCGTCGACTTCTTTGCCGTCATTTATGATCTTTTCCCCGGTTTTCACTGCCTGAAGAAAGCCTCTGATCGGCTCTTTGCCGGAAAACTCAACAGCGGTCTCTATGAGAGCGTCCGGGTTTTCCTCAGACTGTCCCATAAGCACCGGCTCCATAAGTTCCGGGTCGTATACCGCAAGCTGGGATATCTCATCTCCGAGATCCATTCCCATAAGCAGCGTTCTGTCGTCCATCGTTTCCTCCATTCACAGGCGCTTATAAAAGCGCAAAAAGCTTCTCAGCCACGTGTTTTTCCGATAAATACTGTTTTCTGATCTTTTCAAACTTCTCTTCATCGCCGTCTTGTTTGGCTTCTATCATAGAGTTCACCTGCTCAAACAGGCTTTCATTGCCGGCGGCATTGTCTTTTTTCCTGAGCTCAAACTCCTTCGACCTTTTGCCGGTTTCCTCCTCGTATATATATCCGGTGGTCTCCTCTCCCGCAAAAATCAGAAGTGAAGCCGCATATATACCGTTGAAAACTTTGACCATCGGTATCTGCTCGAATTCTTTGTCTTTTTTCACATACAGGTGCACGCCTCTGTCCGTACCGCTGTAATACTGAACGATCACAGGAGTTCTCACTTCATACGGAACTATCATATCTCCCGTAAATTCTTTCATAAACGGAAGCACGCGCCCCTCGAGCGCAAATGTTTCAAGACTTCTCTCTATGAAGTCAGTCTCAGCATCGTCATACGTATCTTTTTCCGCAAGTTTTTTCAGTGCAGCCAACACCATCACGTCTTCGCCATCGTATCTTGCCTGGTGGAATATTTTTTTGTATGAGAAATCTCCGACTTCCACACGCCCCACCAGATAATCATACGCTATCTGTCCGAGATACGCTTTCACGAGCACTCTGTTCTCGCCGTCTTCGAAATATTTTTCAAAAATGTCCTCGGTCTGCATCGGGTCGAACCCCGCAAAAAGCACCTGCCCCAAAAGTCTCTCCCTGACGCTCTCATAGAACTTCGGGTCTGATTTAATATAGCTTTTGTTTACGTTTATCTGGTCGACGCCGCTACCTGATTTGTCCCGCTTAAGCGCCTCTCTGAACATAGTTATCAACACATCCGTCTCGCCCATATAGTACTTGAGCAGATAATTCAGAACGATATTCTCCCTGTTTCCTTTCTTATAGAGCCACATAGCCCACTTGATGACCATATCGGAATACTCTCCGTCAAGTCTTTCAAGCCTGTCGCGCACAAGCAGCGTGAGTTCGTTCTCAGCGCAGCCGTTTCTTCCGTACATCGAAAGTATGTCGTACGCCACATCGTATTCTCCGGCGTTTATAAACTCTGACGCGATTTCTCCTGCTCGGTTTCTCTTGATGCACTCGGGCTTAACGAAGCCCGCAAGCCACTTCAATTCTTTTTCCCTGTGTTCCTCGGGAACTCTTTGCACTATATGATCGTAGAGCCTTGTTATTATTTTTCCTAAAAAATGATCCCTCAGTTTCCCTGTTTCAAGCGCTTTTTTGAGCGCATCCATTTCTCTCACATCAAGCTTCGGTTTATTCAGCGCCGCAGTGGCAACCGCAAAAATGAGGTTCTCGGGGATACCCTGAGCATCAGGAACATTTTTCACATCTTCTTCCTCTGCGCCGTCCTCTTCCTCCGGAATCACAGGCTCCGGATAGCAGATAAGCACATATCCGTCACCGTCGAAGAATCTCTGAAGCGTGTAGTCAACGCTCTCCACATACTGGTTGCCGTCTCTGTCGGTGAAAAACAACCTGTAATCAGGCGAATATATCTCAAGCAATGCCTTTCCGTGATCAAGCGGATAGGTTTTTTCTGTCATTGTATGGATGGGAACAACCGTTACGCTTTCGATTCCCGGTACATCACAGGTTATCAGATACCTGAATATAACGTGTGGCAGATGATTTTTCAGCTCCATCGCAGCCCCGACGTCCAGGATATTTTCATACAGATATCCGAGGTCGGATGTCACGCGTTCTTTCCTGATCTGGTCTGCAACAAACTCTCTGATCTGCGGCTCATACGCCTCATAGCCCTCAGGGTTTTCTTCCCTGTTTGAAAGGATGTTGGCGTACAGATAGGCTTTTCTGGTGTCGTTCAAGTGGTTCTCATACTGAAAATACGACAGCACAACGCCCGGAAGCGGAGTTCTATCCGCAGGATCTATCGAATAAATATAGTACTCAAACAGGTCTGTGAGCCTCTCTCTGCTCTCCACACCTCTCTCATACCAGATATGATATCTTCTGTCACGTTTCTCGTGGCGGATTAAAAGCGTACAGATGCACTTGAGCGTATCATCCATACCGTATCTGTTGTATAGCGCAAACAGCGCCTGCATAAGCAGCGCTCCGGTTCCGACATTCAGGGAGTCATTTGACATGATCATCCCGTATCCCGAACCTGTCTCTATCAGCGGCAGTCCTCTTCCTGCTGCGAGGATATTGACAGTTTCAGCCAAACTCTCGGTGAAGAGGTCATTTTTCAGTCCGTACAAAAGTGTTCTTAAGTTTACGGCATCCAGCTCGTGAAGCAACTCCGGATGCGCTACATAATGACGCATAAGCTCCGAATACAGAAGCGGCGAACCGCTGCCATGCGCCATCTGCTCTCTGAGACTCTCAACCGCTTTCGCTCCGTTCGTATCATACGGAACTCCGCACCTCAAACGAACCAGAAGCATAGTCGCGCTCATATATCCGTTGTCCAGATACATATCGATAAGCGACCTCAAATCAGCCAGGTCATCCTCACGTCTTGAATACATATACTTCACGTACTGCATCATCACGTACTCTTCGACGGTTGACTGCGCCCTGCCGACTGCAGGCTGGGTGTATTTTTCTGTTTCTCTGTAAAAATCAAGTTTGCCCTGCTCATCTCCGAGAATCCAGGCGATATAGCCCTTCAGCGGTAGTATGGCAGGTATATCAAGCCTTTCTATCACCTGGCGGTGTTTCTGCAAAAATGCCCCGAACTCGTCCATCTCGACGCGTCCTTCTTCGAAAGCCAGATAGCTTCTGATGAGCATCGCCTGTACAGCCTGCTTCGCCCGGTTTATTTTTCTGTCCTTCACGCCTACGGGCGAGTGGACACTGATTTCAAATGACCTTGTCTCATACGGTCCGATGAAAGTTATTTTTCCGAAATGTCTTCCGGTACTTACCTTGCCTGACATTATGGTAAAATCAAATCTGCCTTTGGTATCTATAAATTCATCCGTCCAGAGAAGTTTCCTCTCAGCCTCGATAAAATCTCCCTCTACCTCAACTCTGATAGCGATGCTTCCCCAAGTGTTCATCCTGATTTCTATCGTTTCATCCACATCGCCGCCGTCAAGCTCGTACTCAAGCTTCTCAGGCACAGGAGCGCCCTTGTGGTAGAGTTCAAACCTCACCGCCTGCTTTTTGTCATAGGCTACCAAAAACTCTTCCATACCGGAGAGACCGGTGTTTGCCTTTAACAATCTGTCATATATAAGCTTACCCTCCGGGTCTCTGTACAAAAATGTTTCCTTGAACAAGGGATCACGAAACAGAGCCAGCCCGTCGGCAGGTTCTTTTTGAGTTATCTGCTGCAATGTGAAGTAGTCGCGAACCTCGTTGCCGTCTTCTTCCGTCAGCACCGGTGCGACAATCTTGAAATCATATGGTACACGAACCTGGCCACAGTCGGTGACCAGCATAAGTGAGCCTTTCAGCTCATCCGACGGGATAAGAGCCGTCGCGTCTATCTCACACTCGAGAATATTGTCCTCGCCCTCAAATACCGGCAAAAATGTAATCTCGGTCGCGCCCACGAAACCAAAGCCTTTGAGATTGGTATGCCTTGCATTGGATACGGAAAAAGAAACCGTTTCCTTCTGCCCGCTGATAATCTCTCCCGTCAGCTTTTCAGGCTCTATCACAAGCTTAGGTGCCTCGTATGTGAAGTTCCCTTTTGCAAGGGCGTAAATCTTATCGCGCATGCTCTCCTCCGGAATAAATATCACCACATAAGGTGTTTTATCTGAGTAAAATCACATAGATATTGTTATCATACCACAGATTTTTAAAAATGTAAAGAGCGGATTGCGATTCGGGCAGTGTTTCAACCCTATTGACAATCTTATTACCGATATTTATAATACAAATGGTTGGCAATAACTCCAAACCGTTGAGTCAAAACCGACAGACTCTCATTTTTGAAGATAAATGGATACATAGAGAG
>JAIKWQ010000001.1 GCA_024684535.1 Eubacterium sp. | reverse complement strand
TGTGTAGAAGTATATTCTTCAAGAGGTGTGCTCTCGTCATCCAGATCGTGCGCATCCTCACCTGTCATACACTGACTGATGAAGTTCGCAGGATCTATGACGTCTAAGTCACTTTTGATCTCTTTGATATCTGATTGTCTGGCCATCTCCTCAGCATACGTGCCTGTAGTCTGATAGTTTTTATTATCCCCAAATTCTGCCTGCACTATACTGTCCGTAGTTTTACTGCCTGTTTTGGCAGCCCTGCCATCCGTGGCGGTCTGTACCGATGCACCAACCTGTACATCATTTGCAGCGAGGGAATGCGGATCCATTTTTATCTGCATACGCTTTCCTCCATATCCCGTAAAATACAATCTTGCATGAGATATTTCGGCTGAAATGGGGTTTTTCTTTAATTCGGTTCATCTGCTTTATCAGCTTTTTTCTTTTTGCCACGAAGCATATATGCTCTCGCCGCTGCCGTTCCTATGCGGTAGGGAAGGGGCCTGAGCACCTTGTTTGCATTTTTCAGTTCGTTTATGATGTCTATTCCCTGCGGACAATGTTTCATACATTTTCCGCAAGCCACGCACTGTGACGGGAAGTTTTTTTGCACCCTCAGTCCCATAGCCTGAGCGTATTCAAAACGGGCAGATGACTTGCCGCTGATGGCCGATTCATTGTAATATCTGAAAGCCGTCGGGATATCCACTCCCTGCGGGCAGGGCATACAGTAACCGCAGGCGGTGCACCCGACCTTCGTGCTTTTTCTGATGTCTTCTCTGATGCTCTCTATCAGCTCGTGGTCACTCTCGTCAAACTCTCCGATTTCCACTTCGGACGCTATGCGACAGTTTTCCTCTACCATTTTCACGCTGTTCATACCGGACAGAACACAGGTGATTTCCGGTTGGTTCCATAGCCATTTGAGCGCAAGCTCCGCAGGTGTTCTTTTTTTCGTATCTGCTTCAATTCTGTTTTTGGCAGCTTCGGGAAGCATATTGACGAGCTTTCCTCCGCGAAGAGGTTCCATGATAATGACAGGTATTCCTTTCGCGGCTGCTGCCTTCAAGCCTCTCTCTCCCGCCTGGCTCACGTTGTCCAGATAGTTATACTGTATCTGACAGAAATCCCAGTCATAATCATTCAGAATACTGATAAATGTGTCGGTGTTTCCATGAAATGAAAAGCCTATATTCTTGATCGCCCCCGATGCTTTTTTTTCGAGAATCCATTTTTCTATCCCAAGATTTTTCAGGTTTTGCCAGGACTTAAGGTCTGTCAGCATATGCATCAGATAATACTCTATGTGATCGGTTTTCAGTCTGCTCAGTTGTTCATCGAAATATTTATCTATAGCTTTTTCTGACTTAACCATATACTGAGGGAGCTTGGTAGCTAAGTTTACCCTGTCGCGAAGATTGCTTCTTGTCAGAATCTCTCCGAGCGCCACTTCACTTCCATTATAGATATACGCCGTATCCAGATAGTTTACACCGGCGTCTATAGCAGTTATCAGTTCTTTTTCAGCCTTGTCAATATCTATCTGTTTTCCGTTGGTTGTGAACCTCATACAGCCAAAACCCAGAATTGAAATCGGGTTTCCGTTTCTATCATTTCTATATTGCATATCTTCCTCTCATACCGTATTGCCCATTTTTTTGTTGCATTTTTATAAAATTACTGTTATTATATACTATAGTAGTTGGAAAATCAACACGAAGGGGGAGTTTTTTGAAATTTGTAAAGGTAGATGATCTGAAGGCCGGTATGCGCCTCGGAAAACCGATTTATAACAAAAACGGTGTACTTCTGTATGACAGAGATACAAAGCTTACCATGCAGGCTATTTACGGAATCAAAAACTTCAATCTCATGGGTCTGTATATCCTGGAGCCGGCAGAGCCGCTTCCGCCTATGACCGAAGACGATATCAACTTCGAGAGATTCCAGACGATGGCAGTCTTTTCAATCAAAGAAGATTTGGATTTGATTGCGCTTGGCAAAAAAGACAAAGGTCTTGACTGGCTGTGTTCACTGGTTATCAAAAACTACGGAGACTTAGATCACAAAATCAACTTCGTACAGAGTCTCCGAAGCAGCGAGGACTTCGTATATAAACATGTCCTCAATGTCTCGATACTATCCGCTCTGATGGCCGGTCATCTGGGCGTGAAGGGTGGAAGACTCAATATGATCATCAAAGCTGCCGTACTTCACGATATAGGCGCTCTTCGTCTGAACGAAGTTCCTGATGAAGCGGATGTTGATCCTGAAATCAGAAGAGTTATAAAAAGCAATACTGCTGATATTTTAAATCGATATATGGATTTGGATGCGGATATCACGAAACTCATCTCACAGTTCCAGGAACTGTATACAAGAGAGGGAGAATCCGAGATACCTGACGCGCTGAAGATGAATGTGAATGCAAACATTCTTTATGTCGCAGATACTTATGACAGACTCACTGCGATGAAGTCCGCTTCAGAGCCCACGTCAGAGGTTCTCGCTATCAGATACCTTCTCGACAACGAAGACAAGTTTGATCCTATGATCGTAAATGCTTTGATAAAAGCAATCAACATTCTCTATCCGGGAGTATGCGTCGAGCTCTCCAACGGACAGAAAGGACTTGTTATCCGCGGAAACGACGAAGCAATATTTGAGCCTATGGTTCTTGATTTCAGAACCAACATGCTTTATGATTTGTCAACTCCTTCCGTCAAAGAAGAAGTACACATCGTAGACGTGATGAAAACTATGGATAACCGTATCCAGCTCGATCCCGATTTGCTGAATCAGTTTGCTCCGGCATAAAAATGTAAAACTTGCAAATTAAAAATGGCTGCTTCGCACGAAGCAGTCATTTTTTTATACTATTATTTCTTTTTCTTTTTCACAAATCGTACATCGAGATCGGCTCCACCGTGTATTCCCGCGACCTTGCCGCTCTCTGAGAACTGCCAATACTCAAATCTGTACGGTGTCTGTGGCGTCGGTCTGTAGTCTGCGTACCAGATAGGATATTTTTCAAGCTCATACAGATCAAACATGCTCGCTTCCCAATACAGGTTTGTGTAAATCATCGGTTTATATCCGGCTTTTTTGATCCTCTCGCAAAATGCAACAGCATTTTTCGTGAACTGTTCTCCGTCCACCTCATCTGTTCTGGCATCATCCTCCGGAATCAGCTCAGGATCAAATACCACAGGCAAATCAAGTTTTGAATTGTTGAGCTCACGAAGCGTCAACTCCGCTTCCTCTATCGCTTCTTTTTCATTAATAGCCTGTGAGAAGAAGTAAACGCCGAGTTTCATCCCCGCTTTTCTGGCTGCTTTGAAGCTTGTCTGGAACTGCTTATCAACCATCAGGTTTCCTTCTTTTCCGTAACCTCTGTAGCCAAGTCTCAAGAATGCAAATTTGTATCCCTGAGCTTTCACCTTTCTCCAATCAATGACCCCGTTGTGATGTGATACATCAACACCTTTTTCTATGGTATATGTACCGTCATCGTATTTGATTTTCTGACTTCCTTTTTTGTGCTTAAGCTTTGACCAGTCATAAAAACACTTTGTCACTCTCTGATCAACTATAGCTTCATATGTATTTCCCTGTGCATCCACATAAGAAAACATTTCAGGAGGGGTCAGTGGTTCAGCATCGGAATTTTCTTCGGATCCTTCGTCATGTCTGTTCATAACCGTTCCGGCAAATGCAGCGTCATTGAGGCCCGAACAGCCGGTAGAAAGCGTAACAAAAAGAGACATCACCAAAAGTAATGATAATGTTTTCATTTTTGAGCTTGTTATAAACTTACGCTTTTGCATCGTTCCCTCCAAATCGATGACTGTATGCAGTGACATAGCGAAGCGCCACACCTCGGGCCGAGGTCAAACTATAGCCCGATGCGCAGCGCCTCTGAATAAACAAAATCAAAGGTTTAGAAAAGTCCCATAAACTGCTTTTGTTCCTCTTCCTGTTGTTTTTTCTGCATCATATTCTGATACGTTTGAAGAAGATTTTCTTTTGACATCTTGGATGCCATCTCTGCGATATCCGCATCTTCCATACGACTGGAAGCAGCTGTGAGATTTTCCTGACTTATCGCGTTGTACTGAATGCTGTAATCAAGTCCATTGTACTGGGCGCCAACCTGTCCTCGTTTTTCTGAAACCTGAGACAAAGCATTGTCAATTGTGTCAACCGAAAAGTCATTCTTCGTGACATCAAAGTCCTTGATGCCAAGTGCATCGAGCGTCATCTCGCCGATATTAAGCTTTTCTCCCTGTTTCTCGTTCGCTCCTGTCTGAGCATATCCCTCATACGAACCGTCTACAAGTTTTTTCTTGTTGAATTCCGTCTGAGCTATATCTGATATACCCTGTTTGAGCTGATCAATCTCGTCCTGGATTTTCGTGCGGTCATCATCACTGAGCACTGCTGTGTTTGATGCCTGCACTGCAAGTGTACGCATACGACTCAAGTTATCGGAAATCTTGTCCATCGCGCCGTCTGCAACATTTAGGAGAGACTTGGCATCTTCAGCATTGCGCTGACCACGTGCCAATCCGTTGACCTGAGAGTTTTCTTTCTCTACGATTGCGCTCTCCGCTGCTCCATCAGCGGCACTCATAATCTTCTTTCCGCTTGCAATCGCCGCAGAATAATAATCCGCGCCGCCTGATAAAGCTGAAATACTACTCATACCTATCGCCTCCCTTTCCCAAAATTTCATATGTGTCCAATTACAAACAGTATATCATGTTTTAACCTCGATGTAAAGCAGAATTTGCGGTTTTTTCGAAATATTTTTCAGTCGTTTGCTTCAAAAAAGTTGTTTACTCCTTCGCGTATTCCGAAACCTATTTTGTACAATTGGGTATCTGACAAATCAGCATTAATATTTCCAACCTCGAGATCTATCGACGGAATCGTGCTGAACGATGTTTGCGTCAGATCCATATCAAATCTTCCGTCACCCATTATCGGGATATCACGACTTTTCAGTCCCGCTATAGCACAGTCACCCAGTCGCATATGCTCCTCCCACCAGGTCTTGACAGGCTCCATATTCTTGTAGTCCTCATCATCCGGGATACTGCAGAAAAATGCATCGGACGTTTCCCTTGCATTTGAATCATAGTGAATCGCTATGTGTATATCTGCGTTGTTATTCGCAATCAGTGTTCTGGCGATATTGTCAAGCTGAACGTCATCAGACTCACGTATCATAAGCACATCATATCCTTCGTTCATCAGAACCTCTTTAACAGCCAACGCAGTTTTAAGCGTCGCCACAGCTTCCGGTGTTCCGTCCTTCATCGTAGTTCCGTATGAAACCGCTTTTGCGGTTGTTTTTCCTGCCGGAGTGCTTCCGGATTTGATTTTCGGACTTCCGTCAGGATGACAAAGCACTTCTACATCCTCACCACCCGCAGTTCCATGTCCTGCGTTTACGCAGACAGTTTTTCCTTTGGCTTTTTTCGACACATTTTTGTACAGCGTCGCCTCACCACTGGTTATCTTAGCGCACTCTCCGTACTTCCAGGATGGATTAAACGCAACTTTTGATGACTCATAATCATTGATCAAATAAATAGTTCTGTCAGTGCTTGTATCAATATCGCTCTCTATTTCATCGGTTATATCGGTTTTTCTCTGAGCATCCGCGTATGCAGAGTATTGATTCATTAATGCGAAATCTGTTGATACTATTGATCCCATCGGTACATCTTTTGAAAGCGTTTTTTCTTCGGGTTTTCCGGGATCAATAACAAAAGATATGTTGACCATCTTTGTTTCTTTTTCAAACTCAATTTTCAATATTTCGTACGCATCAGGCGCAGAAACATCCGTCCTCATAGAGATAGATTGTACTAGAACCTCCTTGCCCTTTGAATTCTTTTCATACAAATATCCTCTTACAAATTCACAATTCTTTGCAAGCAACTTTTCTTCATAATGATACCATGCAGGAGCATTTTCCGGTGATACAGCTGAAATATAAATATACTGTCCGTCAGAATAGCCAAGCTTAAATATGTTTTCTGCCGCTTCAGAGTCATTCGGAGCCCATCTGTCATCTCTACCTGCCAGATTAAAAAAATACTCTGATTCTTTCAATGAATAAAGGTCGCTACATGAATATCCTATATCCGATTTACGATAAATATGGGATATATACTTTTCATCGATAGAAGGAAGCACATGTTTCAAATAATAATCATCCTTGGTTATATATTCGTATGAATTCATAAATACTTCGTTTTGATAAAAAGTCTGTCCGTCAAGTTCATAGTTTTTATGATTTGTAGTAAGAGCTTCCACCGTATTATTTTTAATAAACTCTTTTTTACACTTTTCCCCTTCACTTTTGCTGAGTTTTTTCACTCCCAGCAGCTTATTTCCGAAAAGCCAGAGTTTTTTTCCGCCCTGTTTCTTTTTCAACTGAAGTCGGATGCTGACATCAGTTCTTCCGACCTTTTTTATCGTAAATTTCACTCCGACTTTTTTCTTTGTGAGAACTTTTTTTGCATTTGCTATACCCGGGTTGCTCTGAAAAACAGTCAGATCCTTCACGTCATTTTTCTTGACATTTTTGATAGTTACAGTAACCGTTTTTCCGACTACATTTGACATACTTTCATCGCTCATCAGTTTTATGTCTTTGAGTCCGGACCACGAGATGGTCGGCGCTTTTGTAGCAGCTACGGCTTCTCCTTCTGATACCTGCGGAATGGCTGCCGCTGTCAATACAAGTACCAAAACCATAAATCTTACAATCACCCTTTTCATTTTTTTACCTCCATATTTTGTTATAATCAACCCGCTTCTTTAACTGCTTTTGCTAATTGGTCCGCGCATGAAGTTCCGCGCCCGTTGCAGTTAATTCCCGCGAGCAGTGATTCAATCTCATCCGGAGTTTTTCCTTCAACCAGTCTCGAAACCGCCTGAAGGTTCCCGTTACAACCGCCTGTGAAGCGGACATTTTTCACAATTCCACTGTCAATCTCGAAGTCAATCATGGTCGAACATGTTCCTTTTGTTTTGTATGAATATTGCATTGTTTTTCTCCTTAATATATGTTGTAAATTATGTTGTAAATTAAAGTAAAACCAAAAGTATCATCACTCCGCCCAAAGCTCCGCAGATGAAGCCAAGTAGGCAGGTCGTTATGGAAAACCGGTCAAATGCTTTGTCGAGTTTTTTGTTATACAAAACATGATATGTTTTATCTGTCTTGTACAACTTATCCTTAAGTATTCCTTCATCAGGAAAAATGTTCCGAACCTCTTTTCCGTCAATCATATAATATGCAACATTGAAGCGAGATTTTTCTGTAGGCAAATCCGTCTTCACAAACTCAGCATTTTTCCACTTGGACATAAGCATCAACACCAAGCATACGGAGGACCAGATAAGCAGGACTGCCACAACCAGAGCAATCAAAATCCCAACTCCGACAAGTATATATATCAGGTTATCCGTCAGCACGCAGTATAACACTGCCAGCGCCGCGACCGCCACAACGTAAAGCATGTAATCTATTCTCCAATCCGACACTATCTCAATGATAACACATTGACTATTATTTTTCTACTAAAATTTTGAAAAATATACCACTTGCATCGGCATTTGTAAATTGGCATTTTTTGACAAGTTTTCCTCTTGAATTTTATGAATCCTGTACAAAAACGTTCAATTTGACGTCGTTCAGACGAAAAAACGGGCGTCCGGCGGCCGTTTTTGGCCATCTGACGCCCAGAAGTTTTTTCAGTAAGCTTCATCCTGCTGAAGCTTTTTAACCATCTTCTTTAAGTGTTCATTTTCTTTTATGAGGTTACTTGTTTCAGTAGGTGTTGCAGCAGAGCGACGGATGTCCGGGTTACTGGTGGGAGTTTCGTTTGATACAAGTTTTATCTGTTCAGGATAAAATGCGATGTATTCTTCATCTCCATTATTCACGCCGTCATAACCAAGTCTTTCAAGTTCGTCTCTCGCCTTTATTCCTGCGTTATTTTGACCTTTGTACTTGTTTAATGTTTTATAGGCTATTCCCTCGGGCGCTGGATTGGTTATATTCAGATAATACTCGCCTACTTTTTCTCCATACCCCTCGGCATCAATCTCCCAAGGGCTAAAGAAACTACCTTGTATATCCATATTGGCTCTTGATTTATTACTGTCAAAAACAGTAAAGTCTTCACTTGTTCCATGATATACTACCCGTAAATCTCCGTT
>JAIKWQ010000171.1 GCA_024684535.1 Eubacterium sp. | reverse complement strand
TGTAACATCGACTGCAATTCGTCTGCGAGCTGTCGAGGGAACCGGCTTGCTTGGGGTGACTGTGGCTGAGGCGGTCGGATATATGCAGGACACAGACAGAACTGACAATGCTGTTTTGGATGTTCTCTTAAAAGAAATCAGATACAGAAAATACAAAAAAACCGTGCTTATGGTCGGGCGGTCAAAACATCTTAGGAGTAATGAGATATATGAGTGGTTGGTTGCGCTGGTTATCTTTAGTGCGCTGACGGATGTTCAGACGGCAGCGGAGATGACTGTGTCTATGGTCTCTGATAATCTGAAAGTGTATGCGAAAAAGCTGAAAAGAAACCTGACTGAAGATCCGTTCAGCGAGAAACCATTTTTGGAAATCTGCAGAATTAATGAGTTTAAAAAATATGGCATAGCTATCAGAAAGCTGTACTCCTTCAGCCAAAAAGAGATGACGGAAGAGGATATGCTTTCAATCATATCAGACCTCAGGCAGGCGGATAATTCCGAAAGAAAAAAAGAGAGAGTCAGACGTGGAAAAATGGCAGCAGCGGGAGTCGGCGTTATGATAGCGGCGGTTGTGATACAGGGGATGATTTATTTTGACAGATTAAAAGAAGAAAAACTCAAGCAGTCCCTGTCACAGGCTTTGTATGTGACGGTAAACGAGATGTACGGAGAATCAACCGGCACAGTTGTGAAAGAGGATTCAAACAGGCTTTTGGCTACATTTATGCAGGCGATGCTTCAGAGGGTTGACGACGATGTTGATCTGACTGTGAGGGTTTGCGCAAAAGATGAAAAAAACCGCCTCGTAGAAGTGGAAGCGGTTGGTGAATATATGAGTTCTCTCAAGCAAAAACATAAAGTTTCAGTCAGAAGAAAAATAGCGTTTTAATCGGAGGATTTTTCATCTGACTTTTCATCCGAATCGGAATCCTCATCAGCCTTTGGAAGAACTTTGATTTCAAGTTTATCAATACGGTTTTTGTCAACCTCGATGACTTTGTATTCGGCTTTTTCATCGGCAGCTTCTTCGCCTTCTTCGGGGAAGTGCTCCAAAAGGTTTATCACGTGTCCTGCGATAGAGTCGTAGTCATCGGATTCGATTCCAAGATCGAGTGTCTCGTCGATATCGTCAAGAGATGTTGAACCCAAAACGATGAACCTGTCGTCTGCAATTTTTTGGATATCGTCTTCTTCGTCTTCGTCGTACTCATCACGAAGCTCGCCGACGATTTCCTCCAGAAGATCCTCTATAGTTATGAGTCCTGCCAGTGCGCCGTATTCGTCAAGAACTATGGTCATCGGGGTAGAGGATTTCTGCATCTCGAGGAAAAGCTCGGAGACATTTTTGTATTCATACGTGAAGTGAGCCTCGCGGATAAGTGAGCGTATATCGAAGTTCTCACGATTGGCCTCGAAAACGAAATCCTTGAGGTTTATGATTCCGATGATGTTGTCGATTGAATCATCGTATATAGGCATACGCGCGTACTTGGATTCTGTAAATTCTTTTAACAGATCTTCGTAGGATATCCTCGATTCGACCATAACGATATCCATACGCGGAATCATAACGTCTTTTACCAGAGAATCACCGAAGTCAACGATGTTGGTTATCATCTGGTGTTCCTCAGGTTCAAGCACGCCCTCTTCGTGACTTACGTCCACGAAGGTTCGCAGCTCATCTTCGGTTATGGTTCCATTTTTGCCGTTCCAGTCAACTCCGAAAATTTTCAGTATCAGACGTGAAATCTGATTTACGATAAAGATTATAGGAGTGAGTAATACAGTGAAAAATGATATGATCGGCGCATAGGCAAAAGACATTTTCTCAGGGTTTTTTGTCGCCAGATGCTTCGGCGTGATCTCTCCGAAAACGAGTACAAGAAAAGTAAGCACGCCGGTTGCAACACCGATTCCGAGTGCTGTTTTTTCGTGCAATCCGAGGTTTTTGCATAGTTTGATCGCAAAGGATGTAGTGAGAGAAGATGCAGTCAGGTTTACTATATTGTTGCATATCAATATAGCACTGAGCACCTTGGTCGGGTTGTCGATGAGTTTCCAGACACGTTTGGCCTTTTTGTTTTCATCTTCAACCATAGAACGAATTTTGATCTTGTTGACGGTTGTCAGGGCGGTTTCCGCTGATGAGAAAAATGCGGACAACAAAAGCAAAACGATAAGAACAACTATGTCTATCGCGTCACCGGGACTCAATACCATCAACTCCTTTTTTTATAAGATAGAGCTTCGAATGGGACTTGAACCCACGACCCCATCATTACGAGTGATGTGCTCTACCAACTGAGCTATCGAAGCATTTGTGCACAAAGACGGTGCACACATAGCGAGATTATATCATCTGCATTGAATAATGTCAAGATTTCCTGTTATTATTTCGTTTTTTTGTCTGTGTTTTTTTGACGGCTTTCTTTTTCGGTTGAGGATCTTCCTCGCATGAGAGAAGAACAACCGAGCGTGGTTCCATACGATAGGATGTGCGCTCTTTATTCAGTCCCTGAGAGTTTCGCTGGTCCTCAGCGGTGTCAATCAGCACTTTCCAATCACGTTTTTTCGTGATATCCGGGAGGAAAAAGTCGTGCGCTTCCCAGTGGAGGTTGAAAGCCAGATAATAACTTGTTTTAGGTGTCTCATCGAGATAAGGACCGTAAAACAGTATACCGAGTTCTCTTGAATAATATTGGTACGTGTTGTTCCAGGGCTCACGTCCATGTGAGGATATGTCAGGCGCTCCGAATCCTTTGTGATCAAATCCTGAATAATTGTCCTTTCTGTGGTAGATGGACAGTTTTTTTCTGAGGCTTAAAAGCTTTTTGACAAAACTGTATGTTTCTTTATTTTTCTCAAGCAGGTTCCAGTTAAGCCAGGTTGTCGGGCCGTCTATACAATATGCGTTGTTGTTTCCTTTTTGAGAATTTCCGAACTCGTCTCCGGCGAGTATCATAGGTATGGGGAGACCAAGCAAAAGCATCATGAGGATATTTTTTTCCTGCTTTGAGCGCATTTTTAATACGGCTTTTCTGGTTGTAACTCCTTCATATCCGCAATTCCAGCTGTAGTTATACTCTGTTCCGTCGAGGCCTCTTTCGCCGTTTGCTTCGTTGTGTTTGACGTCATAGGAAATCAAATCGCGCAGGGTGAAACCGTCGTGACCGGTGATGTAGTTTATCCTTGCAACGCCGTTTCTCTGATTTCTGAACTGATAGTAGAAGCCTTCTACCTGTCCTTCATCGCTTTTTACGTACTTTCTGGCACAGGTTTTGAAACCATCATTCATTTCAAAAAGCATAGGAGCCTGTTTATCGTCAGGCATATCATCCCAGCTGTGATATATAAATCTGACGTGACTTAGGATTTCATCTTTTCGTACTTCGGATAAATCAACAGCGCCGGGATTTATGCGGAAACCGTCGATATGGTAGTCAAAAGCATAGTATCTGAGGCAGGTCATAACATATGATGTCGAACAATTTTCAAAGTACATATCAAGAATAATGTTCATTCCATGTGAGTGGATGTCTTTCACCAATTCCATAAACTCAGTTCGTGGAGATGCCGGGTTTGTACAGTAGCTTGCTTTCGGTGCAAAATGATAGGCTTTTTTTGAGTAACCCCAGTAGTTCAGTCTGGCTTTGCCGTCTGTTCCCGGCTCTATATCGGTCTCATCAAAATCGTAAATCGGCAAAAGGAATAATGTGTTTATCCCAAGTCTTTTTAAGTAAGGAAGCTTTTGTCTGAATCCGTCGAATGTACCCGGATGATCGACTTTTGAACTTGAATGTCTGGTGAAGCCCCTGACGTGAGCTTCGTACATAACCATTTCGTCAGCAGGGATAATCTTTCTTTTCTCTCCGGTCCAGTCAAAATCGGTGAAGTCAAATCTGGCGCGAAGTTTACCCTTCTTTCCGAAATGGTCTCTGCCTGCAATCGCTCTTGCAGAGTGATCTATGAAATGAACACCGCCTGCGAGGAAATCATAGGAAGCGCCGTCAAGTTTTGTAATCAGATCATCACCTGACAGAGCAGCGCAAAAAACATCGTTCATTCCGGCTTCTTTTAATGGAAAAAGAGAAATACTCTGAACCTGTCGTCCGTTTTTGTAAATATTGAAGCGACACGAAGAAACATTTTCTCTGTATATGCATACGGAAATAGTATCTGATGTAAGCTGATTTACACCGTACAGAGGAAAACGTGACAGGGGAGTAACCTTGTCGATAAGTATATTTTTTGAGTTTTGTGTCATTTTTGATATATATCCCTTCTTTTCATAAAAACACTTTAGCAGACTCATTATACACCATGCACATACAATTATACAACTTTTATTTTATTTTTTTTTCATTTTTTTTCAAAAAAGCTTGCATTTTTGTTGTTTTTTAGTTAAAGTATTGAAAGAAACTGAAAGATTTTACTTATTATAATTCAAGTAAAATTACAAAACTAATGCATTTTTTGGGATTTTTCAAAATTTTCGGAAAAATGCGATTAAGGAGAAAAAAATGATTCAGGCAAGCAACATTTCACTGAGATTTGGAAAGAAAGCTCTGTTCGAAGAGGTAAATATCAAATTTACCGAAGGAAACTGCTACGGAATAATCGGTGCAAACGGTGCCGGAAAGTCCACATTTTTGAGGATACTGTCAGGAGAACTTGAGCCCACAACAGGCGAGATTTCGATAGGCGCGGGAGAGCGTTTGTCAGTTCTCGAGCAGGACCACTTCAAGTACGATGACCAGGTGGTTCTCGATACCGTCATTGCGGGAAACCAAAGACTCTATGATATAATGAAAGAAAAAGAAGAGATTTACGCAAAACCTGATTTTTCCGATGAAGACGGAATCAGGGCAAGTGAGCTTGAAGCTGATTTTGCAAATATGAACGGTTGGGAAGCTGAAAGTGATGCAGCTACTCTGCTCGGTGGACTTGGGGTTGAGACTGAGTTTCACGACAAAAAAATGAATGAGCTTGCAGATACTGACAAGGTAAAAGTTCTTCTTGCCAGAGCGCTTTTCGGAAATCCGGATATTTTGCTTCTCGACGAGCCGACAAACCACTTGGATCTCGATTCAATCAGATGGCTTGAGGAGTTTTTGATCGACTTTGACAACACTATCATAGTTGTTTCCCACGACAGATACTTCTTAAATAAAGTATGTACTCATACCGTAGATCTTGACTACGGAAAAATGCAGATATACGCAGGAAACTATGATTTCTGGTATGAATCTTCACAGCTTATGATCAAGCAGATGAAGGAAGCAAACAAGAAAAAAGAAGAAAAGATCAAAGAGCTTCAGGAATTCATCCAGCGTTTCTCGGCGAATGCGTCTAAATCAAAACAGGCGACATCGAGAAAAAGAGCGCTTGAAAAAATTGAGCTTGATACACTTCGTCCGTCAAGCAGAAAGTATCCTTATATAGACTTCAAACCTGAGCGCGAAATCGGTAACGAAGTGCTCACAGTCACAGGACTTTCAAAAACTGTTGACGGAGAGAAGGTTCTCGATAACGTTTCATTTACCGTTGGCCACGATGACAAAATAGCATTTGTAGGCTCATACGGTATAGCGGCTACGACACTTTTCCAGATTTTATCGGGAGAGATTGAGCCGGATGAGGGTGATTACAAATGGGGAATCACGACTTCACAGTCATACTTCCCGAAAGATAACACAGCTTACTTCGATTCAAGCGATACCATAGTTGACTGGCTGATGCCGTATTCACCTGAGAAGGATGCTACTTATGTCAGAGGATTTCTCGGAAGAATGCTGTTCAAAGGCGATGACGGTCTGAAGAAAGTAAATGTTTTGTCAGGAGGAGAAAAAGTCAGAGTTATGCTTTCAAAAATGATGATGCTCGGAAGCAATATCCTGATGATGGATGAACCGACAAACCACCTTGATATGGAATCGATCACCGCGCTTAACAACGGACTTATCAAATTCCCGGGAGTTGTGCTTTTCACATCCCAGGATCATCAGTTCATACAGTCTATCGCAAACAGAATTATCGAGTTTACGCCAAACGGAATGATAGACAAAGTCACAACGTACGACGAATACCTCGACAGCGATGAGATGGCACGTAAACGTCAGGCACTGGCGTAAAAAATAGGAGGCGTATAAAAATGGAAAGAGAAAGCGGCAACTTAGCAATCAATTCGGAAAATATATTTCCGATCATCAAGAAATGGCTTTATTCCGATCATGACATTTTTATTCGTGAGGTGATAAGCAATGCTTCTGATGCGATAACCAAGCTCAAAAAGCTTGATATGATCGGTGAAGCAAAGCTGGCGGATGACTACAAGCCGAGAATTGATGTAGAAGTTAATCCCGAAGAGAAGACTGTAAGCTTCACTGACAACGGTATTGGAATGACGGCCGATGAGGTGAAAGAGTACATCAACCAGATAGCATTTTCAGGAGCGGCAGATTTTCTTGAAAAATACAAAGACAAAGCTGATTCGGAGCAGATAATCGGTCACTTCGGACTGGGATTTTATTCTGTTTTCATGGTGGCAGATTCTGCAGAGATCCACACTCTTTCATATAAAGATGGTGCGCAGGCAGTGCACTGGGAGAGCGATGGCGGACTTACTTTCGAGCTCAGTGAGTCAGACAAAACTGAAGTAGGAACAACTATCATACTTCATCTCAATGAGGACTGCTATGAGTTTGCAAATGAGTACAGAGTGAAAGAAGTGCTCGAGAAATATTGCTCATTTATGCCTGTCGAGATATTTTTGACAAAGGCAAATGCTGAGCCGGAGTATGAGACTGTAAATGCAGAGGATGTTCTTGAGACAGACGAAGTTGTAGAAGAATTCGAAGAAGAAGAAAAATCCTACGCTCCGCCGTCTGATGATGACAAAGAAGAAAAAGAAAAGAAGATGATCAAAAAAGCGAAGATCATCAAAAGGGAAGTATCGATAAGCGACACCACACCTCTTTGGGCGAAACATCCGAATGAGTGCAGTGATGATGATTACAAAGAATTCTATCGCAAGGTGTTCAATGATTACAAAGAGCCATTGTTCTGGATACATCTGAACATGGATTATCCGTTTAACCTGAAGGGAATTCTCTACTTCCCGAAAGTAAATATCGAGTACGAAAACATCGACGGAGTTATCAAACTCTACAACAATCAGGTGTTTATCGCGGACAATATAAAAGAAGTTATTCCTGAGTTTTTGCTTCTGCTGAAAGGTGTTATTGATTGTCCGGATCTGCCGCTCAATGTCAGTCGTTCCGCGCTGCAAAACGACGGATTTGTGAAAAAGATTTCAGACTATATAACAAAAAAAGTTGCAGACAAACTTTCCGGTATGTGCAAGACAGACCGCGAGAACTACGAAAAATATTGGGATGATATCAGCCCGTTCATCAAGTTCGGATGTCTGCGCGATGAAAAATTCAGAGAGAAGATCAGAGAGTATGTGCTCTTCAAGGATCTTGACGACAAGTACAGCACGCTTTCCGAGTACCTGGAAAATGTCGAGCCGGACAAGGCGGATGAAACTGCTGAAGAGGCGCCGGAAGTTATAGATGCAGACGGAAATCCTGTAGACGGAGAGGAAACTTCGGAAGAAGAAAAAGAAAAACCGAAAAAGACGGTTTACTACGTAACTGACCTTGTTCAACAGAGCCAGTATGTAAATCTGTTCCGCGAGCAGGGTATGAATGCAGTTGTGCTTCCGGATAACATAGATCAGCCGTTTATCTCATCTCTGGAGTCAAGAGATGAAGATGGAGTCAAATTCGTTCGTATAGATGCTGATATCACTGAAACTTTTGCTGATGATGAGTCGGATATCGATATAGAAAAAGAAACTGAGGAGCTCGGTGAGCTTTTCAAAAAGGCAATCGGTAACGACAAGCTCGAAGTGAAGGTTGAAAGCTTAAAGAACAAAGACGTGTCTTCGATGATAACCCTGTCTGAGGAAACCAGAAGAATGCAGGATATGATGAAGATGTATTCCGTAAACGGTATGGGACTCGATATGGGACTGGACACAATGGGCCAGACTCTGGTGCTTAATGCCAACAACGACCTGGTAAAATATGTGATGGAAAACAAAAAATCAGACAAGACCGAAACTGTTGCGAAACAGCTCTATGACCTGGCGCTTATCGCTCATCAGCCGTTGCCGCCTGAGAGAATGACGGAATTTATGAAGAGAAGCAACGAGATAATGCTGATGATGGTGGGCGAAAACGCCTGATTTGTGGGCACTTCAAAACAAATCACAATATGTTGTTGACAAAGGAAATGTTTTAAGTTAAAATATCACTTGGTTGTACGTTCAAAGCGAGCGTAAGTTTTTTCGAAAAGGAGAAAAAGACTATGTTAGAAAAAATGCAGGAGCTTATCGCTGATCAGTTGAGTGTTGATGCAGACAGCATCACAGAGTCATCTTCTTTTAAGGATGACCTCGGAGCAGATTCACTTGACCTCTACGAGTTGATTATGGCACTCGAAGAGGAGTATGATGTAGAGATCCCTACTGACGATCTTGAGAACATTGCTACAGTAGGAGATGTTATCAACTTCCTTAAAGAAAAAGGAATCGAGTGATTCTAAGCAAAAGCATAGATTAATTGGCACCAGACAGGAGATTCTCCTGTTTGGTGTTTTGTTAGTTATATGGAAACGATGATTGGAGAGAAAAATGGGAAAGACAGCTTTTATTTTTCCGGGCCAGGGTGCCCAGAAAGTGGGAATGGGTCAGGATGTATATACAAATTCTGATCTTGCAAAAAAAATGTTTGATGACGCGAGTGAGGCAGTAGGACTTGACTTAAAAGCACTTTGCTTCGAGGAGAACGAGGATATAAACATAACTGAGTTTACTCAGGTTTGCCTGCTCACGACCAGTGTTGCCATCCTCAAAGAGATGGAAAAACGCGGAGCTACGGCAGATGTAGCCGGCGGTCTGAGCCTCGGTGAGTACTGCGCACTGGTTGCGAATGGAGCTATGGACGCTATCGATGCGGCAAAGGTTGTTCGCAAAAGGGGCATTTTTATGCAGGAAGAAGTACCTGCGGGAGAGGGCGGTATGGCTGCTATACTCGGTATGCAGGCACCTGAAATCGAAAAAGTGATAGAGGCCTATGATCAGGTGCAGATAGCAAATTACAACTGTCCGGGACAGATCGTTATCTCAGGTGAGACAAATCAGGTGGTAGAGGCTGCGGACAAGCTCAAAGAGGCGGGAGCCAGAAAAGCGGTTATCCTAAAGGTCAGCGGACCGTTCCACTCAACGCTTCTTGCCGGAGCCGGAGACAAGCTTGCCGGAGTGCTTGATGAAGTTACGATAAATGATATGAAGTTCCCATATGTTGCAAATGTGACAGGTGAGTATGTGACTGAAAAAGATCAGATAAAACCACTCCTTGTTAAGCAGTTATCGAATTCTGTTCGCTGGCAACAGTGTGTTGAGTCGATGGTAAAAGACGGCGTGGATACATTCTATGAAATCGGACCGGGTTCAACTCTGGCCGGATTCAACAAAAAAATTGCAAAAGAGCTCGGGATCGAACTTGAAACACGCAAGATAGCGACATTTGAGGATATAGAACAGTATTTTTAAATAAAAGAAAAATGAAAGAGGTGTGAGTATGCTACTTGAAAACAAGGTTGCGGTAGTGACAGGCGCAAGTCGCGGTATCGGACGTGCTATAGCGATAGGTATGGCTGCCGAAGGCGCGTATGTGATAGTGAACTACAACGGTTCGGTTGACAAAGCAAAAGAAGTTGTTGAAACAATCGAGAAAGCCGGAGGAAAAGCTGAGGCTGTTGCTTGTGATGTGGGTGACAGTGAGGCTGCGAAGGAATTTTTCGCTGCTATAGCAAAAGAACATGGCGGAATAGATATCCTGGTAAATAACGCAGGTATAAACCGCGATGACCTCGTGATGAAAATGAGTGAGGAGGATTTCGACGCGGTAATCAGGACAAACCTCAAGGGTGCGTTCAACGGCGTGAAAAATGTATCGCGCCCGATGATGAAAAAAAGAGCCGGAAGGATTATAAATATCGCTTCGGTCGCAGGGGTCATCGGAAATGCCGGTCAGGCGAACTACGCTGCATCAAAAGCCGGAGTTATCGGACTTACCAAGTCTGTTGCGAAAGAACTCTCAAGCAGAGGAATCACAGTAAATGCCATAGCACCGGGATTCATAGATACCGATATGACAGAGAAGCTTCCTGAGAGCGTAAAAGAAGAGGCTGTGAAGCAGATTCCGCTCGGTAAATTCGGAGAGCCTCAGGACATCGCGGATATGGCCGTATTTTTGGCATCTGATAAAGCAAAATATATCACAGGTCAGGTTATCTGTGTCGATGGTGGAGTAGCCATATAATTAAAAAAGATAGGAGAATGAAAAATGAGCAAAAGAGTTGTTATCACAGGAATAGGAGCTGTAACTTCCATAGGAAACAACGTGGATGAGTTTTGGAAGTCTGCAAAAGAAGGAAAGGTCGGAATCGGACCTATAACCAGATTTGATACTACAGACTACAAGGCTACTCTCGCAGCAGAGGTACAGAACTTCGAGATGCCTGAGATGATTGATAAAAAAGATGCAAGAAGAATGGAAGACTTCACAAAATACGGTGTTGCAGCTGCAGTAGAGGCGATAACCGACAGTGGACTCGAGATTGACAAAGAGGACAGATATCGTGTCGGAGTATCCGTAGGAAGTGGTGTCGGAAGTCTTCAGTGTATCACCAGAAACTACAAAAGACTCCTTGACAAGGGACCAAACAGGGTTGAGCCTCTGATGGTGCCGGGACTTATTTCAAATATAGCTGCAGGTCAGATAGCAATACAGTTCGGACTTCAGGGAAAAAATATCAACGTAGTTACAGCCTGTGCAACCGGAAACCACAATATAGGTGAGGCGTTCCGTTCAATCCAGTACGGAGAAGCTGATGTGATGGTTGCCGGTGGATGCGAGAGTACGGTTTGTGAAATCGGAGTTGCCGGATTTACGGGACTGAATGCTCTTTCAACATCGACTGATCCGATGAAAGCTTCGATACCGTTTGATATTGATCGAGGCGGTTTCGTAATGGGAGAGGGCGCAGGAATCCTCGTACTCGAGGAACTCGAGCATGCGAAAGCCAGAGGAGCAAAGATTTATGCTGAGGTAGCGGGATACGGAGCAACATCAGATGCTCACCACGTAACTGCACCGGCAGAGGACGGAAACGGAGCTGCGAAAGCTATCGAGTTTGCACTGAAAGATGCGAAAGTGACACCGGGAGATATCGATTATATCAATGCACATGGAACCAGCACGCATATGAACGATCTTTTTGAGACCAGAGCAATCAGACATGCACTTCGTGATGCGGCTGATGACTGCAAGGTAAACTCAACCAAATCACTCGTAGGTCATCTGCTCGGAGCAGCAGGCGGTGTGGAGGCTATAGCCTGTGTTAAGTCGATTCAGGACAGCTTCATCCACGTGAATGCAGGTCCGGGAAACATTGATCCGGAGTGTAACCTTGATATCGTGACAGGCTCAGGAATCGACTACGAAGTAAATGTAGCGCTTAGTAATTCACTCGGATTCGGAGGTCACAACGCTTCGCTGGTTTTCAAAAAGTATGCCTGAATACTTGTTTTTCATAAAAAAATGTGATATTATACAGCATGTTGTATATAAAAGAAGTGCCAAAAAAAGGCACAAAAAGGAGGTCGTTATGAGTAGAATAGCAAAAAAAGCGCTTGCAATCGTGCTTGCGTGCTCAATGGCATTTGCATTTACACCGGTAGCAGGTAAATCAGATGCTAAGGCAAAGAAACCGTCACTTAAAACGAAAAATGTTGTTACCATAGTGGGTGAAAGTGAGAAAAACACCGTCAAAGCAAACGGCAATGTTGTTAAGTCAGTCACATGGAAGTTGAAGAACAATAAATTTGTTTCATTTAAGAAAAGTGGTAAGCTTTCTGCCAAATTTACAGGAAAGAAAGTTGGATCAACCCAAGCAACTGCAACAGTTAAGTACAAGAAAACAAAGAAGAGCAAGAAGACCAGCAAGGTTACTCTTAAGTTCATTGTGGATGTTGAGGGTGGTGAAGAAGATCCCGAGGATGGTGCATGGATAGTTGAACAGGCAGACCCGAAACTCAGTGAAAATATAATTGCCGGTATAGCATCAGCTATGGCTTCTGCTCCGGAGATTACTTTTGAGCCTATAGCTGTTGTTGCAACCCAGATTGTTGGAGGATCTAATTATCGTGTGGTTGGGGCATATAGAGATAAAAAAGAAGACAAAGTGGCTACGTACGCTATACTTCAGTTTTGCAGTGATTTAGATGGAAAATGGACTTTAGCTGATGATTATATGGCATCAGATGTTCCTGTATGTAATGCAAATAGCGGGATGGGAAGTTGGCAGCCTTGTCAGGGAGAAGATTTAGTAATTCCGGATCGTATTATTAAGGATATTGATGATTATCAATCACAGATCACCGGACTTAGGGTTGATCCTGCTGCAGTAGTTGCTATGCAACCGACTACTGATTACAATTATATGATTGTTGCTCAAGGAGATATGATAACTGAAACGCCTGAAGAAGGTTATTATCTTGTGTTTGCAAATTCTTCAAATGAAGGTTTTAAACTTGGGGCAGATTATGACGGAGATGGACAAGATGAAAAGATTGTACCGTTTACGTTAAAAAGATTAGGTGGAGAAGAAGTTACTAATTGATTCTTTAATCTAAGATTTGTTACGAAAAAGCCTTGCGAAAGCGAGGCTTTTTCTTTTGCTTTATTATCGTTGACAAGATCCTCCGGCATTGACTTTTGCGTTTCAAAGTGATAAAATTTTTCTATTAAGGATAATAGATCAGACCGCCGACTGCGATGGGGGGATTCATATGGACTACAAGGAGCTTATAAACACGCAATTCAGTGAACCTGCTGCCATAGTTTCATACAATGACGGTGTGGTAAAAGCGCTTGAGATAAATGACAGATTCATCCCCGAACTTTGGATGAATATTTCGGTTGAGGACTATCTGGATGCCGGTTACGAGAAAATATTTGACGAAGCAAACTTCAAGATATATAAGGATGCTGTGGAAAAATGTATCAAAACCGGTGAAACTCAGGTGGTTGAGACTTGGAGAAACATTTTTTCGAACTGCTGCGGATTTGATAAGATATGTCTGAAAAGCAGGTTTATTTTTCTTGAAAAAACACCTGAGGGCGCTGTTGTCTACGAAGGTATCAGAAATATTTCCAATGAAAAAAGAACTCAAAATGATTTTGAGGATATGGAATACAGATACAAAGCACTTAGTGATCAGGTAAATATATACAACTGGGAGTATACGATTGCTACGAAAGAGATGCGTCCCTGCTACCGCTGTATGCGTGATTTAGGAGTGCCTGCGCTTGTGAAAAATTATCCTGAGCCGCTCATCGATGCGGGCATTTTTCCACAGGACTATGCGGATATGTATCGGGATTTTATGCGGAAAATCGATGAGGGTGCGCCTGAGCTTGAGGTTGATATACCGCTTACTGTGGGACGTGTGCCGTTTCGAGTCAAGTATACAACAGAGTTTGACGAAAACGGTAAACCTGTCAAAGCTTTCGGATCGGCGACTCTGATATCAGATAAAGAGCTTGGCAGGATCAAGGTTGACAACCAGATTATACAGACTCTGGCTGAAGGTTACACGTGTATATATCTGGCGGACTTCGCTAAAAATTCAGTAAAAATAGTTAAGCAGGAAGATGTTTTTTCCATAGAAGATGATGCTTATATCAAGGAACTGGCTGAGGTTATAGCTGCAAAGTTCAAAGATATGGAGAGCAAATATCGTGTCAGTCTGAATGACTTGGATGCGCTGAAAAATGCGCTTTTTGCAGATTGTGATACCAGAGAATTTGTTTACAAAGATGCGGAAGAAAACCGTTGGATAAGGATTAATTTTTATGTCATAGACAGAGTTGATGCGGGAGTCGATAAACTTTTGATCACAGTTTCTGTTGTTGATAATATTCGTGCGAAAAAAATGGAGTCGGATCGACTTATCGAATCTCAGAAAATTGAGCTTGAGGACAGGCAAAAAATACTTCTGTCTGCGATAAATGAGATCAGCAGCGCGAACGATGCCAGGACTGAATTTTTCTCAAATATGTCTCACGATATCCGTACACCGATGAATGCCATAAACGGTTTTTCAAAACTTGCGATTGATGAGATTGATAGCAAGGAAGATTTGGAGGATTATCTGGGAAAGATTGTTGAAGCCAGTGAACATCTCCTTAATCTCATAAACAATATTCTTGATATGAGCAGGATTGAAAGCGGAAAAATGGAGATATCCACTTCGAGTGTGAAGTTGAAGAGCCTCCTTAGTTCCTGTGCGGATATGGTCAGTGTCAAGATGAAAGAAAACGAGCTTGATTTCGTTGTCGATATAGACGGCATTGGTGATGATACTGTGAAGTGTGACAAGCTTCATTTCAACCAGGTAATTTTGAATCTTTTGTCAAATGCTTACAAATTCACGCCAAAGGGCGGCAAGGTGTATCTGACAGGAAAGCTGCTTGAAAAGGCTGACAATCTGACGTACGAAATTCGAGTGAAGGATACCGGAGTAGGTATGTCGGAGGAATTTGCAAAGCACATATGGGAGCCGTACAGCAGAGAAAAAACAGAGGCCGTCCACGAAACGCAGGGAACCGGCTTGGGTATGGTCATAGTGAAAAATGTAGTTAACCTGATGAATGGCACTATCGAGCTTGAGTCTGAACAGGGCAAAGGAACTGAGTTTATCATAGTGCTGCCTCTGGAAGCGTCGGAAGAAATCCGGACGGAGACCGATGCTGACAATACAAAAGAACTGATGGAAAAGGATTTCACCGGTACAACTGTTTTGGTAGTTGATGATACTGTTGTGAATCTGAATCTTGCTAACCGTCTGCTCAGAAAGCATGGATTTACGGTGAAGCTTGTGACGGACGGGCCGACCGCTGTTAAGCTTATCAGCGAATCTAAGCCGGGAGACATAGATATCGTCCTTATGGATGTGCAGATGCCTGTGATGGACGGGCTTGAAGCCGCCGGAAGAATACGTGCGCTCGAGAACACGGAGCTTGCGCAGGTGCCTATCATAGCGATGACTGCCAACGCTTTTGAATCGGATGTTCAAAAGGCTCTGGATGCCGGGATGAATGCGCACGTGCCGAAGCCGTTCAATATGGAAGATCTGCTTTTGAAGATTGATGCGAATCTGAAGAAGTGACAATAAGACAATATAACCTTGACATAGCCGTACGACTATATTATAATAAAAATGTTATTATATAGCCGTACGGCTATTTTTGTGAAAGGATAAAGGAGCGTGGATCAGATGAAAATAAATGACACAAAGGCGTTTGGTGATGCGATAAGGACACGACGTAAAGAGCTCGGCTATACGCAGGCTTACCTGTCAGAGTGCAGCGGACTTTCGGCAAGCTTTATTTCAAATCTTGAGAATGGCAAAGAAACTGTTGAGATTGGAAAAGCTATGCGTGTTGCGCAACTTCTGGCGCTGGATTTGACGCTGGAAGTGAGGGGGTGAAGAGATGAGACTTCGGAATGATAGTTTTTCTCCAGTCAGTACGAGAGCATTTTTTGAAAGGTTTTTATTGACAACCGTACGCAAATTGCGTATAATGTATTCAGGAAGGGGTGGTATTATGGAGATTAAAGAAATACGCAGACAGGCTATGCTATCGCAGACAGAGTTTTCAAAAGAACTCGGAATTCCTGTAGGAACTGTCAGGAACTGGGAACAGAACCGCGCTAAGCCACCGCGTTACGTCGAAAAGTTAATAGAGGAAAACCTTATTTCAAAGGGATATGTGATTTCGGAAAACCGCGCGGATTCAATTGATGATATAAAAAGCATTGTTATCCCTATTGCTAAAGAATACGGCTTGACAAAAGTGGTTTTGTTTGGGTCCAGAGCTCGTGGCGACTATAACGGTAAAAGCGATTACGATTTTTATGTTGAGTGTAAGCAAGCTATGGGATTGCAGTATTTTGGGATGATTGAGGATGTTAAAAATGCACTTTCGTCTCCGGTTGATGTTGTTTCAGATATTTCTGAAAAGTCATTATATCTTCGAGAAGCTATAGAAAAAGAGGGAGTGTTGATTTATGCAGGATAAAGATGTGATTATATCTGAAAAAATCTTGAGGTATTGCAAACAGATTTCAGAGACACACAAGGAATTCAATAATGATAAGAATCTGTTTTTGGATACAGAAAGTTCATTAGGAACAAAACTAAGCGGGAAAAATCTGATCAAATGGAATGTCTAGAATGATATGCAGAGGATGTTTGTCAGAATTTAATTGATTTTTCTTTGTGGACTTGGTATAATATATCTTAACTTGAATTGCAGATAACAGTGTTCTGCAGAAAAGGAGGCCTATATGAACGGAATGAGAAGATTTACCAGCAAAGTAGTAGTTATGTGCCTGGTGTTTGCTCTTGCATTTTCGGTGGCGCCGATTGCGCAGGCGAGATCAGGACAGTCAATCAGGATTACTAATGCAGGAAGTGTAAAAAAACTTTGGGTTGGTCAAGAAAAAAAGATTAAGATTACAAAAAAAGGTATAAAAGGCGGAGTTACATACAAATCAAGCAACAAAAAGGTTGTCAGCGTAAGCGGTAGTGGCAAGGTTTGTGGTGAGAAAAAGGGAACTGCCACAGTAACCGTTACGTCAAAAAGGAACAAAAGAGTAAAAGCTTCTGTCAAAATAACCGTAAAGCTTGGTGGAATCAAGAAATTCAAGTATCCGTTTGACGATTATACGTGGACAATAGGAGATGATGATGAAGATTATTGGTCTCCTTGGGAAGATAATGAAGACGGAGAATATCCTTTCCAGCCGCTTTGTAACTTATATTATTATTACAAGGCTTGTAAATGGAGTTCGTCGGATACAAGCGTAGCGACCATCGGCAAGGATGGAACTGTGTATGCCAAAGGAGCAGGTACAACCACTCTGACATGTAAGTATGCCGGATTTACGACCACTATGGAACTCACTATAGAGTTTGACGACGATGATGACGACTACTACGATGACGACGATGATTATTACGACGATGACGATGATGACGATTACTATGACGACGATGATGACGATTACTATGACGATGATGATGACGACTACGATGATGACGATGACGATGATGACGATGACGACGATGACGACGATGACGACTATGAAGATGACGATGACGACTATGAAGATGACGATGATTGGTGATTAAGAATAGTCAGAAAAATAGTCCGAACGGAGACGTTCGGGCTATTTTTGTTTTTGGAATTGTGAAGCTTTTGTGAAATCTGTTGATTTTTCTTCAATAATTTGGTATCATAGATATAAATAATTCGAATTGCAGGCATAACTATCTGCAAGAAGGGAGGCCCAAATGAACGGAATCAAGAAAGTTTTAAGCAAAGTCGTGGTTATGTGCCTTGTTTTCGCACTTGCATTTTCTGTAGCACCGATGGCGATGGCGAAAAAAACAAAGTCGTCAATCAAAATCACGAACAAAAAGGAAGTAAGCAAGCTTTATGTTTGCCAGAGCAAAAAAATCAAAGTTTCAGGTGTGAAAGGCG
>JAIKWQ010000154.1 GCA_024684535.1 Eubacterium sp. | reverse complement strand
GATTTAATCTTCATCTTTTTCAGAGAATCCGAAACAAACTCCATACATTTTGTGAGATACTCAGGATCCGACAAAGAAAAAATCTCAACTATTTTTCTCATTTTGTTTTTCCCCCTGTTTGATTTTAATATTAAAATGTCTTTCCTTTCACATTTCTTCAATCAATTCTTCAATTTCATGACTTGAAAAAATATAGTTTGTATTGCAAAAATGACAATGCACTTCAAACGGTTTTGTTTCTGAAACCATATCTTTCAGCTCATTTTTTCCGAGACTTATAAGCACTTTTTTCGTGCGTTCTTTCGAGCAGTTGCAGTGAAACTTAACTTCATGTTTTTCGTCGGAAATCTGAGGCAAAAAATCTTTCAATAAATGATTAATAATGTCCTCCGGACTCATTCCGTCATCAAGAAAAGTCGTTACTGAAGTGACGTTATTCAATACCGGTTCAAGTCTATCTATGACATCGTCCGATGTTCCCGGCATAAGCTGAATTATATATCCTCCCGCCTGTTTGACAGTGTTATTTTTGTTCATCAAAACACCAAGCGCAACCGCAGAAGGGGTCTGCTCTGAAGTAGCATAATAATAAGTCACATCTTCAGCTATTTCACCTGATACAAGTTTGACCTGACTCGAGTACGGCTCCGCATAACCGCTGTCTTTTATCACGCTGAGAGTCCCTGCCCCAAGCGCTCCGCTCACATCAAGTTTTCCTTTGTCATTTGCCGGAATTAAAACGTGTGGTTCAATCGGATAGCCTTTTACATTTCCGAAAGAATCTGCCGCCACGATAAGGCCCTTGCCCGGACCGTCACCGCGTATCTGCAGCGTGAGCAAATCCTTCTCGCCTTTCATATCCGACGCCATCAGAAGCGCCGCTGTCATAAGTCTTCCAAGCGCAGCCGTCATAACAGGACTTGTATTGTGCCTTTTTCTGGCTTCCTCAGCCACGCCTCTGGTCGTCGCCGCCAGGAATCTGATTTGGCCGTCCGCAGCCGTCCCACGTATGCGGTAGTCTGTAAATTGATTATTATCTGAACTCATTTTCCCCTCTACTTAAGTGCTTTCTCCAGTGCATCAACAACTATCTCAAGCACTTTGATTCTCGCGTATTTTTTGTCATTGGCCTCGATCACGTGCCAGGGCGCATTTGCAGTTGAAGTACGGACTATCATCTCATCCACTGCCTTCTCATACTCGTCCCATTTTTCACGATTACGCCAATCCTCATCAGTAATCTTCCACTGTTTTTCCGGAATTTCCTGACGCGATTTAAACCTGGCTGCCTGCTCATCCTTGTCGATGTGCATCCAGAATTTGAGCACTACTGTTCCGTTTGCGGAAAGCTGTGATTCCATCTGATTTATCTCAGCGTAAGCTCTCTTCCACTCGTCTTCCGTAGCAAATCCCTCGATGCGCTCAACCATCACGCGTCCGTACCAGGTTCTGTCAAAAATAGCCATATGACCGTCTTTCGGGAATTTTTCCCAGAAACGCCACAGATAATGATGCGCTTTTTCTATATCATTCGGTGACGCGGTCGGAACAACCTCGTAACCTCTCGGATCTATCGCCTGCGTGATACGCTTGATAGCGCCGCCTTTTCCACCGGCATCCCAGCCCTCAAATGCAAGCACTACGGGAACTCGTTTCAAATACATTTTGTTGTGAAGCACAGCAAGTTTTTTCTGAAGTTCTTTTTTCTTTTTTCTGTATTCTTCATCGGTAAGCGACTTCGACAAATCTATACCTGCAAGCACTCCGTTTTTGAATTCCTCGTGATTTGATGCGCTCTTGGAACCTGATTTTTTTGATTTGTTTGACGCTTTATTTTTCGCCTGATTTATAGCTTCCTCAAGACTCTTTGCAACTGTAGTGAGTATTTTCATCGTCGCATATTTTCTGTCCATAGCCTCAACTACTGTCCAAGGGCAATTTTCAGTATCAGTTTTTATCAAAAGCTTGTCATAAGCTGCAACCTGTTTTTCATAATTTTTGTTCTGCAGCCAGTCGCTTTTTTTCACACGCCACTTGGTGGACTTTCTCTTCATAAGCGCAACAAGACGATTTTTCTGTTCTTTTTTTGTTATGGCCAGGAAGAATTTAATGATCAGGTTTCCATCATCGGTAAACTGTTTTTCAAACTGCTTGATATCTTCGGTTGAGAGTTTCCCTGAAAAATAACCCTGATACCAACTTTTATCAAAAACGTGAATCCTGCCTTTCGCAGGCGTTTTCGTAAAGAATCTCCACAGGTACGGATGCATCCTGTCTTCTTCCGATTCTTTTTCCGTAGTAAATACCTGAAAACCTCTCGGATCAAAAGCACGTATCATACGATTGATCATAGTACCTTTTCCCGACGCTTCATATCCCTCAAAAATAATCATAACCGGGATACCGAGTTCCTTTGCTTCACGCTGCAACTCGCCGATTTTCACTTCGAGTTTTTTTGTTCTCTCACCAAAATCAGGCCAGTCACCCTTCTTTTTCAAGTTGATTTTTTCCAGCATATTATCCCTCCATTCCAGTTGCACAGCAGCTAGTGCTGCGTTTACAAGTTGCTAAACCGATGTTTATGACTTGAATTGGTTGTTAAATAGTATGTGATTCGATTTAATACTACTGATTAATCAAATATGTAATTGTTTCAACTAGGTGTGTGAGTGATTAACAAACCATAAACAGGCGTTTTTATTTTTAAACCGCCCGACAAGATCCACTGCCTACACAGACTTAGTGCGCGAGTTATGAATAAATCGTGCTATGAATAACTCGCGCTCTTAGTCGAAGTTGGCAGTTAGCTTGGCGGAAAGCGGTTTAACCAGCCTGTGTTGGCTTGTTAATTACTTACACACCGTCAAATAATACTATTTAACAACCAAATCAACCAAAATAAGTATTAAAAATCTGCTTAGCAATCGGCACCGCAGCCGAGCTGCCTGTGCCGCCCCTCTCAACAACAATACTCACCGCGATACACTTACCATCCATCTTCGCATACCCGACAAACCATGCGTGCGACTCACTCGATCCCGACTGAAACTGCGCGGAACCGGTCTTTCCTGCCGCTTTATACGGCGTTCCGTAGTACAGACTTGACGCCGTACCTCTCTTCACAACCGCGCGCATCAGTTTGTTCATCTCTTTCGCCTCAGATTTTGTGATAACATTTTTAAGCTTTTTCGGCGAATATGACTTCAGTGTTTTTCCGTCAAATGACTCAATCCTGTCAACCAGATAAGGCTGCATCAGTTTCCCATCATTTGCAACGGCAGACGCCAGAAAAATGTTCTGAAGCGGCGTCACAAGCACATCTCCCTGTCCTATGGACGCCTGCATAACATCACCTTTTTTTGTTGATGAATCGAGTCTGAATCTTGATGAATTCTTTTCTATTTTTTCAATAGGAGTAGGCTTGTTGAAGTATAAATCCTCACACAATTCTCTCCACTTGGTAACATTTAACTGCGTTCCTATGTTACAAAATGCGGTGTTACAAGACTCTGCAAAAGCATCCTCGAAATTCACTTTTCCATGCACTTCTCCACCGTAACACTTGATACTTCCGTCACCGGTTCCTGTGCTTCCTGTACACTTGTACTTGAAACTATCATAGTCCGAATGTTGTTGCATAAAGCTTAACGCCGTATACATTTTGAATGTTGATCCCGGCGGATACAACCCTTGCGTAGCCCTGTTATATAATACAGAACCGTCCCCTGAAGTTTTGGTCAGTTTTTTGAACTTCTCATCCGTCAGGCCGTTCGCATCATAACTCGGCTTACTTATCATAGCAAGTATTTTTCCGGTCTTCGGCTCCATAGCAACGACAGCTCCCCTCCTGTCACCTAGCACATCTGAAGCCACACGACTTATATTATAATTAAGCGTAGTTACGACATTATTTCCGGGACTTTTTTCGCCATTAAACTCTCTGACCATTTTGTCAATCGGGTTCAGGTTCGAGTTCAACAGCTCATAGTTTTCCGATGACTCCAGGCCTGTTGCGCCATGCGTAGTTCTGCCCACAACCGGCGTAAACATACTTCCATACGGATACACTCTGGTATCTTTTCCTTTTTTTCCGCTCTGCGTGGTCGCAAGTTCTTTTCCGTCCGATGAGAGTATTTTTCCTCTGGTAACTCTCTTCGCCCAAATCTCAGATCTTTTGTTTGCCGGATTGTTCAAAACTTTATCCGAATCATTAATTACAAAAAATACAATGTAACCAAAAAGTACCATAAAAAGAATTATAAATACATATGTGAAGGAGGCCATTTTTCTGTTGTCAAATGTCTCCTCTTCGTTCATCGACATATTCGTCTGTGTTTTCTTCACTTACGGCCACCTCCTCTCTTTTATTTCTGACGTAGAGTCCCTGAATAATACTGAAAATAATAATAGTAGTTATCAGCGAACTTCCACCATAGCTTACAAGAGGAAGCGTCACACCTGTTGATGGTATAAACTTGGTCGATCCTCCGACGCAGATAAACACCTGAAACATAAACACTACGCTCAGTCCGAAAGCGCAAAGTTTATAGAATTTATTGGTCATTTTCATCGCAATATTAACAAACATTATATAGCTGCTTATATACACGAGCATCAGGCAGATAGCAAAAATAACCCCAAGCTCCTCAGATATAGCAGCAAATATGAAATCACTCTCAACAACAGGTACAGTATTTGGCAGACCCTGTCCGAGCCCGAGTCCCATAATTCCTCCGGTACCTATCGCAAACAGCGAGCGGCAAATCTGATATCCGGCGTCATTGATATGTCCCCAAGGGTCTTTCCACGCCATAACCCTGATTTTCACGTGGCTGAACAGCCTGAAAGCAACAAACGCGGCCGCCGCTCCGACGCCAAGTCCCGCCGCCAGATAAAGCCACTGTGATGTGGCGATATAGAGCATCGCAAGGTAAGTGAAGAAAAATATCAAGGCACCGCCGAGATCTTTTTCAAGCACCAGCACTCCCACGTGAGCTGCAGCTATAACAGTGATCAAAACAACGTATTTGAAATCAGTTCTCTTCGACAATGTCGCCGCAACAAAGAATACAAATATTATTTTTACAAATTCAGACGGCTGCATCTCGAATCCGCCTATCTGCACCCAGTTTTTCGCACCGTAATGCTCAACACCGATTACGAAAACCAGAAGCAACATACAGATTCCCACTATGGCATAAATCATCCCGAGTTTATCCCATATTTTCAATCTTTCTATCAAAAACGGAACCATCAGGCAAAGCCCCATTGCAAGCGATGCAAACAAAAGTTGCTTGATCATATAGTCAATATTAAGTCTTGTGAGAATGATAAATCCAATCAGCAAACAAAGCATCATGTTGTTTAACACCAACTTTGATAATCC
>JAIKWQ010000104.1 GCA_024684535.1 Eubacterium sp. | reverse complement strand
CAATCTTTTGTATGCATCTAATATGGTTATAAGTATAAGCGCCTTTGCATCAGATGTCACATCAGCAATCTGCTTTCCGGCATTTAACTCATAAACAGTTTCATCAAAAGAAGTAATCAATATTTCCCCGAGTTTTTTGATAATTTCTTCTTCCGGAGCGGTTATTTTTACTGTCAAAAATTTCTCGCGCTCACCCCTGTTTATCGCAAGCGTTTGATATCCCTGTATTCTTTTTATAGGTGATGAAAAATCATGATATGTCTCATACACACTTTTTCTTTCAGATATTTTTTTATTTTCGTGTTCGGCTGACTTTTCTTTTTCATCATCGGATGAAGATGTTTTTTTATCACTTACATTCAACTCACCATCTTTTGCGGTCAACTCACGAATCATACTTCGGTAATCAGCTTCATCTGAGATTCTCTCCGCAAGTATATCCATCGCACCGGCCAGCGCATCGACAACTGTAGCTACTTCTTTTTCCTCATCTATATAGTCTTTTGCATACTCCTCAGGATTAGCGTCCTGATTATCAAAAATAGCATCGCAGAGAGGTTCCAGCCCTTTTTCTTTTGCTATAGTCGCCCTGGTACGACGTTTTTGTTTATACGGACGATACAAGTCTTCAAGAACGACCAAAGTCTCCGCTTCATTTATCTGTTTTTTCAGTTCTTCAGTAAGCTTTCCCTGCTCCTCGATAGATGCAAGAATTGATTCTTTTCTCTCCTCGAGGCCTCTTAAATACCTAAGTCTCTCGTCAAGTTCTCTTAACTGCTCATCATTTAACGAGCCATGTTTTTCCTTGCGGTATCTGGCTATAAACGGAATAGTATTCCCCTCATCTATCAACTCTATAACAGCCTGTACCTGTTGTGTTTTTATCTCAAGCTCTGTTGCAATTTTTTTAACGATATCCATTTTTTGTCTCTCCCTGTATTGTCATATTTTAAAACAAACCATTAAGCGCAGGATAATACTTCTTAAACTTTTCATATCTCTCATTATACGCTTCAACCAACTCTTTTTCGGGGCTGACTTTTTCACTTTCTGAAACTATTTTTTCAGCAGCCTCTTCAATTATACAAGTGATACTCCTCACGCTGAGCATCCGTAAATCCCTCATCTCCAACCTTTTCTCTGGCCATTTCAACAAGCTTTGACGCAGAGTACAGTGGAAACTTGTACAATCCTATTTTTCCGTCGTATGACACCACCTGTCCATCGGGTGTCATCGTCACAAAATCAAGAATCTCCCCGACTACCTCACGACTTTTTTTGTCATACAGATATGCCAGATCAGCACCGCTTTTTCCGGACTCATCACTCTCACTATTTTTCGCCCAAACTATGAAGAAATCCAAATCATCAGTGGTTTGAACACCATAGATACTTCCCTCAAGGCTCTTTAAATCCAAGACTTTTTCCCATGTGTTCATATCATAAACACTGTTATAATCATTTAACAGATACCTGTTATTACCGAAAAACATCACACACGAGTACGCACCCGCCTGTCCCTCGCAAAGAGTCTTTCCTGTATTTATTTCATACACAAACCATTTATCTTTTGCTTTGTTTCTGTAAAAAACACTGCCACGTGCAGAATTAAAACTGTACAAAACCGCATCGTCGAGCTTCACATCCTGCTTTTTTTCATCCTTAAAATCTATGTTTATACTATCATCATTTCCAAGCACCAAATCATCACCGATTTTAACTCCTCTGTCATAACCTGATGCAAGGGTTATCTCTTCTTTTTTTGTTCCATTTGCCGCATCATAAACAGCAATTTTTCCGTCCTTTGCCAGATAGAGTGTTTCTCCTGTTTCATCATAATAATAGTACGTATCTTCATCGAATTGTAATGTGTTTTTTAATTCTTTATTACTGAAGTGAGTATTTGTATAAAATCCAAAATCCTGTATCAATAAATATTCTCTGTTTTTCAGATCCAACGTCAGATTATCAAATCCTTCATAATCCATATCCGCAAGGTTTGACGAGGATATTTTTTTGAAAGCATCTCCATCAAACACAGCCAGGTCATCCCTGTTCCCCGCGTGAAATCCCATAACGAAACCTTCCCCGTTTTCGCCATAAGCATGATACCATTTTTTCGGTGCGTATGAGATCGTATCTGACAGATCAAGTTTCTTCGCCTCGTATTCACTCTCACCGCTTTTTTTGTATATCCTGATATGCCTGCCCCAGTAGTCGCGCATACTCACGTACTCTTTGTCCAAGCTCATCAAATAATTCGGATTTTTGTCACCACCCGGAGTTCTGATCTGCTCTTTGTCAGCTTCATTAAAAATGTTCACAGAACCGTCCTGACAGGTCACACCCACAAGTCCGTCACCCGTCTGCACGGAAACCACATTTGACGAGAACACATTTTCCCATTTTTTCTTACCTTTTTTATTGCTTTTACAATCAACCTCATAGACTTTGTTGTCATGATAATAATAACATGTTTCCACGTCTGAAATTGCCATAGACTGTACATCCCAGTCGGTATTACACAGATACCCTTCGTCCGCATTTGTAAGGTCATAGTACACAATATGTTTAAGTCCGTCCTCAGCATCCGCCTGCAAAAATACCAGTCTGTTTTTATCTATAAATCTCACATCTGAGCACTCTCCCGGCGTCTGAATAAAAGCATTCTGACCGGAGTTCAAGTCAATCGTTATCACACCTGACATTTCCTCAGTCCTGGCTGACAGAGAAACCATTTTTCCGTCAGGTGATATCTGCCCCAAAAGATAATTCATATCCTTTCCGATTTCGCAGTCAATCAACTCCTCACCGTCAAGTCCGTAAGTACGCAAGTAGCCGCCGTCATAATCAACTGCCACTATCACATCTCCCGCAGGACTCAGCCTTAACTCCGCGGCAACCTTTCCGGTCATCGCATCCTTTCCGCTCTCGATATCCTTTACCTTCACACCGTCTTTCGACGCATAAATAAGTGACTTGCCGTCCTTTGAAAACCTCGCTCCACCGGACGCCGAATGATAATAGCTTTTGTTAATCGGAGTCAGTTCTTCAGTAAAAATGCTCCGCCCGTCATTCAGTGAATATATGCTCACCTCTCTGTTCAGCGTATTTCCCGCCGCGTAAGAATATCTCTCAACCATGAGCTTTTCACCATCACTGCTCGCTTCTGTTTTCACATCAAATGTCTCACCGTCAAGATCTATAGACTCATATACTCTGTATCCATCAGAATGATCATACACTCCCAGCGCGCTCGTGAGACTCTTCATAGCGCGTGCCACATACGGTCTTTCGGGATTTGAAAAATCCTTCGGTAACGCCTGCAGAGCAAGCTTGATCGCAGTCTTTCTGTCACCATCGGCATACGCAGCATCCGCGTACTCTGACAGATAAAACGACTCACCCTTCAACGTTTCCTGCATAGAATTGTCAAGCGCAGTATAAGCCTTGTTGAGCTCTATATTCTTTGCAAGAATAACCGCAAGCACTCCTATAAGTATTGCAAAAGCAGCCGCCGAACTTCCAAGTGTTATACGAAGACGTCTCACTTTCTGACGGTTTTTCAAATCGTCATAGTTTACCGACAACATAGATGAAAAAAACCTGATTTTTTCTTTTTTCAGGTTTTTGATAACATCTTTTTCAGACTCCGCTCTGATATCTACTGCAAGAGGCTCTATCTCAACTATCTCGCCATTTTTCTCTATGTGCGTCAATGCTTCCGGGAAACTCTCATCAGGCTCTCCGTCAGCAAGAATAACGATGATGTGTTCTCTGTCTCTTTTTTTCAGAAAATACTCTATCTCTCCCAGACACCACTTGGACTCGTTATACCTTTTTGTACATACGACAAAAAGCCACTCGGATTCATCGAGTGCCTCCTCTATCGCCGCGGAAAGGTCACTTGAAGCCTGAAGCTCGTCCTCGTCGCGAAACACGCGGTCAAACTTTTTCTGCCCCAGTTCCTTGGCTATTTTCCCCGGGATGCTCCAGTTTTCTATCAGTCGTTGGAGCCGGCCGGCAATCTCGGCATCAAGGCCGTCGTGACGGTAGCTTATAAATGCTGAGTATCTCATCAATCTGTACCTCTTATTTTAATCAAACTGCCCGATATGTCCGATCGAAGATATCACCTTTGATGACATAGATGTCGTGCATATCATCCTCGCGGACAGCGAGGTAGTCACCCACATTACCAAGATAATACTTGTCCGGATCCCAGGCCGTGAACACCTTCACCGGTTTTTCGAGTTTCTTTGCAAAAATGTTTATCTCACCGGTTGTTACGCAACCTTTCATAAGATCTTTGAGCTGATAAAACTCACCGTATATGTTGTCTCTGATAACCGGCTTATACTCCGCTTCTATCTCAGGTTTTTCCTCTGTTATATGATAACTTGATCTGAATTTTTCTTCTCTGATCGGATATACTTCTCCGTCTATTCCTATCATCAGGTACAGATCATCTTTTACTATCTGATCCACATCTCCCTCGAGCGTACGTATAAGTATCGGCGTTCCTGTCTTAACCACATCGGTTGCTTTGACATAGCCTACGCTCACAGGTTGCTTGACGTATTTTTTCATATCCGATGTATCGATATCGTAGTCCTTCGCATAGATTACATCAAACATAGTGTTGTAAACATACAGTCTGTTTCGCAGGTAATCTGTCAGATTATCATAATCTTTCACGTGATTTTTGAAACTGTCTGCGGAGATAAATCCACCGGCCTTGTTTATGTGACCGCCACCGCCGCCTATTCCCTCACATACAAACCTGGCAAGCTCATTTGCCTTCACAACCGGCACACAGGCGCGCACTGAAAGCTTGAATCCGCCCTGATTTCTGTTGTATGCAACACACATATCAACTTCATCAACCTGTATTACGAAATCACTTATAATACCGAGAATATTCGGGTCACAGGCCTCGGCTTCTATCACAGAATACCTGTATATATCCGAGAATACCTGCCCATTCAGAGCCCTTGACGCCACTCCGAGTTCCTCTATAGAAAGGTTTGTATTAACCAATCGAAAAATGAGCTCTTCGTCTTTTTTGAGCATATCCCGCATATCCCTGTCCATCGGATGGAAAAGCTCTTCGAAAGCATTACTGTCAGTATAGAGTCCGTAGTACAGAGCAGTTGAAAGCTTGTTATCTGCAAGCATATCGTAGCCTTCATTTACGAGCATATCCCACACTATCGTAGAACACGAAGCCAGATTGCTTCTGATATAGCAATCATCATCTGTGTCTCTGTCGCTCTCGTGGTGATCTATCACTGCAACTTTCGGTGCTTCCAGATGTGTGACATTGCTCTCACCATAACGGCAATCAACTGTTATCAGAAGGTCGCACTCAGGCGCCCCTGACACATACTTCACCGGAATCTCAAGCTTTTCGCACATCATTTTCAAGTTCGGTTTCGTGATTCTGTTTTGACCGCTGTAAACCAGCTTAACATCAGCTCCTGATCCGGTATAATACTTAAAAAGAGCATACCCTGATGCAAGTGCGTCTGCATCAGGGTTATCGTGACATTGTATAACTATTCTTTTGTAATCTTTGTATCTTGATAAAAATGTCATATTCGGTATCTCCACCTTTTAAATTATCACATTTTTGCAACTACAACTTTTTTGCCCTGGCCTTTATTTTTAAACAGTTTTCTATAGGGCTTAAGTTTCTTTTTCAGTACGGATATTTTGCAGTTGTGAACTCCCTGTAAAGCCTTGTTTCCGACTGTTTTCAACTGTTTTGAGTAAACTACAATTGATGATAATTTTTTGCAGGCTATAAACGCCCGGTCACCGATTTTTGTAACCTGGATATTTATAATTACTTTTTTCAAAGCAACACAGTTCATAAATACCTTTGCGCCTATTTTTATGTTTACCTTTGCTGACACCGGCAAAAAAGCCAAGTTACTTTCTTCGACCTTCGAAGAAGCCTTGGTCGAGACAGCTTTTCTGTTCTCACCTATAGAAACGTATTGCAATTTCGGACAGTCTGCCATCGCCTGATCACCGATATCAACTACCGTATCAGGCAAGTATATTTTTTTCACATTTTTATGCTTTTTGAACACTTTTGGCGCAATCTTTGTTACCTTGAACTTAACACCGCCCTGCTTAAATGTACTCGGTATCTTTATGATGCCTGTATCTTTGACAGATGTTACCGTTACATTATTGCTTGTACCAACCTGGTATGTAATATCATTTTTTGTTATCTCATCACCCTGTGCCGGTGGCTCAGACGGGTTTGACGGATTGGACGGGTCGGACGGCTTGGAAGGATCATCCTGACTCGAACCCGGTACCGGTTCTGCGGCAAAAGGGTCGTACGTTCCGCCTTTGTTTTCAACACCGACTCTTGTATCACTCTGCCCTATATCCTGCGCCATTATACCCTGTGCATTATAATTATAATTGTTATTTGACAGCATCACATCTTGATAACTGGCATCAACAGCCTGTCCTGCGATGACTCCCGCCATAACAACAGATGCTTCTGCAGGTATGTTCTCAGGAACGATGTTGCAGTTGTTTACAGTTACTCCGTTTATATTTGCCCCTGACGCATCTCCAGCAATTATTCCCATATGCGATATCTGAACATTGTTATTCTCTGATTCAGTATCCCAAACTGTTGAACAATTCTCAAATGTAATATTTTTAACCGTTCCTTCAAGCTTCGAGAAAAATCCGATATACTGATAATCCTCATCGTCAATGTTTATTTTCAATCCGCTTATTTTGTGTCCTTTTCCATCAAATGTGCCCGAAAAAGCTATATACTCTCCGTCATCATCCTGTCCGATAGGTAACCACACATCATCGGAAGGCGCCACGATGTCATTTTTCAGCACAAAAGTATCTCTGGCATATGAACCCTGATGGTCCTCCGACACTCCCTCTATCATAGCGGCCATCTCCAAAAGGTCGTCATAAGTGCTGATTTCCCACTCATTAGAATTATTCCTGGATATGGCCAGCGCATTCCCGGTATTTGTCTGCAGAACACCAACTGTGCCAAAAAGCAATGCAACAGCCAATAAAAATGCCAATTTCCTTCTCTTTACCTTGTTCATGAATAATCCCCCTTTTCAACCTGCTCTGTTTGCTTCTACTTCCTGATGATGTTTCTCTTTTTCCGCATACATCATATCATCAAGATGCTTGATAAATTTTTCTGCGGTCATACCGCTTTCGTAATCATATATATCATACCCGAGACTCAGTGAAAGTTTGAACTTTCTCTCACCGGATTCATTGAAGTCATCGAGACGATTCCTGATTCTTCTGACGGCTTTTTCCAGATACTCCATTTCGTTAATCGGGGAGATAACAAAAAACTCATCTCCACCGTACCTGGCTATCTGATCCTCAGAACGCAAACAGCTTTTGAGGATAACTATAACGTCCTGAAGTGCCGTATCTCCCACAGCATGTCCGTAGGTGTCATTGATATCCTTGAAATAATCAACGTCAATCATAATTGCCGAGAAAGTAGTCTCTTTGCTTGTTGCAGCTGCAATCTTTTCTTCCAAAGTTGCATCGAGACTTCTTCTGTTCATCGAACCGGTGAGGAAGTCATCTGTCGAATCCCTGCTCTGCAGATATACAAAAAGCACCATACTTGCCAGAACACACGCCGCATACTCAACCGGCAAATCAGGACTTACGCTCTGAAGTATGCATCCGGCCGAGCATATGATCGGATACAGAATAACTGTCGTTTTGTATTTTTCTGAAATATACGCTCCAACTTTTATACAGTAGATAACTCCTATCACCAGACACAGGAACAACACACCCACTCTGAGTATAAAAAAGTTTCCTCTGTGATATACATTGTTTGCATCATAGTAGTAGAAAAGTTTCAGTCCGAACACCTCAGATGCAGTAACCAGAAGCGCATTTATCACTCCGACCCAAACTATGAATTCTTTCAAATAGCGGGCACGTGTTTCATTTTCACCGATAACCCAAGACTCGACATACAAGATAGTGAACACATAATAAATTGGATCAAAGCCAAATACTATATAGTTTCCTATACGAGTCACGATATTGTGATAACCCTCTGTCGATATCTGAAACGTTCTGCCCATTCCGTCTGCTATAGTCAGAATCAGTTCGATGATCAACATCCATGTAAATACGCGATCTCTTTTGTCATTGTTCGTGCGCCATTTTCTGTTAAAAAAGAGCAAAAGAATACCTATGATGAAAGTATATACATTGATATACACCCATACAGGATAGCCCATCTTCTCTTCTCCTTTATCTCATTATATAAACCAAAGGAAACGCGGTTTAAGCGTTCCCTGTTTAATCATTTATTTGGTATTTCCGAAACCACCTGGTTTCGTCCGTTTTCTTTTCCATAGTAAAGAAGCTCGTCTGCCTCTTTGAAAAGTTTCATCTCATCGTCACCGTATCTGTAGAATGCCACACCGGCAGTCATGGTAATCTGTATCCTCTGCCCTTTGTAGTCGACCTGATCGGCGCTCACCGATCTTCTGATTTTTTCAACTATGTCGATGATCTCAGCTTTGAACTGCCCCATCGAAAGCTTCCTAAGTGGGAAGAACACCAAAAGAAATTCCTCACCGCCCCATCTTGCAGACTCGGTTCCTATCATACTGGTACCGACTCCCACAAGCTTGGTCGCAAATTTTTTGAGCACTTCATCTCCCGCATCGTGACCGTATGTATCATTAACTTTTTTGAAAAAGTCTATATCAAAAATCGCAATTGCCAGATTGTCCTCGGGACCCACTTTCGAGATTTTTTCATCCAGCAGCTCGTGCATCGCCCTGCGGTTGGTAAGGCCGGTCAACTGATCGTTAAGCGCCCTCTTTTTCATCTCATCCTGCATCTGGTAAGCATTGATAGCATAGACCAGAATGAATGCAAATATAAACAAGAATACGAGTATTGAGTTTATGATTGAAAATACTCCGATAAGATACGGATTATTGATATCATACATAAACGGATATTTCCAGGTATACAGACGCAGCAGTATATACGCCGCTATCACTAAAAATGCAAGCGTGTATGTTTTTTTCGTCATAGTTTCCTTGGAAGATATAAACACATCAATAAACATTATAGATACCAGGAAGCAGTAGCAATACTTGTGAAATCCGATATCCCATCCGAGACTCATCGTTCCCAGAATCATAAAGATGAATATCTCAGCAAATATAGTTCCTATAAAGACACCCGTAGGGGCTTTCCACAGAATAATAAAGCACACTAAATACACCAGGATGCTGAAGAAATTGTACTTATAAATCATATCAGCTTCCAGTACATCAAAAAGCGGAATAAAACACAGATGAATCAGAAGCAGAAGCGCATTTACCGAATACGCAAATCTCTTCGGGTTTTTGAGTATCGACAGAGCCTGCTGTCTGACCTTATCTTCATTCTTAGTTTCCATAAGTTACATTATACCTTATTTTATGTATTTTTACAAGTTTTAATTTTTCTTTGCGGGCTTAAGGATAATCGACAATCCACCGCTTACTATCAGCGCTCCGCCGACGATATTTCCAAGCGTTACAGGCAGGAGATTATTAAGGAAGAAGTCTCCCATACTCAAACTCTGATCATAGAGCATTCCAAGTGGAACGAAGTACATATTGGCAACACTATGTTCAAAACCGGCCGCCACAAAAAGCATAACCGGTCCGAATACGGCTATAGCCTTGCCGGGAACAGATTTAGCTTCCATCGCAACCCACACAGCCAGGCAAACCAGGATATTACACATGATACCCCTTATCAATGCCTGCTCAAAAGGAAGCGAAATCTTTGAAGCCGCTGCCGCCATAGCAGTTTCCGAAAGCTTTCCGTCAAAAAGACCTCCCGTTCCGCCGTAGTACACCGCAAGCGCTACCAAAAGGCTTCCTATGAAGTTTCCTATGTACACGAAAAGCCAGTTTGTCAAAACACCCGAAAATTTCACCTTCGGCTGAAGGTGTTTACTGTATGCCGGGATAGTCAGCAGACAGTTTCCGGTAAAAAGCTCCACTCCTATAGTCACAACCAAAAATAATCCTATCGGGAAAACGCAGGCTCCTACAACTTTCCCTCCCGCGCCTCCTATGGCAGAAGATGCTATCTGACTTCCCAGTCCTCCCATAGCGATAAATGCTCCCGCAAATATTCCTGAAATCACCATTTTCAGGGGATGCATCGTTGTTTTCCCAAGCGCAACCTGAGCATAACCATCATAAACTTCTTTTGACGTTTTCATTTTCTTCCTCCCAAATAATCACTCATGATTTCTGAAGAACCCTCTGAGTTTTCCAAGAAGCCCTTCCTTGCTGATTGTCTTCAGCAGATAATCAACCGGTTTCAAATTGACAACTTCCATCACGACTTCTCTGTCATTTTTTCCGGTCAGAAACATAACAGGTATTTTGCCGGTTACGGCATCGGTTTTCAGCATTTCGAAAACCTGTGGTCCCGATACAATCGGCATCTCGTAATCCATCAACACGAGATCCGCCCTGTTTTTCACAAGCCAGCTTATCGCTTGAACTCCCGAGTTTGCCATACCGACATTGTATTCATCTTTCAGCCAGTCATATATAAGTCTCATATAAGTCATATCATCGTCCACTATAAGAATTGTTTTTTTGACCGGTTCATCATCCTTGTCGTAAAACGTACGGATAAAATCCAAAAATGCATTCATATCAAGCGGTCTGTCAAACCATTTTTTTATAAGCCTGTCGCTGACATTTTTCTGGAGTTTGTCGTACTCGTCGCTCTCTCCGATAACTATCACTTCTCTTGAATGTATGCTCAGGATATCCGAAAACGAATACAAGAAATCCGGCTCAACCTCATCCTGCATATACAGCACAAATATATCCGTTTCATCGGCAACCAGATCCACTCGTTTGTTCTTTTCGTTGAGAGTCACAAACTGCGAACCCACTCCGATTTCCTCAAGTTTTGCCTGCAGTCCCTTCGTGAAAAATCCCTCCGACGAGCTGACTATCGTTATCATTCCTTCACTAACCATTTTTTCTACCCACCTGTTCTTTGATGTTTTATCTGTCTTTCAAAAGATCTATAATACCGTCCCAATCAAGTTCCATAAGTCTTGCGTTAATATCTTTTATCAACTTATCATCCTCGCTTTTTAACTTGTAATCTTTGAGCTGATCAAGAAGCGATTCTATCATCGTGAAATCCATATTTCCGGCCGACTGCCTCATGAGGTTACATACCTCAGCAAATCCTTTGTCCGAAAGAGTCTCCATGTCATCATTTTTTTCATCAAGTCTCTTCAACGCATCACTGATACTTTCAAGCAGACTCATCGCTTCACCGGTGTGCTTATCGATGAAATCCATATCCTTTTCTTTGCCGGCGTTCTCGAGTGCCGCAGCTATCTCAGAGAGCCTCATATCACCGATGATTCTCGCCGAACTTTTCAGTCCATGCACTTTGATCGTATAGTTTTCCACATCCTGCATGCCGTAGAATTTCAGTATATCCTGACTTATACCGTCTGCAGTATCGTGGAAAGTTTCTATGACGTTCATGAAGCTCTGTTTTCCACCGCAGTTTTTGATTCCGAGCGCCACATCGAGGTCCTCTATCTCGTACATCCAGGACGGAATCACATCGTCATCATCCGACGTAGGTTTGATATCATCAACTCTTGTATAAAGATATTCTATCTTGTCTTCCGGCAGATATTTAATTATCATCCTCTCGAGGATTTCACCATCAACAGGCTTTGAAAGATAATCCTCAAATCCGGAATCGAGATATTTTTCTCTGGCTCCCGAAACGGCGTTCGCTGTGAGCGCCACGTGAACAGAATCCTCGTATCCGGGCATTTTTCTCATCTCTTCGAGGGTCTCTATACCATCCATTTCCGGCATCATGTGATCGATGAAGATAATATCGTATTTTTCATTCGCAACTTTTGCAAGTCCTTCTCTTCCTGACTCGACCGTATCTACATATATTTCCGTCTTTTTCAAAAGTCCTCTGATAACCGTCAGGTTCATCTCCATATCGTCTATAACAAGTATCTTTGCCGACGGAGCGTGGAACATCTCATGATACGTGGAAACCTCTCCGCCACGCACTGCTCCCTTTTTGAACTTGTCTACAAAACTTCCGAGTTTGTCGAAATTTATAACTCTTTGTTTGAGTGAAAACGAAAAATCAGATCCTTTTCCGTACACGCTGTCAACAGAAAGCTGGGATCCCATAAGCTTGAGAAGCTCAAAAGTGATGCTCATTCCAAGTCCGGTTCCCTCTATTTTTCTGTTTCTTTTTTCTTCTATTCGGGTAAACGGCGCGAAGAGTTTTTCCAAATCTTCTTCCTTCATACCGATTCCCGTATCCGAAACCCTGATATCCAGATATATCTCTTCGGGATTATCCTCCACAGGCCTGTGACTTATCTGAAGTCTGACGCTTCCCTTTTCAGTATACTTAACAGCGTTTATAAGCAGGTTTGAAACGCACTGCTTGATTCGGATTTCATCTCCATGCAGCTCGTGTGGTATCTCACTGCTGATATCTATATCGAATTTTAGTCCTTTTTTGATGACTCTGTCATTAACCATGTTTACCACGTCATTTATAAGCGAGCCAAGCTCATACGTGGTCGGAATGATTTCCATTCTTCCTTCTTCAACTTTCGAGAAGTCCAGAATTTCGTTGATAAGCGCAAGCAACGTTCTTCCTGCGCTTCTGATATCCGATGCATAGGAAACAATCTCAGGCTCATTGCTCTCACGTATTATCATCTCATCGATACCGAGAACCGCGTTGATAGGCGTCCTGATCTCGTGCGACATATTTGCCAAAAATGAACTCTTCGCCTTGTTTGCCTGATCAGCCTTATCTCTGGCATCGATAATCTCGGTCATGTCGATAAATACGATATTCAGTCCCACTATCTCATCGTCTTCATTTTTCATATATCTGATAGTGGTCTGCAAGTCCTTTGTTTTGCCCTTGAGCATAGCGGACATAATATATGTCTCGATATCTTTTCCGTCAAGAGCCTCCTGGCATCTTTTCATAAAGCCATCCAACTCATCTTCACCAAGCACTCCCGTCAACGCCATCCTGAGATCTACACCCATCTCGACTTTTCTTTTGTCCCAATGGCTGTACTGGAAAAACACATCGGAAACCATGACAGTCTGCAAACTTGCATCCGTCAAAATCATAACGTTCGGCGAGGTTTTCAACAACTGATGATTGTAGAAAATCTGCTTTAAGTTATCCTTCTGAATAAACGCCTGCGTATGAGATGCCTGCTCATTGGCAACACGCAAAAGCACATTATCTTTCATCATGTGCTTCACTTCGCGTCTGAGTTTTTTGTTCTCATGCTTGAGCTGTGTTATCTGCTCTTCAGGCGTGAGGTTTTCTTCAGTATTTTCTCCCATATTATTTCGCACCGTCTCCTTTTAAAATCGAGTGATTAAAATGCCAAAATAACAAATGTAAAGTTGTGGAACATATTGTAGTCTTTTCCTGATCTTTCACCCTTGATTGGGCAGAACTCACCATATGAATACATGCCCATCAGCGAGAACCCATCAGGCTTTTTGTCCGTACATATTTTTGCCTCCACTCGCACATCACTTGCAAGCGCCAAAAATCGTCCGACACAAGTCGTGCAAAGAAGCGTGTTATATCCTTCTTCTCCCTCAAGCATACCCTTGATTAGATCAAATCCTCTTTCAAGCGAGGATTGAACCGCATCACGACTGATGATGCCGATACTCAGGTACGAACCTTCAGGTGTCGCTCCGAGGAATGTACCTGTTTCTTTTTCGAGATTGAAAAATGACAAGGTCCTTGCCGCTTCAACCTTCTCACCATTCGGTTGCTCTATAGTAACAACAAACGGTGACAGGAGGTAATCCCCCATTACTTCCTCTTTATCAACGATGAAGTCTTGATTTCTGAGTGCTTCGACAAAAGTTTCTTTTCCGAGTTTTTGAATCTCATTCCCCTTTGATTTAGTTATCTCAAACGAAAACCTTGACTTATTATCTATTGAATTTATAGTCAGGTACTTGGGCTTGATATTCCCCGATATCAAAAGCATAACCTGCCCGTTTTCGATTATTTTTTCGTTGTAAAAAACCATACTGCCTGTAAAGTTAAATGCCTCCGAGGCAAGTCCTCCGAATATCGGCGTTCCACCTGAAGCTTTATCAAGCGTGGCTACAAGCCCGTCACCGTATACATCCTTCTCGCCTTTGACCAAAACGCCATATGATATGATCAACTTTTCTTTTTCAGGCAATCTGGATGAAGCTGCTTTGTAAGCATCTGTTATTCTTTCCTCGTAGTTGTCCTTCGTGAGATTTTCAACTATTTCGGCAGAAAACTCACATTCATCATCAGTGAGAATCATAACCGAGATTCCACCGCCACAGTATCCTTCCTCGCCGAGAAGCATCGCCATAGCCGTACAACCGATCACCGGTATGTCAGATTTTTTTCTGAGTTCCGCATAGAATTCATCATACTCCAACTCTTCTTCGATGAATACGATTGCAACGCTGTTTTTGGCGAGTTCAAATCCACTAAGTTGTTCCACGAGTTCCTCGACAGCTTCTTCTGCGTCATCAATTTCCTCTGTGTAAAGCGTTATTGACCTCATATTACGACCTCACTTTCTGTGTGAATCACACATATCTACGACCTATCACTGAGATCAGTCTGCAATTGTTCAAGGAAGTGTAAAAATGTCCCCGAATAAGTCGAAATTGTATATTTTTCATCAAGCTCTTCAAATGAAAAATGTTTAGGCCCTCCACCTGACATCCTTTCCCAGAAGTATTTCAGTTTCTCAAACGGCAGATACATATAAGTATCTTTGTTCTTAAAATAAATTATCAAAAATGCCACGCCGTCCTGTGCTTCAAAATCCTTCATGAACTCGTATTGATGCTCATGAATATTCGCAAGCGGAAAAGATGATTTGGCGCATTCTTTCGCGTCAAAACAAACCGGAACAGACTGAACAACACCTATATAATCAACCGTGCTTTTTTGCTCGAAATAAGCAAGCGTTATTTGTTTGCTTTCTTTGTCAATTTTTATCGGCGTGATAGGCGTGGGGACTTTTTGTATCAGGGCAAGTTTTTTTGTCCTGTATTGTTCTATGGTTAGATTGATCAGTTCCTCTAAAAATGAACCTCTAAGCCCTCTTGAATTCCAGGTACCCATATCGTCTCCGTTTTTTTATGCTACTACAGATTTTTTTATCATCGCAGCTTTTGCGTGACTTGAGATTTCCTCAAGTATGGCAAGTGCAAAATCAAGCGCTGTTCCGAGTCCTCGACTTGTAATAACATTTCCGTCTATCGTCACGGGATTCATAGTTACCGTACCGCCCGTAAGCTGTTCCTCAAGCCCCGGATAGCAGCAGGCTTTCTTTCCTTCCAGATATCCGTACTGACCGAAAACAGTCGGAGCCGCGCATATGGCAGCTATTTTTTTTCCTGCAGATGTTGCCTCTTCGAGAAGTCTTTTCACATCATCGCTATGGCTCAGGTTTGTGGTTCCCGGCTGTCCTCCCGGAAGAATAAATACGTCGTAGTCAGCAGCTTTTTGTCCACTGATAGTTGTATCGGCTTTCACCGTTATATCTTGCGAGCTGACAACTTCCAAGTTCTCTGTGATGGAAGCTGTAGTAACCTCCACGCCTCCGCGTCTGAGGATATCAACAGTCATAAGCGCCTCTACTGTTTCAAATCCGTCTGCAAGTGCTACAAGTGCATTCATTTTGTATCCCTCCCTGTTGTTAATATAATTGTTTTTCCTCTGATCCGCTCAGACAATCTTTCATCTTCAGGCATCACGAGTTTGTATGCTCTTAAATAATAATACTTCCCTTTTTCATAATCGGATACGCTTCCCGATCCATACTTGGCATCTCCTGTAAGCGGATGTCCGATGCTTGAAAAATATGCTCTGATCTGATGTGTTTTCCCGGTGATAAGCTCCACTTCAACAAGTGTTTTTTCACCGTTTTCCATGACTTGATAATTCATCGCTATTTTTTCAAGTCCCTCGCCCGGTGAATCGTATATTTTTACCTGATTTTTTTCTTTATCTTTTTTTATATATCCCTCTGCTGTCTCCCAAGTCTCACCATTGTTTTTCATTTCACCATCGACCAGTGCAAGGTAATACTTTTTTATTTTTCTTTCTCTGATAAACTCTGACAAAAGTTGTGCTCCGCGTAGCGTTTTTCCCGCCAGGATCATACCGGATGTATTTCTATCGAGTCTGTTTGCAACACCGGGAGTGAACAATTTCTCCCCGCCTGATTCTCCTTTTTCTTCAAGATAAACCAAAAGTCTTTCATTGATGCTTATATCAGTATTGTCAGCCTTTTGCGAAAGCTCTCCGACAGGTTTATCAAGAATAATTATGTCAGCATCTTCATAAACAATTTCTTCGGGATTAAGTGACGGCACCGGCTTACCTGTTCTGTTTTTTTCTGATCCCTTTGCTCCGGTAAACTTCGCCAGTGTATCATCTGCAAGATATATATCTATGATGTCTCCCTCTGATAATATCTCGTTTCCTTTTGCTTTTGAATTATTTAATTTAATATTTTTTTTGCGAAGCATTTTGTAGATAAAACCGCTGCCCGCTTCAGATAAATATTTTCTTAAAAGCTTATCAAGTCTTTGACCTGAAAGCGATTCATCTATAGTTATCCGTTTCATTTTTCCACCGTTTATACCGCAAGGCTTTTCAATGCGCTTACCACATCAAGTCTCTCGACAGGAGAAATTTTTCTCTCGCTGTTTTCTTTTTTCTTCAGAGCTTTTATCAATTCCTCATCGCTGTTTACAAAGTATATTTTGTAGTTATTTGACGCATTGTTCACAACATCCGTTAAATACTTTTTGACATACTCAAAATTATCCGTTCTTGCAGTCGGCTGAGCAAATACAAAACCTTCTTTTTCAACCATAAAATCAAGCATCATTATTTTTTCACTAGATGTGAATATATAATCTGTCCAAAAAACAGTTTCCGCTTCTATCTCTTTTCCTTCTTCATCCTCGTATCTGAAGGTATCCACATCTGCTGCATAGCTATAGCCTTCTATCAGCTCTTCTATGGCTTTTATCCTGTCTTCCGACACAGACTTTTTCCTGCCGGCCGCGATCAGAGCTATGATTCTTTTTGCTCCCGGCAAAACCATAAGCACTCCGAGAACCGTCAGGATATTAGCCCTGGTATGCCAGATAAACCATCCCGTCAGAACTATAGCTACTCCGATGATTATCCATACTATCAGCCAAATCAGATTAATCCTGCGGTATCTGCTTATATATCCGGGTTTATTTTTCTCACTCATCTTCGTCCTCTGTCTCCTGAAGTTTTTCCGGCTCGTCTTCTATCATCTGAGATTCAAGTCTGTCAAGCTCCGCCTCTGTCTTCATCTTTTTCTTCGCCAACATATCATACATACAAGGCACAACAAACAACGTCAGAAGCGTTCCGTATATCAATCCTCCGATAACTACTATTGCCATCGGTTTTGCCATATCCGAGCCCATATTTTTGTTGATAACCATCGGCAAAAGTCCGAGCACTGTTGTTATAGCTGTCATAAGGATAGGACGAAGTCTCGTTCCTCCGGCCAGTACGATAGCTTCTTTTTTCTCCATTCCTTCGCCTTTTATACGAAGCTGGTTTGTATAGTCAACAAGCACGATACCATTGTTTACTATGATACCTGAAAGCATAACAAATCCTACCATCGAAATCACGCTCACGTCGCTTCCCGATATGAAAAGCCCCAGAAAACCACCGGTAAACGCAAGCGGTATGGTAAACAGTATGATAAACGGCGCTCTGAGTCCCTGGAACTGAGCAACCATAATCAGGTACATCAAAACCACTGCAAGCAGAAGCATCAAGAGCAACTGTCCGACCGCTTCCATAGTTGCTTCGTTCTCCCCCTGTATATCAAATGTATATCCGGAAGGAAGTTCATAATTATCTGTAATCTTGTCAACCTCAGCAGCGACATTATTTACGATATATCCGTCCTCAATGCTTGCTTTTACTGCAACATATCTCGACTGACCGTCTCTCTTTATACTGTTCGGAGACGGAACTGTCTGGAACGTAGCAATCTTATTCAGCTTAACTTTTTTGCTCTTCTGCGTTTGGACATCCGTATAATCCATCTTGAGTTGCTGAACAATCTGTCTGGTCAGGTTTTCATCAGAATCAGATTTGACATAAATCTCATAGTCTCTCTCATCTGTTGAAAGCTTGACTGACGAAGAACTCTCGGCAACCTTGGTCCTGATCTGGTTAAATACCTGAGCTACCGTAAGTGAATACTTCATAGCTTTCGCCTTGTCGACTGTTATACGGAATTCTTCACCTGATTCTTCCAATTCATTTTTGATATCCTTCAGTCCGTCTACACCCTCAAGTTTTTTCATCAGGTCTTCGGAAATCTGACGAAGTTTATCCAAGTTTCTTCCCTTGATGTGTATATCTATACCTGAACCTGTCAGCGCGCTCATATCCATCGCGCTTGTGTTGACGTCAAAAGTTGAATTAATATCGGATGTCTTGTCCAGGATCATTTCCTTTATTTCATCGTTACTGTATTCTCTGTCCTCTTTCAGAATGACATACATGGTTATGGCATCCTGACTTCCACCCGAGAGTGAACTCATATACGAACCGCTGCCACTCATAGCACCAACTCGCTCTATATCCGATACTTCAAGCATTTTTTCTATCGCCTGATCAGACATTTTTCTAACCTGCTTTTCGTCAGTGTCTTTCGGAGGTGTCATCGTGATAGTCATCTGCGTGCTCTGCATATCAGGGAACATCGATGCGCCTCGTTGAACTGCGAGAAAAATGCTCAGCCCGAGCATTGCAAACGCTCCGATAACCACAAGCCATTTGAACTTAAGCACAGGTCTGATGACTTTCATATATGCATTTATGATTGCGGTCATAATCTTTGAATTGCCCTTGCTCTTTCTTCTCAGCATACCTGCGGACATCGCGGGAACCAAGGTCATCGCGATGATAAGTGATGCTGTAAGTGTATATGCAAGAGTAAGTCCGAGATCGACAAAAAGCTGCCTTGTGATACCCTCGGTAAATATGATCGGCGCGAAAACGCAGATTGTTGTAAGCGTTGATGATATGATAGCTCCCGAAACCTGTTTCGCTCCCTCGATGGCAGCTTTTCTGAAGCCGGCACCTTCGCCTCGCATTCGGTATATATTCTCTATGACGACGACAGAGTTGTCCACAAGCATTCCGACTCCGAGCGCAAGTCCCGAAAGTGAAATGATGTTGAGTGTAACTCCTGAAAAATACATCGCCACTATAGCTGCCACAAGCGACAACGGTATGGAGCAGGCAACGATGATCGTAGGCCTGAAGTCTCTCAAGAATATGAGTAGTACGATGATTGCCAGTATCGCTCCGTACAGAAGGTTCTGTATGACAGAATCCACAACGAAGTCGATATAAACTCCCTGGTTCATCAGAACTGACATATGGAGTCCTTCATACTCTTTTTCAAGCTCATCGAATCTCGCCAATACAGCATCAGTGACATCTCCGGTAGAGAATCCCGAAGACTTCTGCATAGTAACCGCAACAGCAGGATTACCATTCAGCACCGTATATACCTCATCAGAGTCATCCGTTGTAGCCACATCGCAGACATCTGACAGACGTATCGGATCGAGCCCGTCGATATCCATATCGAGTATTACGAGATCCTCTATATCTTTTGCAGAGGCAAACTTCTCACCTACTCTGACCAGATACGATGTTGCGCCTTCTTCCACATATCCTGCAGGCATATCGAAGTTTTCTGCCTTGAGGATATTCTCAACCATTTCTTTTGTAAGAATTTTGATAAGATCTGTGCTGTCTTTGGTCGTTTTCTTTGTATTTTTGAATTCCTTTTTGGCTGTTTTCATCTGCTGCTCACCGCTGTTTAATCCTGCCTGAGCAACACTGAGTTCAATTCCTGCCAAAATCTGCTGTTTATTTAACTGTTCAAGGGCTTTTTCCGTAGTGATCTTGCCGGCCTTCAGCTTTTTCTTCATAGCGTTCAGCTTCGCAAGTCCTGCAGCAATTTTTTTCTTTGCAGTCTTGATCTGTTTTTCGCCCGTCTTTATCGTCTTTTCCTGCTTTTCTATCTCTGCAAGTCCTGACTTCGCCTGTTTGAGTCCCGACTCAACCTCGTCAATCTTGCCGTCGATTTCGTCTTCTTTGACTCCGTTTTTCTCGAGCTCATTTATGATGGCGTTTCTGGTAGCCTTCAGACCAGCAAGCTGTGCTTCAAGAGCGCTTGTATCTGCTCCGCCCGCAGCATCAATCTTGGCCTGAATCTCAGCCATATTCTTGTCTATCTGTGCCAGAGTTGTCTTCGCTTTTTTCAACAAATCCAGCGCCTTCTCGAGAGACTTAACCGTAGCGGATACGGATTTTTTCTGTGCAGCCAAAGCTGCTTTTCCTTTGTTTAATTCTTTTTCTGACTCTTTCAGCTTAGCCTGCTGTTCTTTCACTTTGGCTATCTGATCATCTATCTGTTTTAATCCCTCATTTATCTGGCTTCCCGCCTGACCGAGCTTAGTCTGACCTTCTGCCATTTTCTGAGCGGCTTCATTTTTCTCGTTTGAAAGTGTGTCCTTACCCTTTTTGATCTTGTTCTGACCGGATGTGATCTTCTTTTCGGCATCTTCAAACTTGCCTTCGAGAGCATCGGCCACCTTTTTGTTCATTTTTTCTATTTTTTCTTCATTGAGAGTGATATCCACACGCTCTTTGACCTGACCTGAAATATTGACCGATGCTACTCCCGGTATACTCTCAAGCTCAGGTATGATATCATCGGTAGCCTTGTTTGATACCTCGGCGCTTTTCATTCCATCAAAGTCGATTGCAGCAACCATGATAGGCATCATATCCGGATTGATTTTCATGATGGTCGGATTCGCCACCGAATCGTCCCAGTACGTTTTTATTTGATCGAGGCTCTCCCTCATATCTATCGACGTGGCGTTCATATCGGTTCCGTCATTGAACTCCATGATAACGACAGAAAGGTTTGCATTCGATATGGAATTGATACTTTTGACATTGCTTATCCTCGCCATCGCAGCTTCAACAGGCGCTGTAACGACCGTCTCCACTTCCTCAGGTGATGCCCCCGGATAAGAGGTCATAACAATAGAGTACGGCATTTCCATACTTGGCAGGAAATCCATACTCATGTTTGTAAATGAAAGGTACCCCAGTACAAGAACTATAACTACCCCGACCAGTATTGTATATGGTCTTCTGACACTGAATTTAGATAACATCTTCTCCCCCTAAATAATTACTAATCATTCATATTTGCAACATAATCATTGAGAACATAGTCCATGATAGATGCCGCTCCGACTATCTCACAACCATATATAAACGCATCGCCGTCCTCCTGCTGACGAAGAATTCTGACAACACAGTTAAGCGCATCCTTTTCACCAAGCACAAGTCTGGCATTGAAATAATATCCAATCGGAAGAACGCTTGTAGTGCGAAATCCTACTCCGGCATGTGAAACATCGATAACCTCTATCGGAGCGTCCACATTTTCAATTTTCTCGTTGTCCTGTTTAAAAAGTGATGAAATCTCTAGTTTCAGACTTGCCGGCCAGCGGCGCTCACGTCTCATATCAATCATTTTTCATTCCTCTCATTCCGGAGCATATGCTATTTTTCAGATGTTTGCTATGCTCCCAAACAAACATCCGTGTCATTTTTGTATACAGACTGTTATAGTATAGCACTTTTGAGGCACGATGTAAAGGTTTTGAAGGTATTTATTTACAAGTTTACAAGAACCTCAAAAAATGGTATAATCAGCGGAAACAGTGCATTTGAAAGAAAAATGCCACAATCCCGAGAACGGTGGAGAAACAAATGAACGGATATGAAAAGGTTATAGGACTTGAGATTCACGTGGAGCTTTCGACAAAAACCAAGATTTTTTGCGGTTGCTCCACTGCTTTTGGCGCTCCGCCGAATACAAATATCTGCCCGGTCTGTATGGCTATGCCGGGAACTCTTCCCGTCCTGAACAAAAAAGTGGTTGAATACGCTGTGGCGCTCGGGCTCGCGCTCAATTGCGACATCACCGGAAAAACTGTATTTGATCGAAAGAATTATTTTTATCCCGACAATCCTCAGAATTATCAGATTTCACAACTTTACTCCCCCATCGGGACAAACGGATATCTGCAAATCGGTGATGATACGCCGAAGAAAATCGGAATCCACGAAATCCATATGGAGGAAGACGCCGGAAAACTTATCCATGACACCAATACAGGCGAAACAAAAATCGACTATAACCGTGCCGGTGTTCCCCTGATCGAGATAGTAACCGAGCCCGATATGAGGACCGCTGAGGAAGTAACGGAATTTCTGAAAAAACTTCGCGCCACCATACAGTATCTCGAAATATCGGATTGCAGGATGAACGAGGGATCGATGCGTGTTGATGTGAATCTGTCCGTCCATCACCCGAACGATAAGTACGGCACCAGGACAGAGATGAAAAATCTTAACTCATTTCGTGCAATATCAAATGCCATCGAAAACGAGTTTGACAGACAGGTCGCTCTACTTGAATCAGGAAATGAAGTTGAACAGGAAACCAGACGCTGGGATGACGAAAAAAAATGTTCATACACTATGCGTTCCAAAGAAGATGCTATGGACTACAGATACTTCCCTGAACCCGACCTGGCACCCGTAATAATAAGTGATAGAATTATAGAAAAAATCAAAGCTTCAAAACCCGAGTTTCGTGAAGAAAAAATCACGCGGTATATGTCTGATTATTCACTTTCAAAACCGGATGCCGAAGCCATAACAGAGTACAAAAACTTTGCAGACATTTTTGAAAAGACGGTAGGTTTCGGGGCTGATCCGAAAAAATGTGCCAACAGACTTATGGGTGAAACCATACGTCTTTTGAAAGATAAAAATATAATTCCGGAAGACTTAATAATAAATGCAAAAAGCCTTGCGGAACTGATAAAAATAACCGATGCCGGAACGATAAATTCTACCGTGTCAAAAGATATTTTTGAAAAAATATTTGATGCCGCAGGAGATGAATTTGATGTTCAGAGCTATATAGAGAAAAACGGTCTCGCTCAGCTTTCCGATACAGGTGAGCTTGACGCTATAATTCAGACCGTCATCGCAGATAACGAAAAATCTGTAAATGACTATCTGTCAGGCAAAACAAAAGCCATGGGATTTCTCATCGGTCAGGTGATGAAACAAACCCACGGCAAAGCTTCACCACAACTTGCAGAAGAGATGCTCAAGCAAAAGCTTGATAACTAGTCTCCTGCTTTATCGTCTGATTTCTCGTACGCAAGTACTATGTTTATCAGTTTTTGTTCGCTGTACAACGGTCCCATGAGCTGTACTCCCACGGGCAGGTTGTCTGCCGAATATGGTCTGTCATTTTTTACAGGGAATGCAACTGCGGGAAATCCGCACAAATTCGCAATCACTGTGTAAACATCATTTAAGTACATCTGCACAGGATCTTTCAAGCTCTCTCCAAGCTTCGGAGGCTTACCTGTTGTCACCGGCATCAAAAGCGCATCGCAATCTGAAAACACTCTTTCGAACTCATCAAAAATCAGACGTCTGGCTTTCAGCGCCTTCAGGTAATACGCATCATAAAACCCGCTCGAAAGGACAAAGGTCCCAAGTATAATACGGTTTCGGACTTCTCTTCCAAACCCTTCCGTTCTGGTTTTTTTATACATCTCATTCAGGTTTGCATAGTTTTCAGCGCGGCGGCCATACTTCACGCCGTCATATCTCTCGAGATTCGATGAGGCTTCGGCGCAGGCTATGATATAGTACGCCGCCACTGCATAATCCAAGAGTCTCAGGTTTACCTGAACCTTTTTCGCTCCAAGCAACTCAAGTGTATCTGACACGTTATCTACGGCTTTCAGAATATGCGGTTCGGATTTATCCGCAGTAACAGTGCTCAACACGCCAATCTTTAACCCTTCCAACTGATTGCCGGGATTGTTCTTTTGATTTATTTTGTTTGATCCGTCGGCTTTTTCAATCGCAGAAAAAGAGTCCGAATCGCTTCTGTCAATCGTAGTCGAATCTTTCTCATCCGGTCCCGATATGATTTCGAGAACCTTTGCGCAGGTACTGATATCCTTCGCTATCGGCCCTATCTGATCAAATGATGACGCATAGGATATGAGCCCATATCGAGATACCGTTCCGTAAGTCGGTTTGATTCCCGTAAGTCCGCACCACGCACAGGGTTGACGTATAGAACCGCCGGTATCTGTACCAAGCGCAGCATCCGCAAGCCCTGTCGCAACCGCTGCCGCAGAACCTCCCGACGAACCTCCGGCAACCCGCGACTCATCGTATGGGTTTTTCACCGCTCCGAAAAATGATGTCTCCGATGTGCTTCCCATCCCGAATTCATCCATATTTGTTTTTCCGACAATCGCCATACCAGCCTGTTCCAGCTTTTCTACTGCTGTAGCCGAGTATGTAGGGATATAGTTTTCAAGAATTCGTGAACCGGCAGTCGTCCTCTGACCTGCCACACAGATATTGTCTTTGATTGCCACCTTGAGACCGTCAAGTGGATTACAGCTGTAGAATTCTGTGATAAACGCATTTGATAAATCATCTTCTGATTGAGTTGTTGACGAACCGGATGTTTCATTTTTATCTGCTTCGACTCCATCATTTTCTACTGCCGTAGATTTATCTTTGACATCATTCGGATTCAAGCTGTCAGGAACTCTCAGATATTCACCGTCTGTTCCGGGTGCTCCGTCAAGCAGCGTGGCTCTGCACTTTCCGGGATCCTCGTTTCTGTCGGAACATTTTTCCTCGTCTTCTCTCACCCTGCACGTATCGGAAATTGAAGTAAACGGCTCAACTCCGTCCGTATCCAATTCTTTCAGCTTATCAACCATATCAAGGATGTGCTGCATATCCGACTTCACATCTTCGCGCTCTTCATCAGTTATTTCCAACTGAGCGAGTCTACAAATCCTGTCCAGCAGTTCATCCGTTATCAAGCTTCTTCCTCCTGTGCTTTTGGCTCTTTTGGCTCCTCTGCCTCGTCCTCCTGCCTGTAGTAGTCCTCAAGCTTAGGTCTGGCAGCAACATAATACTTCTCCAGTGACGGATCAAAATGCACTCCCATACCTTCCATAATGATTGAATCAGCCTTCTCGAATGACATTCTTTCCTTGTAAACGCGCTTTGAAACCAGCGCATCATAGACATCAGCTATCGCCATAATCCTTGCTTCATATGGAATCTCCTCTCCGGCAATCTTTTCCGGATAGCCTGATCCGTCCCATCTCTCGTGATGATATCTGGCAACGTTTTCCGCAAGCACCTTGAATTTCGCATCGTCTGTTTCCTTTAAGATTTCACGAA
>JAIKWQ010000096.1 GCA_024684535.1 Eubacterium sp. | reverse complement strand
TGGCGATCTTAAAGGAATTACTAAATAATCCTTCGATTACGCAGAGAGAACAGTAAGCGTAACGGTAGATGGGAGGTACTCATAAAAGAATAATTATGAATGATTATTTTTCAAGAACTGAAATGCTTTTAGGTACTGAGGCTCTGAAAACACTTAAAAATGCCCGCGTGGCTGTCTTCGGTGTGGGCGGTGTCGGAAGTTACGCCGTTGAAGCCTTAACGAGAATCGGAATAGGTGCTATTGACCTGATTGACAATGATAAAGTATGTGAATCCAATATAAACAGGCAGATTATCGCTACGACGAAGACTATCGGAAAACTCAAGGTTGATGTGGCAAAAGAGCGTATAGAGGAGATAAATCCTTTGTGCAAAGTGACGACTTTCGGTACATTTTTCCTACCGGAAACCGCGAATCAGATAGACTTCAGTGTTTACGATTATGTGGTGGATGCGATAGATACGGTGACCGGGAAGTTAGAGATTGTCACACAGGCGAACAAAGCGGGTGTGCCGGTGATTTCCTCTATGGGAACCGGAAACAAGCTCGATCCGACCAAGTTTGAGGTTGCAGATATATATAAAACCAGTGAATGCCCGCTTGCTAAGGTGATGCGAAGGGAGTGCAAGAAACGCGGGATCAAATCGCTCAAGGTTGTATACTCGAAAGAGAAGCCACTGGCACAGGATAACGCCTCAGAAAATGAGAATGGCAGAAGGCAGACACCGGGATCGGTCTCGTTCGTTCCGTCGGTGGCGGGACTGATAATTGCAGGAGAAGTTATCAAAGACATATGTGTTGAAAAATAAGTTTTTCTCTGTTATAATAAAAAATATTTTAGTTGGAGGGTAAAAAAATGAAAACAACAGTAAGAATTGACGGGATGATGTGCGGTATGTGTGAAGCTCATATGAATGACGCTATAAGACGCGTTCTTCCTGATGCGAAGAAAGTTAAATCATCTCACAAGAAAGGAATCACAACATTTCAGACGGATGAACCGGTGAGCGAGGAAATCCTGAAAAATGTTGTAGAGGAAACAGGTTATACTTTTGTATCTGTAGAGACGGAATAATAAATCATGAAACAATTCACAGTAACCGGAATGAGTTGCGCTGCTTGTCAGGCAAGAGTCGAAAAGGCTGTAAACAAGGTGAACGGTGTGAAATCCTGCTCTGTAAGCCTGCTCACAAACTCTATGGGAGTTGAAGGCGATGTTGATGATGAGACAATCATAAAAGCAGTAAAAAATGCAGGATATGACGCGAAATCAGCTTCCGGCTCAACAAATGACAGTGCCTACAAATCGAAAACGGCATCAAATTCCGTAGATGAAATCGGCACCATACAAAAAAATGAGATTACTCACCTGAAAAAAAGACTCATTTCTTCGGTAGTATTTCTGATAATTCTTATGTATATAACCATGGGGCACAACATGGCTGGATTTCCGGTGCCCTCATTTTTGAGCCACAATCACATAGGTCTTGCGATAACACAGATGCTTCTCAGCCTTATAGTGATGGTTATAAACAGGGACTTTTTCATAAACGGATTCAAATCAGCAATTCGTCTTTCTCCGAATATGGATACGCTCGTTGCGCTCGGAGCTACGGCTTCGTTCGGTTGGAGCATTTTTATACTTTATAAAATGACATGGATGATTACAAACGGAGCGTCGAATGCTTCGCTTATGGATATTTATCATAATCAGCTTTTCTTCGAATCGGCGGCAATGATACCGGCGCTTATCACTATAGGAAAACTTCTTGAAGCAATTTCAAAAGGGCGTACAACGAATGCGCTCAAAAGCCTGATGAAACTTGCGCCCAAGACCGCAGTTTTAATAATTGACAACGAAGAAGTAAGAGTTGACATAGATGAAGTTGTGCCGGGAGATGTTTTTGTAGTTAAACCCGGACAGATAATTCCGGTTGACGGTGTTGTTTTAGAAGGTACGGGCGCAGTAAATGAATCCGCGCTCACTGGGGAGTCTATTCCGGTTGATAAAAATGCAGGTGATGTGGTTTCGGCTGCCACAGTCAATATGTCAGGAGTTATACGATGCAAAGCAACCAGAGTCGGAGAAGACACAACACTTGCCGGAATCATAAAAATAGTTTCACAGAGCGCAGCGACAAAAGCGCCAATAGCCCGTATAGCTGACAGAGTATCTGCGGTGTTTGTTCCGGTTGTTTTGTTGCTTGCGCTGATAGTTCTGTTCGGATGGCTGATAGCAGGAGAAAACGTATCGTATGCTCTTGCCAGAGCTATATCGGTGCTTGTTATTTCCTGCCCTTGCGCTTTGGGACTGGCAACACCTGTTGCGATTATGGTTGGAAACGGAATCGGCGCAAAGCACGGAATTTTGTTTAAAACAGGTGAAGCGCTGGAAATGACAGGGAAGATCAAAAATATCGTTCTGGATAAGACAGGAACCATAACATCCGGTGTGCCGACTGTGACAGATGTGTTTCCGTTTGACGAGTTTTCTGAAAAATACCTGCTTGTCAGAGCATATGCGCTTGAGAATAATTCTGTTCATCCATTGGCAAAAGCAATAGTTAATCATTGTGAAAATGCAGGTGTCAGACTGATGGATGTAACAGATTTCGAAGAGGTTCCCGGCAACGGACTTAGCGCTGTTTTGAACGAAAAAACAATTCATTCGGGTAACAGTGATTATATCAAAAAATTCATAATAAATGATGATGAAGAAGGAACAGCATCCCCACAGGATAAGGCTGATGAAATTGCAGACAGGTTTTCTTCGGATGGCAAAACCCCGATTTTCATAGAAGAAGACGGTGGAATTCTTGGAGTTATAGCGATTGCCGATACTATCAGAGATAGCTCGGCTTTGGCTGTGGATAAGCTTAAAGATTTGGGAAAAGACGTATATATGCTTACCGGCGACAATGTTAATACTGCGGTGTCAATCGGAAACAAAGTCGGAATAAAAAATGTAATTGCAGGAGTATTACCTGACGAGAAAGAAAAAAATATAGAAAAAATATCAAAAAGCGGAAAAACAGCTATGGTTGGTGACGGAATAAATGATGCACCGGCCCTTACAACAGCAGATGTAGGAATAGCAATCGGAACAGGCACAGAAGTTGCCGTAGACAGCGCCGATGTGGTACTTATGAACGATGATTTAAACGACGTTGTGAAAGCAACTGTTCTTGGCAAAAAAACAATCAGAAATATTCATGAAAATTTGTTCTGGGCATTTTTCTATAATGCCATATGTATACCGCTTGCAGCAGGACTTTTCGGAATAGAACTTAACCCGATGATTGCCGCTGCTGCTATGAGTTTATCCAGTGTAACGGTATGCTTAAATGCGCTTAGATTAAATCTTTTGAAATTATAAACGGGTGAATGTAAATGTCAAAAGTAATTGTTGGTATGTCAGGAGGAGTTGACAGCGCAGTAGCTGCATATCTTTTGCAACTTGCGGGATATGAGGTTATAGGTGTCACTTTAAAAAACTGGCTTGCAGCCGAAGGCGAGAGCAACAGATGTTGTGAAATAGATGATGCGCGAATGGTTTGTGACAGGCTTGGAATCAATTATTTTGTAAAAAACTGTTTCTCGGAATTTGAAAACAGCGTGACTAAACCGTTTGTTGAGTCATACATGAAAGGACTTACTCCGAACCCTTGTATAGAGTGTAATAAATATGTTAAATGGAAAAAGATGCTCGATGCCGCTGATGATATGCAGGCAGAGTTTATAGCGACAGGTCATTATGCATCAGTTGTTCAACACGATAACGGAAGATTTACGGTGAAAAAAGCAACTCACGTAAAAAAAGATCAGACATATATGTTATATAAGCTTACTCAGGAGCAACTGTCCAGAACAATCATGCCTCTTGGAAGAATGTCAAAGGATGAAGTCAGAAACGTGGCAGAAAAAGCCGGGCTTCCTGTGGCGAATAAGCCTGATTCGCAGGAAATTTGCTTTGTTTCTGACGATGATTATGCAAATTATATAGAAGATCACGCCGAAACGGAGCTTCCCGGAGAGGGCGATTTTGTTGATGAAGAAGGCAACTTACTCGGAAAACATAAGGGAATAATTCATTATACTATAGGACAGAGAAAAGGACTTGGAATTGCACTTGGTTATCCTGCTTTTGTTAAAAATATAGACGTGGAGAAAAATCAGGTGGTATTATCTTCGAATGAAGCGTTGTTTGAAAAAACAGTTATTTGCAGAGATGTAAACTTCCTCTCCATAGAAGATTTGCAAAATAGAGAAAGCATACGATGCTACGCAAAAATCAGGTATCATCACGATCCGCAGATTGCATCGGTTGAGCGTATAGACGGAGAAAGTATACGGATATCATTTGATGAACCTGTCAGAGCGGTCACTCCGGGACAGTCAGCCGTCTTTTATGACGACGATGATTGCCTGATTGGAGGCGGCGTGATTTCGGGAGTTTCCTAATAAAAATATCTTGACAGAGGCGCAACTATGCAATATAATTGTGTTTACGTTAAATTAAGTTATTGGAGGTAGTGCGATATGGCATGTTTTTTGGTTCCTACAGTTGAAGCAGTAGTGGTAAAAGTGGTTGAAGCAGTAGAAAAGAAAAGAGAAGCTAATGGCGAGGAGACAAAGAAAGAGACTTCTGCTCAGGTGAAAATCCCTCTCAGCAGAAAGCTTAAATGGCTTACATATCTGCTTATAGGCGGAGCTGTTTTGCTTGCGTTTGAGCACGTTTGGCATGGTGAGGTTACAGCGTGGTTCCCATTTTTGACAGCGATGAATGACCCGGCGGACACATCTGAAATGCTTCATGAGATGGCTACAGTCGGATCTTCTATGGCAGGACTTATTACTGTTGTCTGGATTGGTATGTGTTTGGTTGCTGATGCTATCATGCGCAGAGCAAACAAAGAAGAAAAGCAGACATCTGAAAGCTGAGAATGGGAGGATATGAAAAATGACATTACTTATAACTGTATTTGCCGCAGTTATTACAACAATTCTGTGGTATAACCGTAAAAATGACAACATGAAACTCGGAATGCTTATGTTTATGTTCTGGGGAGCATCTCTTATGTGGCTTTGTGACGCTGTTTTTGAGTACATCGAGCTTGGTGCTGAGTACTTCACGCCTGCAGTTAAAGATATGATTAACGACAGCTTCCTTGGCCTTTCTGTAATTGCACTTGCACTTGTAATCTGGGTTGTTGCGCTTTTGATCTCTGATCCGAAGGGAAGCGTGAAGGCAGCACTCAAGAAAAACAGTATAGAGGCGTAATATTGATTGATAGAACTCTGATCGATAAATATAACATACTTAAATCAGCTCTGCGGACAAAAAAGAGGCTTGCTATAGCTTTGTCCGGCGGGGTTGATTCTGTTTTTTTGCTTTTTGCCGCGAAGGAAAGCCTTCCTGCGGAAGATATACTTGCAGTAACAGCAAAATCTGTCATGTTTCCGTCAAGAGAGATGAAAGATGCTTCGGAAATCGCCGAAAAATACGGCATAACGCATATGTTTTGTGAGTATGATCCGTTTACGGTAGAGGGGATTGAACAGAATCCATCCGACAGATGTTATATGTGCAAAAAAGCTTTGTTTCAAAAAATGACTGAGTTCGTGAAAAATGAGGGCGACTTTGTACTGTGCGACGGAACCAATGCTGATGATGAAAAATCATACCGTCCGGGAATAAAAGCGCTTGATGAAGCGAGAATTTTCAGCCCGCTTCGTGAATATGGATTCACAAAAGATGAGATCAGAAAACTTTCAAAAATTCTTGAAATTCCTACTTGGGATAAGCCGTCGTGCGCTTGTCTGGCCACAAGAGTACCGTACGGTGAGCAAATTGGAGAATCGCTTTTTTCTATTATAGATGAAGCGGAAAACTTCATCATTGAGCGTGGATTCAAACAAGTAAGAGTCAGAGCGCATGGAACCGTTTTCGCAAGAATTGAGCTTGATTCGGCTGATATATCAAAGTTCATCAGAGCGGATATCAGATTTGATGTATATGAAAAACTCAGAAGTCTCGGATTTGCGTATGTTACACTTGATGTACTCGGATACAGACAGGGTAGTTTTGACGAATACTTAAGCAGAAGGGGCAACTGATTTGACATCAAATAAAAGAAATTATCAAAAAGAGCTTGAAAAGCTTATATCCGAGCTTGATGGGAAGAAAACCCTGCTGCTTCATTGTTGTTGCGGTCCATGTTCAACTTACGTGACGGAATATCTGCACAGATTCTTTGATATAACCATTTTTTTCTACAATCCCAACATAACAGAAGAGGATGAATATCTGAAAAGAAAAGAAGAACTTATGCGCTACTATAGCGAAGTTTCTTATGGCAGAGAAATATGTTTTATAGATGCTGACTATGAGCCGGAGAAGTTTTTTGAAGTGTCAAAGGGCCTTGAGAACGAACCTGAGAGAGGCAAAAGATGTTTAAAATGCTTTGAACTGAGGCTCGGAGCTACAGCCGAAGTTGCAAAAAACGAAGGTTTTGATTATTTTTGTTCGTCTTTATCGATAAGTCCGTACAAAAATGCCGAAGATCTGATGATGGTTGGTGAAAAAATGTCTGAAAAATTCGGAGTGCCTTATCTGGTCTCTGATTTCAAGAAAAACAACGGATATAAGCGGAGTATCGAGCTTTCTGAAGAGTATGGTCTGTATCGTCAGAATTTCTGTGGGTGTATTTTTTCAAAATAAAAAAAGGAAATCCCTTTTTTATGTTGTAATTATATTATGTGGCCTGATTATTTTGAGTATTGGAGTGATCGCTATGACAATTCGAGAGGAACTTGAAAAACGAGAACACGATATCTTGAGCCCTTATGCTGCATTCAGCGATGAGTCTTTAGGAAGGGATGTGGATGAGGAGCAGTGTGATTTGCGTCCTGTGTATCAGCGTGATCGCGATAGAATTTTGCATTCAAAGAGTTTCAGAAGACTCAAAGGCAAAACGCAGGTTTTCCTGGCTCCCGAGGGGGATCACTACAGAAACCGCCTGACGCATACGCTTGAGGTTGCTCAAAATGCGAGAACAGTTGCGAAGGCATTGAGGCTTAACGAAGATTTGACTGAGGCTATAGCGCTCGGACATGATTTGGGTCATACGCCGTTTGGACACGCGGGAGAAAGAATACTGAATGATATTTTTCCGGATGGTTTCAGACATCAGGAACAGAGTATCCGCGTCGTAGAAGTTATAGAAAAAGGCGGAGAGGGATTGAACCTCACGAAAGAAGTCAGAGACGGTATACTGAATCATTCCACTGCAGGAAAGCCTTCGACAATGGAAGGAAAAATAGTCAGAATCTGTGATAAGATTGCGTATGTAAATTCAGATATTGATGATGCTATACGTGGCGGAGTCATAAAAGAAGAACAGATTCCGGTAGAGTACAAAGATATACTCGGTTATACTTTGCGTGAGAGATTAAACACCCTGATTCACGATTTGATAATAAACAGTCAGGGGAAGGATGAGATCATTTTTTCTAAAGAAAAAGAAAAAGCTTTGCTCGGACTCAGAAAGTTTATGTTTGATAATGTTTATATAAAGTCTGCAGCAAAATCAGAAGAGGGAAAAGCTCA
>JAIKWQ010000077.1 GCA_024684535.1 Eubacterium sp. | reverse complement strand
TGCCGGTTATTGTGAAAAAAATATAGTACAGAATTGTTCTTATGAAAGCGGTACTGTTTATGGAAGCAACCGAAGTGTAGGCGGAATTGTGGGGCTCTGTCACGCAAAAGTTGTTTCAAAATGCAGTGCTGCAGCCGCTGTGAAGGTTCATGGAGATTCAGGTGGTGTAGGGGGGATTATTGGAGACTGTACGAGCCAGACTTATGACTGTATTAATTATGCAACAGTAGAAGGAAAGTCTGATACCGGCGGTATCGCAGGAAGCATATATAATTGCGGAAATGATACAGGAAGTGTGGAAAAATGTATAAACTACGGCAATGTTAAGGCTCAAGGAAACGCAGGTGGAATTGCCGGTTCGAATAAGTATACCGTTATGGCTTGTAAAAACTACGGAAAAGTAACAGGTAATCCGGCAGGTGATCTCGTCGGCGCGGGAAATGCGGCTAACACATTTGCCCAGACTACCGCGACCGCGCTTACGCATGAGAAAGGTGCGCTTATAATCAGCTTGATTGCCTTTGCCGTTCTTGCAATAGCAGGCTGCGGAATGGTTATTTACAAAAAGCGAAAAAAGCAGGTGCAAAAGTGATTAACAAACCATAAGCAGGCGGTTTAATTAGCCTGCGTTGGCTTGTTAATTACTTGCACACCGTCTAATTATATCAGGAAACAAACTATCTGTCAGCATTTCCCTTGAATAAATGTCGATTTCATGTTATAATTATCCGGCTGATTGCAAGAAAGGCAGGTGTTTTTCATGGACGACGAAATATTCACAAAAAAAGCCAGAGAAGTGATAAACAGCATGCAAAAAGTTGCCTACGAATACGGCTCTCAGGAGCTGGTTTTGGAGCACCTTCTCTACAGCATGCTCATCACCGAAGGCAGTATAATTCCCAACCTTCTTGAAAAAATGGAAATCGACGAAAATGTTTTCAAGGCTCAGGTCGAAGGACTCTTAAACAAACGACCGAAAGTCAAGGGCGGAAGCATCTACGTCGGTGAAGATCTGAAAAAAGTTCTGGTGCTTGCCGAAGACGAAGCAAAAGCAATGGGCGATGAATACGCTGCGGTGGAGCATCTGTTCTTAAGCATGCTCAAAAACCCGAATCCCGAAGTGCAGAAACTCTTTGCTGACTTCAGGATAGACAGAGAAAGATTTTTGCAGGCGCTTGAGGCAGTCAGAGGTGGAAGAAAAGTCACCTCAGAAAACGCCGAAGACACATACGATGCGCTGAAAAAATACGGATACGACCTGGTGGAGCAGGCGCGTGACCAGAAGCTTGATCCGGTCATCGGCAGAGACAAAGAAATCAGACATGTGATCCAGATACTCTCCAGAAAAACGAAGAATAACCCTGTCCTCATCGGTGAGCCGGGTGTCGGAAAAACAGCCGTTGTAGAGGGGCTTTCACAGCGAATTGTCAAAGGCGATGTGCCGAAAGGCCTCGAGGATAAACAGATATTTGCACTGGATATGGGCGCTCTTGTAGCAGGCGCAAGCTATCGCGGAGAATTCGAAGAAAGGCTTCGCGCGGTGCTTGACGAGGTGAAAGCATCTGATGGAAAAGTTATCCTATTTATAGATGAGCTGCACTTGATTGTCGGCGCCGGAAAAACCGACGGCGCTATGGATGCAGGAAACCTGCTGAAGCCCTTGCTTGCGAGGGGAGAACTTCATTGCATAGGAGCGACAACTCTTGATGAGCACAGAGATTATATAGAAAAAGACGCTGCGCTTGCCAGGCGCTTTCAGCCTGTTCTGGTATCAGAGCCGGATGTCGAGGATACGATTTCTATTTTGCGAGGCCTCAAGGATAGGTACGAGGTTTATCATGGAGTCGATATCTCCGACAATGCCCTCGTGGCGGCAGCGAAGCTTTCCGACAGATACATATCAGACAGATTTTTGCCGGACAAGGCGATAGATTTAGTTGATGAAGCTTGCGCAATGATAAAAATGGAACGAGACTCATCACCTGCGGAACTTGATGATCTGAACAGACATATCATGCAGCTGAAAATCGAAGAAGCAGCGCTTGTGGAAGAGACTGATTCCCAGAGTCAGGAACGACTGGCGGAAACCAGAAAAGAACTTGCCGAAGAAATGGAAAAATTCGAAGTCATCAATGCCAAATGGGAAAAGGAAAAGAAAAGAAGTGAAAGCGTTCAGAGCATAAAATCAGAAATAGAAGAGAAAAATGCCCTGCTTGAAAAAGCGAAAAATGAATATAATTATGAAAAAGCTGCTGAGATAGCAAACAAAGATCTACCTGCGCTTATGACGAGGCTTAAGGAAGCTGAGAGCGCGCAGGCAGCACTTCCCGATAAGGAAGACGAAGACAGACTGATAAGCGAAAGCGTAACCGACGAAGAGATAGCTGAGATAGTATCCAAATGGACCGGAATACCTGTTTCTAAGCTTAATGAGAGCGAGAAAAACAAGGTTCTGAAACTCGGTGAGCATATGAAAAAAAGAGTTATCGGCCAGGACGATGCTATAGTGAAAGTTAGTGAAGCTATCATTCGTTCCAGAGCAGGGATCAAAGATCCCGGAAAGCCGATCGGATCATTTTTATTCTTGGGGCCAACGGGAGTCGGAAAAACAGAACTTGCGAAGACGCTTGCTGAGAACCTTTTTGACGATGAAAATGCGATGGTTCGTATCGATATGAGCGAGTATATGGAGCAGTTCTCAGTGACGAGACTTATCGGTTCGCCTCCGGGATATGTAGGTTACGAAGAGGGCGGCCAACTAACTGAGGCGGTGAGGAGAAAGCCGTATTCGGTTATACTTTTTGATGAAATCGAGAAGGCCCATCCTGACGTTTTCAACATTTTTCTGCAGATACTGGACGACGGACGTGTTACGGATTCGCACGGAAGAACGGTTGATTTCAAAAACACTATTCTTATCATGACTTCGAATCTCGGAGCGGATATACTGCTTGACGGAATTGACGAGGCAGGAAATCTTTCGGGCGCAGCTGAAGAACGGGTTAAGGAGGTCCTCAAAAGGTCGTTTAAACCTGAGTTTTTGAACCGTCTTGATGAAGTAGTGATGTTCAGACCGCTCAGCAAGGAGAATATCAGAGAGATTATAGATATTTTGATAGCGGATGTGAATAAGAGAATGCGCGATATGGAAATAACTGTGCAGGTCACAGCTTCTGCAGCGGACAGGATAACCGATGAGGCGTATGAGCCGGGTTACGGAGCAAGGCCGCTTCGCAGGTATATACAGAAGCATATAGAGACGCTTGTTGCGACCGAAATCCTCGAAGAAAAGATAAACGAGGGAGATACTGTGACGGTCGACGCAAATGAAAATGGACTTTTCCTTGCATTATCTTCAGATTTATAGTACAATGTGATGATAAGTCTGTTTTGAGGAGAAGGTGACAAAATGAGACGACGCAAAATCCGCAACAGGATTGTGATAGCAGTAGTGCTTGTGGCGCTTGTTATCGGAGGTGTCTGGTTTTACAGAAAGTATATCAATCCGCCCGGCGTGGTCAATGTGACAGATGAGATGCGCGCGAAAGTCAGTGAGCGGAGAGAGTATACTTATCCGAATAAGTTTTTCGAGGGACAGAGTCTCGAGGGAAAGACTGCAAAGGAAATAACAAGTATACTGAAAGCAGCCGTAAATAAAAGAAATAACAGAAAAGCTTACGTGACAATCGACAAAGAAGAAAATCTGTATTCTATGGATGAACTTCATGAAAAAGTCACTATCAAGTGCTCTGACGGAAAAAGCTTTGATGCCGGCAGAGAAGATGCCGCAGCTAAGTACATAGTAAATTCCGACAAAAATCTTTCGGTCCCGGATCAGATTGAAATCATAGACGGAGACCGAGAAGCCACGAAGTTTGATGTGGAGATTGCCTGCGAAAGCGATTCGGATATGCTGAATGAGCTGATGAAAGACTATCAAGTCAGATATGATAAGCCAGCGAAAAATGCCACGATGACTGTGAAGTTAAAGGTGAAAAAAGAAAAGCCCGGAAAAGTCTTGGATACTGCGGCAATCAATCAGGACTTGACGAAGTACCTTGATTCGAATAATGAAACTGATTTCAAAAAAGAATACGCTACCACAGAAGTTAAACCTGAAATCAAGGCCTCATATCTCAAAAAAATCAACACTAAAATAGGTGGTTTTGCAACACGATTTATAACAACAAATGCGAGAGGCAGAAACATTAAAAAAGCAGTAAACAGACTTGCC
>JAIKWQ010000071.1 GCA_024684535.1 Eubacterium sp. | reverse complement strand
TCAATATCCTGAATGGATTTAACTACGCGAGAAAGGTTATCGAAACCGGCGAGAGCGCAGTTATCGTGCTTGATGAGCTTTTGGGGCTTCTTGACTTGGAAATTCTGAATATCGACCAGGTAAAAGAACTTCTCACCCTCGACGGCGACTACTCGCGCCTGTATATCACCGGTAACATCCTCCCTGAGGAGTTGCTGCCTTACATTCAGGTAGTCAGTGAGATACAGCTCAAAAAGGACGAGATATAATAATAGAATTATTTAGAAAACATTTTTTAAAGTTGGAGGTAGAACATGGCTATTTTTGAAGGAGCCGGCGTAGCGCTTATCACACCAATGAACGCTGACGGAAGCGTAAACTACGAAAAACTCGATGAAATCCTCGAGATGCAGATTGAGGGCGGAACAGATGCGATCATAAGCTGTGGAACCACAGGAGAAGCGTCAACGCTGTCAGAAGAGGAACACGTGAACTGCATTAAGTTCACCTGTGAGAAAGTTGCGGGAAGAATACCTGTCATAGCAGGAACGGGCTCAAACTCAACCGCGACAGCTATTGAGCTTACCAAAGATGCTGAAAAATGTGGAGCTGACGGACTTCTTGTAGTCACTCCATACTACAATAAATCAACTCAAAATGGTCTGAAGGCTCATTTTTCAGCTATCGCAAAAGAAACAAAGCTCCCAATGCTTATGTACAACATTCCGGGGCGTACCGGAGTGAAGATAGAAGCTGAAACGGCAGTTAGCCTCTGGAAAGAAGTTGACAACATCGTCGGTGTCAAAGATGCTACGGGAGACCTGTCAGAGACGGCGAAGGTTCTCAGTCTTTCAGATGGTGGAGTTGATGTGTACTCCGGAAATGACGATATTGTGGTACCTTTGATGTCTCTTGGCGGAAAAGGCGTGATATCTGTGCTTTCAAATGTTATTCCGAAGGAGACACACGATATGGTTGCTGCGTGTCTTGCGGGAGACTATGCTACAGCGGCTAAGCTTCAGCTTAAATTCTACGATTTGATCAAGGCGCTGTTTATCGAAGTTAACCCGATACCGGTTAAAAAAGCGATGAACCTTATGGGGCTTGATGTGGGCGGACTCAGACTTCCGCTGACTGAAATGGAAGATAAAAATGCGAAAATACTTGCCGATGAGATGGCAAAGATTGGAATCAAACTGGCGTGAATTTCGGGTTTGGAGGGTGAAAAATGACAAGAATAATTCTTTGCGGTTGCAACGGAGCTATGGGAAGAACAGTAACCAGACTTGCAGCTGAGGATAATGACGCGACTATAGTTGCAGGTATCGACCTGGTACCTAACAGAGATGCAGGATATCCGATATTTGCAAGCATTGAGGATTGCAACATAGAAGCGGATGCGCTGATAGATTTTTCTAAGCCTGATCTTTTGGCAGATATACTGAACTTCTGCGAGGAGAGACAGCTTCCGGCGGTTCTGTGTACAACAGGATATACGGACGAGCAGATTGCTGATATTGAGGAGTGTTCGAAAAAAACGGCTATTCTCAGATCTGCTAACTACTCAATCGGAATAAATGTGCTCAAAAAGATTTTGAAAGAGGCTACCAAGACACTTGCAAAAGAAGGATATGATATAGAGATTGTTGAAAAACACCACAACCAAAAGGTTGATGCTCCGTCAGGAACAGCTCTTGCGCTTGCTGATGCCGTGAATGAAGCTGCGGACAATGCGTATGAGTATGTATATGACAGATCAACCAAGCGTGAAAAACGTAGCAAGAAAGAGCTTGGAATCTCTGCTGTCAGAGGCGGAACTATAGTCGGAGATCACGACGTGATATTTGCGGGCGAAGATGAGGTTATCACATTCTCACACAGAGCTTATTCAAAGGCAGTATTCGGGAAGGGAGCAATCTCTGCTGCGAAATTCCTGAACGGCAAGGGGCCCGGAAGATACGATATGCCTGACGTCATCGGAGAATAAATTGAGTACAGGTGGAAAGTGATAAAAATAGTACGATGGGCATATTTTTTCAAAGGGAGATATGAATGAAACCGATTACGATAGAAGAAGTGGTGAAAGCGACTGGCGGAAAGCTGCTTTTCGGTGATCCGAAAGCCGAAATTACGGGCGTTGACCACGATTCCAGAAAAATTAAAGAAGGATTTCTTTTTGTGCCGATCATTGGCGCGAAAGTTGACGCGCACGTGTACATTCCTGACGTGTTTGATGCCGGAGCAACTTGTGTTTTGTCATCAGATGACAGCATAAAATCCGACAAGGGAGCATGTGTACTGGTTGATGATACAGTCAAAGCGTTGCAAGACCTTGCGGCCTGGTACAGAAGTCAGTTTGACATCCCTGTTATAGGTGTGACCGGAAGCGTTGGAAAGACTTCGACGAAAGAGATGATCGGTGAAGTTCTGTCAAAAAAATACAAAACGTTGATAACTTACAAAAATCTCAATTCTCAAATTGGACTTCCGCTGATGATGTTTTACCTTGAGGACGATGTGGAGGTTGCCGTTTTTGAGATGGGCGTAAGTCTTTTTGACGAAATGGATTCGCTTGTTGATATAGCGCGTCCGAGTGCTGCGGTTATCACGAATATCGGTGTGGCGCATATAGGCAATTTCAAAACAAGAGAGAATATCTGCTCCGAAAAAGGCAGGATTATCCGCGAGTTTGATGAAAAAGGCAGAGTTTTTGCATGTGCGAACGGAGATCTCTATGACTTGATCAGAACAAATCTTCCGTACGACTGCTGCAAGGGTGATTGCAGGGTTTCATTCTACGGGATTGAGTCTGATATAAAAACGGATTTGGCGCAGATATCAAGCTATGCGTCAGATGTGAGGGTTGAAAACGGAGAGGAAAAATTCACCTATCATCATGGTGATGAGTCATGTGAGGTTTCGCTCGGCGTAATGGGCGAGCACAATGTAACCAATGCGGTTGTAGCTATTGCAGTTGGAAGAATGCTTGATGTGTCGCTTGAGGATGCTGCAGATGCAGTTCATAATTATATGCCGCTCTCTATGAGAGGTGAGATTCACCATAAAAACGGATATCATATCATAGATGATACATATAATGCCAGTCCTGCTTCCATCAGAAGTACCCTGCGCGCGTTGTTTTCGCACGAAGGAAACGGAAGAAGGATTGCGGTGCTCGGTGATGTTTTGGAGCTCGGAGATATGTCTGAGGAGCTTCACAAAAGCATAGGGGCTTATATCGTAAATGAAGCAAAACAGAACAGAAAGCTTGATGCGGTTTACTGCGTTGGTAATGAATCAAAGGCAATAGTAAACTTTTTGAAGGCGAATTCTGACATAGAAAGCAAGAGTTTTTCAGACAACTTCGGTCTGATAAAAGCACTCAAAGCAGATTTGAAAGAAGATGATTGGGTGCTTCTCAAAGCGTCAAGGGGTATGCATCTTGACGATGTTGTGAAAGCAATTGTATAAATTCCGAAAAGAGGTATTAGTTTTGGCTGATATTAACAGGAAAAATATAGCCACAATAATTGTGGACATATCGGCTGAATCTCTGGACAAAGGTTTTGATTATCTGATTCCGGATTCACTTTTTGGAAAAATATCATCAGGATCCGCGGTCATAATACCTTTTGGAAAAGGAAATCGTGAAATACCGGGATATGTAATAAATATAAAGGATTACAGTGATTATGACAGGGATAAGCTGAAGTCCATAATCAGAATTGCAGACAAAGAAGTACCTGCGGCCGGAAGACTGCTCGGTATAGCAGGGTATATACATGACCGTTACGGGGGTAGTATGAATCAGGCAATACAGACTGTATTGCCGGTAAGGCTAAAGGTTAAGCCGGTGGAAAAGCACTGGCTTAATTTTCTTGTGACAGGTGAAAAGCTTGAAGAATACATAGATAAGTGCGAAAAAAAGCATCATGTAGCCAAGGCGAGATTGCTTAGGGCTATGCAAAAAAGCGAGGGACTTTTGAGCACTTCTGAGGCGCTGTCCAAGTACAAAGCCACAAAAAATGTAACGGATGCACTTATAAAAGAGGGAATAATAAGTATTTCGGATGAGCTGGTGTACAGAAGACCGGATGAAGTCAGGTATTCCTACAAAGATGATGAAGAATACAAAAAATTGAATCCCGAGCAGCAGCGCGCTGTGAGCAGTGTGTGTGCAGATATAGATGACGGAGTGAGAAAAAACTACCTGCTGTACGGAGTTACAGGATCAGGAAAGACTGAAACATACATCAGGATGATTAAATACGCTATATCGAAAGGGATGCAGGCTATAGTGCTGATTCCGGAAATTGCGTTGGCGTATCAGACGGCAAACAGACTTGTGGAGAACTTCGGAGACAGGGTATCTGTGGTTCACTCGAAACTATCTGCCGGAGAAAGGTATGATCAGTATCAGAGAGCGCTGAACGGTGATATAGATGTACTAGTCGGCGCGAGATCCGCTGTTTTTGCCCCTTTTGAAAGGTTGGGGCTTATCATTATAGATGAGGAACACGAAAAAAGCTATAAAAGTGAAAAAACGCCTTGCTACGATGCGAGAGAGGTGGCTGCGGAGCGAGCAAAAAGAGAAAATGCGTCAGTTATTTACGCGAGCGCTACGCCGAGCGTAGAGACGTATGTACGGGCTAAGTCCGGTGAGTATGAGCTTCTAAAACTGAATGAAAGAGCTACTTCGGTTCCGATGCCACAGGTACATGTGGTTGACTTAAGGGAGGAATTGAAAGCAAAAAACCATTCGATTTTCTCAAGGTTACTTAAAGAAAAGATAAATGACAGGCTCCAAAAGGGTGAGCAGTCGATGCTGTTTATCAACAGGAGAGGTTTTGCGGGATTTATATCTTGTAGAAGTTGCGGATATGTGATAAAATGCAATCATTGTGATGTCTCGATGAAAGCTCATATGCGATACGGCAAACCGGACAGACTTGTATGCCATTATTGTGGCTCCGAAGCGGATATGCCGAAGGTTTGCCCTGAGTGCGGATCACCGTATATAGCAGCTTTCGGACTTGGAACTGAAAAGGTATACGAGCTTGTGAAGTCTGAATTCCCGGAAGCCAAAGTCCTCAGAATGGATGCCGATACAACAAAAAATAAAAACGGCCATGAAAAGGTTCTTGCTCCGTTTCGAGAGGGAGAGGCGGATATCCTGGTCGGAACCCAGATGATAGTAAAAGGGCACGATATATCGGGAGTGACGCTTGTCGGGGCTATTGCAGCCGACCTGAGTATGCACGAGGGCGATTATGAGAGCAACGAGAGAACCTATCAGCTTTTGATGCAGGCGGGAGGAAGAGCAGGCCGAGTAAACAAGAAGGGAGAGTTTGTGATACAGACATATAAACCGGATGAGTACTGTATCGAGGCGGTTGCCACAGGAGAATCAGAACATTTTTATGAGAGAGAGTTGATTTTTCGAAGAATGATGGGCTATCCGCCCTATAGAAAAATGCTCGAGCTTACTGTAAGTTCAAAATCAGAGGATGAAGTGATCAGATGTGCCGATAGAATTGCGGAATATGCCGAAAAATCGGCATCTGAAGATGCTTCTGTGATTGGACCGTCTGATGCCGGCGTATCAAAGATTAAAGATTATTACAGGCGCTTGATATATATAAAAAGCGACAGCGATGAAGAGATAACAAGGCTGATTGACAGCATCTCTGAAATGATGAATAATGAAAAATGGAACAAAAACAACAGAGTGAATTATATCAGGAATTAATTCAATGAATTACATCGGAGGACATTAGAAATGGCAATTCGTAACATCAGGGAGTATGGAGATTCGATACTTGAGAAAAACTGCAAGGAAGTAACTGAGGTTACTGAAAAGATCAGAATTTTGGTTGAGGATATGTTCGATACCATGTATGACGCAGACGGTGTCGGACTCGCAGCGCCGCAGGTAGGGATACTGAAAAAAATCGCAGTTGTTGATATTACAGAAGAGCATACTGATCCGATAGTTATGATCAATCCTGAGGTTATAGAGTCTGACGGAGAGCAAAGAGGTTTGGAAGGATGCTTGAGTGTTCCTGACAAAGTTGGGATAGTTACCAGGCCGATGCGCGTGAAAGTAAAAGCATATGATCTTGATATGAACGAGGTTATCCTGGAAGGAGAGGGGCTACTTGCCAGAGCTTTGGTTCACGAGATAGATCATCTGGGTGGAAAGATGTATGTTGAAAAAGCCGAAAAAGGCAAGCTCTACAACTCAGATGAAGTCAAGGAAGTTATGGAAAGAGAAGGACTGAAGGACTAAAGAAGGGTTTTGTGAATGAATATAATATTTATGGGAACTCCGGATTTTTCGTTACCTGTTCTTGAAGGTCTCGCAAAGTCCGATAAACACGATGTGAAAGCCGTTGTCACACAGCCTGATAAGGCCAGAGGGAGAAGTGGCAAACTTACAGCTACACCTGTGAAGGAATATGCTATCGAGCAGGGGATAGATGTATACACGCCGGTTCGTGTGAAGGATGCTGAGTTTGTGGAAGTCCTGAAAAATATTCCGTGCGATGTTATGGTTGTGATTGCATTCGGGCAGATATTATCGCAGGAAATTCTCGACATACCGAGATTTGGTTGCGTAAATGTGCACGCTTCATTGCTTCCCAGATGGAGAGGCGCGGCGCCGATGCAGTGGGCTATACTTTCAGGGGATGCCAAAACCGGAATTACGACTATGCAGATGGATGCGGGATTGGATACCGGTGATATGCTGCTGAAAAGAGAAATTGATATAGAACCTGACGAGACTGATGAAAGCCTGCACGACAAGCTGTCTCATATGGGATCTGATTTGTTGTTGGAAACACTTGATGAGATAGAAAGCGGCGCGATAAAACCTGAAAAACAGAACGATGAATCAAGTACATATGCTTCTATGCTTACGAAAGAACTCGGAAAGATTTATTTTTCATGGGAAGCAGTAAAAATAGAAAGATATATGAGGGGGCTGTCTTCATGGCCGGGAGCTTACTGTGACTTCAGAGGAAAGACGCTGAAGCTTTATTCTGCGGAGGTTATCACAGAAGACAGTGAATATGAACCCGGAACCATATGCGATGTGACTAAAAAGAGTTTTTCAGTACAGACGGGAAAGGGCGTGCTGAAGCTGAAGGAAGTGCAGCTCGAGGGCAAAAAAAGAATGGACGCCGCGAGTTTCCTGAACGGCAATCATCTGAATGCCGGTGAGAGGATGGATACGCTGTGAGAGAATGTGTATATGACATAGTATACGCTGTTCTGGTCAGGGGTGAGAAATCGGACGAGGTGTTTCATAAACTCGTTCGTGATGCAGAACCTGATAAGGTTGCAATGATCAAGCGTTTGAGCTACGGTGCGATAGAGTACGCCACACAGCTTGATGCTGTTATACAAAAATATACAAACAAAAAGCCTGATTCACTTGATGAAGACGTGAGGATATGCCTTCTGATGGCGTTTCATGAAATACTATATGCAGATTCTGTTCCGGAGTATGCGACTGCAAATGAGATTGTGAATCTGGCGGAGATTAAGTGCAAAAAGAATATAAAACAGAAGAAATCTTATATAAATGCGAATATTAGAACATTTTTAAGGGATAGAGAGAGCGGAGCAGATTGCTTCGAAGGATTGCGCCAAAACGAGTTGTTAAGTCTTCCCGATGATTTGTGGGAAATGTTGGTTGGAGCCTACGGGAAAAAAACGGCAAAAAAAATCGGCGGAGCATTTTTGCAGAGGCAGGGAGAGGTTACGCTGAATATTGATACCTCAAGGATATCGATTGCCGAGTACGAGGGCGAACTGAAGAAAAGATTCGAGGGTATCGAAGTGATGCCGGGAAGGTATATGACAGATGCCCTGATAATCAGGAATTCTCCGGATGTCAGGAAACTGTATGGCTTCGATGAAGGACTGTTTTATGTTCAGGACGAAAGCTCGATGTTACCGGTGACTGTTTCCGGGATTCGACCGGGAGATACGGTGATTGATGTGTGTGGAGCTCCCGGCGGGAAAAGCATACACGCGCTGATGAGGCTTGGCGGCGAAGGGATGATGAGCATACGCGATGTGAGCGACGGAAAGGTCGCGAAGATACGTGAGAATCTCTCGAGATATCCGTATGAAAACTATGAATGCAAGGTTTTTGACGGAAGAAAAACAGATGAAAAATGGCATGAAAGAGCAGATGTTTTGTTGCTTGATGTGCCTTGCAGCGGAATTGGAATCATAGGCAGAAAACCCGAACTTAAGTACAATTGCGTGAAAAATGCAAAGGAGCTAACCGGGCTTCAGAGGGAAATCATAGATGCTTCGGTTCAGATGCTGAAACCGGGTGGAACGCTGATCTTCAGCACCTGTACCATAAACCCTGATGAGAATGACAGAAATACTGATTATCTGATAGAAAAATATGGTTTTATCGCGGAAAGCTTGGATGATTACATACCTGACAGTCTGAAAAGTTCTCAGACGGCTTCGGGAAGACTTACCGCACTGCCGGGTATTTATGAAATGGATGGATTTTATGTTGCGAGACTTCACAAAAACGGGTGATACGTGAAGCTTGATTTGGAGGAGAAAAACTTGAAAAGGGATCTCAGAAGTCTTGATGAAGATGCTTGTATGTCTATAGTAAAGGCGATGAATGAGAAGCCTTTCAGAGCCAAGCAACTTTATGAGTGGATACACAGAAAGCGTGTATTTGATATAGACGGTATGACAAATCTCCCCATGGAGATGCGCGAAAAATTAAAAGAAGAATATATTACAGACCCGATTAAGCTTGAATTCAAGCAAGTGTCTGATGACAAAAATGCAGAGAAATACATTTTTTCACTACAAGACGGTGACTGTATAGAATGTGTTTGGATGAGATACAAATCAGGTGACAGCCTTTGCGTGTCGTCTCAGGTTGGATGCCGTATGGGCTGCACTTTCTGTGCTTCAACGATAAATGGGCTTTCGAGGAATCTCACGCCCGGAGAAATCCTGTCGCAGGTATACGATGTGGAAGCAGAGCATTACGGCGAAAGCGGAGGACGTCTCTCACATATTATTGTTATGGGTATGGGAGAGCCATTTGATAATTATGCAAACCTGATGTCTTTCATACGGATTCTCACATCTGAAAAAGGCAGAAACTTAAGTGCAAGGGCGATTTCTGTTTCAACTTGCGGACTTGAGTATGGTATCAGGAAGTTGGCTGACGAGAGACTTCCGATTACACTTGCTCTGAGTCTTCACGCGCCTGATGATGAGCTGAGAAACAAGATTATGCCGATTACGGCTTCACATCCTCTTTCGGAGGTTTTGGATGCGTGTCGGGAGTATTTTTCAAAGACCGGGCGAAGAATAACCTGGGAATACAGTATGATACAGGGAGTAAACGATCACGCAAAGCATGCGGAAAAACTTGCGGAATTGGCGGTGGATATGCGTGAAAAAGGTTGTCCTGTGCATATAAATCTGATTCCGCTTAACCCCGTAAAAGAGAGGGTTTACGGCAGATCAGGTGAAAAAACAATAGTAATATTCAAAAAAATACTTGAAAAATATGGAATAAATGTTACTATAAGAAGGGAAATGGGAAGCGGTATCGATGCCGCGTGCGGTCAGCTCAGAAGAAAAGTTATCGGATAAGCGGGCCTAACCATTTTTGCAGTTTCAAGAAAGGGGGCGAGACGGTGGATTCATTTTCATTGACTGACATAGGACGTACACGTGACAGTAACCAGGATTCTGTCTTCAGTGAAGAGAGTTCAGTCGGTTTTTTCTCCAACCTGTTTTTGGTTGCCGACGGTATGGGCGGTCACAATGCGGGAGATCTTGCTTCAAAAATCTGTATTGAGGAGTTTGTAAATGCGCTCAAACGCTCAGACAAAAGGACTCCGGTAAGCGCGCTCGAGGATGCTGTGGCTTATGCGAATGGAGAGATTATCAAAAAAGCCGCGTCTGACCCTGCTTATGCAGGTATGGGTACAACGCTTGTCGGTATGACCGTAAACGACGGAACTGCTTATATAGTTAATATCGGTGATTCCCGCCTGTATCTGATGAGGGATAAGCTCAGGCAGATAACTGTCGATCATTCTCTCGTTGAAGAAATGGTAAAAAATGGCGAGATAGGGAAAGATCAGATGCGAACGCATCCGAACAAAAATATCATCACAAGGGCGCTTGGAACTACGGAGTCTCCGGTTCCTGATTGCTTTGAAATCGAAGTGGCCGAGGGCGATGTTTTTCTGCTTTGTTCAGATGGTTTGTCAAATATGCTTGATGACAGGGATATGGAAAAGATCATCACCGAAGAAAAAGATTTGAAAGTTATGGGTAAAAAGCTTGTCGATGCCGCCAATGATGCCGGAGGCAAAGACAATATAAGCGTAGTTTTGGTAAGAATTGATTGAAAGCTGGAGGAAAGATATGATTGTAAGTATCGGAAGTCTCATAGGAAACAGATATGAGATAGTGGAGAAAGTCGGAACGGGCGGAATGGCAGATGTGTACCGTGCGAAAGACCATCGACTGGGGAGATATGTAGCACTCAAGGTGCTGAAAAATGAGTACAGCGAGGATACCAAATTTGTCTCCAAATTCAGACAGGAGGCTCAGGCGGTTGCTGCCATCACTCATCCGAATATCGTGAGCGTATACGATGTAGGTGAAGAAGAAGGTATGCACTATATCGTTATGGAGTATGTTGACGGTATAACGCTCAAAAGATATATAGATCAAAAAGGTAAACTGACCGTAAAGGAAGCCGTAGGTATCGCATTGCAGATAGCGGGCGGACTTGATGCGGCTCATTCGAATAATATCATACACAGGGATATCAAACCGCAGAATATTCTAATCTCAAGAGATGGAACAGCGAAGGTTTCCGACTTCGGTATAGCAAAAGCAGCCAGCTCAAACACAATAACTGCAAATGCTATGGGATCTGTTCACTATATCTCACCTGAGCAGGCGAGAGGCGGATTCTCGGATGAGAAGAGTGATATCTATTCGCTCGGTGTTTCGATGTATGAGATGCTCTCGGGAACATTGCCGTTTACCGGAGAGAGCGCGGTTGCGGTTGCTCTTGCGCACATCCAGGAGGATGCGACGCCGCTTGCAGCGATAGATGCTACGATTCCGAGAGGACTTAGCAACATCGTTGCGAAATGTATGCAAAAGAAAACAGATCTCAGATACTCTACGGTAGCTGATCTCATCGCAGACTTAAAAATGTTCCTGCAGGATCCGGCAGGAGAGTACGGAATCATAAATGCGGGATTTGCCGGCAATGATACCATTTTTATATCAAATAATGACGTAGATCAGATAAAAGCAGCAGCTGCTCACAATCCACAGCCACTTCAGTCGACTTTGCCTCCTGAAGAGGAAGAAGAGGAAGAAGATGACGTGGATCCGAAACTTGAAAAGGCATTGATTATCGGAAGCATAGCTGTAGCGGTTATCATATTTATCATTCTTATATTCCTGGTTGGAAAGTTCGTGGGATTCTGGGGATCAAGCTCTGATGATTCGAGCGCTTCTCCGTCTCCGCAGGCCACTGCAACGGTTGACCCTGCATCTGTTCCCGAGGGACAGACACTTATCCCTGACGTATTCAATGAAAGCCAGGATGCTGCAGTGAAGATTCTTGAAGGACAGGGACTGAAAGTCAAGATTGAGAACAAAGACGATCCCCAGGTTCAAAAAGGATACGCTATCGGAACAAATCCTGAGGCCGGTCAGACGATAGAAGACGGTGGAGAGGTTACTCTCTACATAAGTACGGGAGGATCTGAGGCAGGACTTATATCCGTCATCGGCGAGACCGTAGAAGCAGCAACTTCAGACCTTGAGACGGCGGGATACAAAGTTGTCAGAGGTGATGATGTATTCAGTGATACGGTTGAAAAAGGAAAGGTTGCTTATACCGATCCGAAGAGCGGAGAGAAGGTTCCTGCAGGATCAACCATAACGCTTCATGTAAGCAAGGGAAAAGAGAACAAAGAAGTTGAGATACCGTCACTTCTCGGACTCACCAAATCGGAGGCTAAGTCGGCGCTTTCAAATGTAGGACTAAAGCTCGGCAATGTCAGCAAGTCGTATTCTTCGTCGTACAGCAAAGGTGAGATATGCGTTCAGTCACCTGCTGCCGGAAATAAGGTAAAACAGGGCTCTGCAATCAATGTTACGATAAGTAACGGACCTGAGCCAAGCTACACATACAAAGGTTCTGTAACAATCGAGAACATTTTTGACTACGATTCGGATGATCCGGCATCTGTAAGATTTGTTCTCAAGCAGAACGGCGCGACATCGACAGTTGAGACGGTTACGCTTGGATACGATGATTTCCCATACACTCTTTCAGTGACTGCAAAGAGTCAGGATTCGGGGCAGATCATCGTATACAAAAACGATACAAGAGTTGCTACTTATCCAATCAGCTTCAAAAGAGTGAAGGCATAAGTAGATTATGAGAGGAAAGATTATTCGTGGCGTCGGCGGCTTCTATTATGTGGTCGCCGACGACGAGCGTATATACGAGTGCAAGGCCAGAGGCAAGTTCAGAAAAGACGGGATAAAACCGCTCGTCGGAGATGATGTTGAAATGTCTGTGATCGATGAGGAAAAGCTTGCGGGTAACATCGATGACATTTTTGACAGAAGAAGTTTGCTTATCAGGCCGGCTGTAGCGAATGTTGATCAGGCTATGGTTATATTTGCGCTTGATAAACCGGCTCCGAATCTGGGGCTGCTTGACAGATTTCTGATTTCTATGGAGTATAATTCCGTAGAGACTGTTATCTGTTTTTCAAAGTCTGATCTGGTGGATGAGGCGACAGTTGAAAATCTGAGAAACATATACTCGAAGTGTTCAAAGGATATTCTTATCATAAGCAATAATGACAAGTCGGGAATAGATTCCGTAAATGCCACACTGAAGGGAAAGACTACTGTGCTTGCCGGGCCTTCCGGTGTTGGAAAGTCTTCTCTTGTCGGGCATATTGTACCTGATGTGGATCCTGAAGTCGGGAGCATAAGTCCGAAGACTGAGAGGGGGAGACATACCACCAGGCATACGGAGCTTTTTTTTGTGGAAAAAGACACTTTCATCCTGGATACTCCGGGGTTCAGCTCGATAGAGTTGCCGGATATGCTGCCGGAAGAAATCAGACAGTATATACCGGAATTTGAACCGTATGAAGGACGATGCAGGTTTCTGGGATGTACACACATACACGAACCTGACTGTGAGGTTCGAAGCAGTTTTGAAACTGATTCACCTGTGATAGATGAAAACAGGTACAAATCATATATTCAAATGTTTGAAGAAGCGAATCAAAGAGCTGTCAGAGCGGGAAGGAGTTCGAGATGAGTTACAAACTGGCACCGTCGATACTGTCGGCGGATGTTGCGAAGCTTGGAGAACAGATAAAAGAAATTGACGATGCAGGAGCTGACCTCATACACATAGACGTGATGGATGGAGTTTTTGTTCCGAATATTTCATATGGAATCCCAGTGGTTGCAGGACTTCGCGGGCTTTCGGACAATTTTTTTGATGTGCATCTGATGATTACGAAACCGTTTGAGTACATAAGCAAATTTGTTGATGCGGGAGCGGACGGTATCACGGTGCATGTAGAGTCAGAGACACCCGGACTTGATGAAGTTATAGATGAGATAATAAGATGCGGGGCAAAACCTGCGCTTGCAATAAGTCCTGATACACCGATTGATCCACTTGTTCCTGTGATTGACAGGCTGGATATGGTTTTGGTTATGACGGTTCATCCGGGTTACGGCGGTCAGAAAATCATCAAGGACACATTTTTCAAGGTGGCGCAGTTGAGAAAACTGATTGACGAGCGTGGATTGAAAACGCAGATACAGGTCGACGGCGGAATCACCCTTGACAACATAGAGGAAGTGAAAAATGAAGGCGCGGATATATTTGTCGCCGGAACGGCCGTGTTCAAAGGCAATATTGCAGATAATATGAAACAGTTCAAAAAACTGTTGGGATAAAAACAGAATAATAATTGGAGGTTCAGTGAAGTGAAATTAGGAATAGTAGGATTACCAAATGTAGGAAAAAGTACACTTTTTAACTCTTTGACAAAGGCAGGAGCAGAGTCGGCTAACTATCCGTTTTGTACGATTGACCCGAATGTCGGTGTGGTAGCGGTGCCTGATGAGAGAGTTGATGTGTTGGCAGATATGCATTCTTCCGCGAAAAAAGTTCCCGCTGTGATAGAGTTTGTTGATATAGCGGGACTTGTCAAAGGAGCTTCAAAAGGCGAAGGACTGGGAAATCAGTTTTTGTCAAATATCAGAGAGGTCGACGCTATAGTTCATGTGGTGAGATGTTTTGAGGATACGAACATCGTTCATGTGGATGGAAATATCGACCCGCTGCGTGATATAGAGACTATCAACCTTGAGCTTATTTTTTCGGATATAGAGATACTTGACAGACGTATCGCGAAAGTTTCAAGAGGCGCAAATAACGACAAAAAGCTCAAAAAAGAGCTGGAGTTTGTTCAGAGGGTGAAAGCTTTTCTTGAGGAGAATAAGCTTGCGAAAAACTTGGAGATAACCGATGAGGATGAGATCGCGTGGTTCAAAGAGTATAACCTCCTTACGGCTAAACCTGTTATCTATGCGGCAAACGTCGCTGAGGACGATCTGGCGGATGACGGCGCGTCAAATGCTGAAGTTGCTAAGGTTAGGGAGTTTGCGAAAAATGAAAACTCAGAGGTGTTTGTGATCTGCGCTCAGATAGAGCAGGAAATAGCGGAACTTGACGATGATGAGAAAAAAGAGTTTTTGGATGACCTCGGTATCGAGGAGGCCGGACTCGAGAAGCTTATCAGAGCAAGCTACAGACTGCTTGGCCTGATAAGTTTCCTGACAACGGGGCCGGATGAGACGAGAGCCTGGACAATTACGGAGGGAACGAAAGCTCCGCAGGCGGCCGGAAAAATCCACACTGACTTTGAAAGAGGATTTATACGCGCTGAGGTTGTGTCGTATCAGAACCTCGTTGAGAACGGCGGAATGAACGGAGCAAAAGAAAAGGGTCTTGTGAGGTCGGAAGGCAAGGAATACGTTGTCAAAGACGGTGACGTAGTTTTGTTCCGCTTTAACGTCTGATTTGGGGGATTGAAGGATGAATACAGCAGATATAGCATTTCCGCACTTGGGGATATATCTCGGGAGTGTCGGAAAAAGCGTGTCCATATTTGGTTTTAATTTGGCTTTCTATGGAATAATCATAGCGCTTGGCATGGTCGGGGGAATTTTTCTTGCAAGATGGCAGGCAAAAAGAACCGGTCAGGATCCTGATTTATATAGTAATTTCGCATTGTGGGGGATTGTGTTTGCGCTTATCGGCGCGAGACTTTACTATGTGATTTTTTCCTGGGACAGCTACAAGGATAACCTGCTTCAGATATTCAACATCAGGGGCGGAGGACTGGCTATTTACGGAGGAGTGATTGCTTCTGTGATAACTGCGATTGTATACTGTCGTATCAAAAAATACAACTTTCTGCTTTTTGCCGATACTGCGATGGTGGGACTTATCTTCGGACAGATAGTCGGACGCTGGGGCAACTTCACAAACCGCGAGGCTTTCGGTCAGTACACCGACAGTGTATTTGCCATGCGCCTCAAAACGTCGCAGGTTAATATGTCAAATATCACAGATGAGATGCTTGCTAATTCCGTAAAAGATGGCGGTGAGACCTATATTCAGGTCCATCCGACTTTTCTGTATGAGTCCCTGTGGAATCTTATGGTACTTATCGTAATGATTTTGTATACAAAGAAAAAGAAAACTGACGGCGAGATATTTCTGATATACTTCATCGGCTACGGTCTCGGCCGCATCTGGATCGAGGGGCTACGCACCGATCAGTTGCAGATAGGCTCCAGCGGCATTGCTGTTTCTCAGGTGCTCTCAGCCGCTCTGGTAGTCGCTGGGGTTGTTGCTTGGGTTGTTTTACGAAAACGAGCCAAACGACAGACTGTAGAGGCACCAAGTCAGAAAACTGAGGATTCGTTAGATGAAACAAATGATATATCTGAAGAATAATCAAGTACAAGCATCAGTACCTGACCTTCCATAAGCAACCGTTTCAATTAGGTTGCGTTGGATGTCAGGTACTGATGCTTTTACCAATCCCGAAAACTATATATAGTGTATTGTTTAAATGAACCCTACAACATGTAGCAGGGTTCATTTTTTTGTAAAAAAACACCAAAAAAGTGTTGCATAATCCCAAAAAATGGTGTAAAATATCAATCAGGTGGTGCGAAGTGGTAGAAAGTGGAGTAAAGGAGACCAAAAATGTTTATGGGAACCTTCGAGCATTCGCTCGACGCAAAAGGAAGAGTTATTATTCCGGCGAAGCTCAGAGATGAGCTTGGTTCTTCATTTGTTGCCACGATGGGTATGGACGGATGTCTGTATGCATATCCGATGAATGAGTGGGCAGGGTTCCTTGAAAAACTCGAAAAGCTTCCGGGAAGCAAAGATGCAAGAACGTTGCAGAGAATGTTTCTGGCGAATGCAGCCACAGTAGATGTCGATAAGCAGGGGAGAGCTTTGATACCGACCTCGCTCAGAGAAAAAGCAGGACTTGACAAAGATATAGTTTTTATCGGAGTCCTGTCAAAGATTGAGGTTTGGAGCAAAGAAAGATATGAAGGCGCTTCTGATGCCGGCGATATGGATGAGATTGCTGACAGAATGTCTGAATACGGACTGAGCTTTTGAGGAAAGGGCCTATGGAATTTCATCACATACCGATAATGGCAGACGATGTGATCCGACTGCTTGACATAAAACCTGATGGAGTATATATGGACGGAACGCTCGGAGGAGCGGGACATTCATCGCTGATACTTGAAAAGTTAGGTGAAGCAGGACAACTGATTGGTATCGATCAGGACGATGATGCTATAGAAGCATCGACAAAAAGGCTGAATCCCGGAAGAAAAGCAGGATTTCAGTCGGGACATTTTTCTATAGAAGAGATAAACGGCGCTGACAAGCGTGTGACGATAGTGAAAAGCAATTACGTGAAAATGGCGGAAATTGCAAAGGGATTGAAAATAGATGCCGTAGATGGAATATTACTCGACCTTGGAGTTTCATCACATCAGTTTGATGATTTGGAGAGAGGGTTTTCTTATCAGGGAGACGCGCCTCTCGATATGAGGATGGATCGTAGCAGAGATTTTTCTGCTGAAGATATTGTAAACACATATTCTGAGGAGGAACTCGGTAGGGTATTGTTCCATTATGGTGAGGAGAAGTTTGCAAGAAGCATTGCAGCTCACATCGTGAGCGCGAGGCAGGAAAAACGAATTAAGACAACCTCAGAACTTGTGGATATAGTCAAAGCCTCGATGCCGGCAAGCGCCTTAAGGAAAAAAGGCCACCCGGCCAGGAAAGTTTTCCAGGCGCTTCGGATCGAGTGCAATGATGAGTTGGGAGTGCTTGAGAGCACGCTGGACAAAATGGTTAAACTTCTGGCCGACGGCGGAAGATTGTGTATCATAACATTTCATTCGCTTGAAGACAGAATTGTGAAAAATTATTTCAAAGAGGCAGTAAATCCCTGCATCTGCCCGCCGGATTTTCCGGTATGTACCTGCGGAAGAAAACCAAAGGGCAGGCTTATAACGAAAAAACCGGTTGTGGCTGATGAAGGGGAAGTTGAACGCAATCCGAGGTCGCGGAGCGCGAAATTGAGAGTTTTTGAAAAAACAATGGAGGGTTCATGACTATGAACGAGAGAAGCAATGTATATGTTTTCGGTACGGCTGCCAGAGCGTACAATCCACTTCCTTCATATGAGGAGAGGGATGAGAGACAGCGTCAGATTCGGGAAGAGCGCAAAAAAAGGACGAAAACACGTACACATGTCAATCCTTTAACAGTGCTTGTAGTGTTTATTACATTTGCTTTGGTTATGGTTTCAGGAATTATTTACTTAAATTTAAATTTTCAGTCTACCTATTTATCAAAAAGTGTGGTAAAATTATCAAGTGAGGTTGTTGAGATGCAAAAAGCCAACGATTCTCTGAGGGAACGACTGGAGGATTCTCTGAATTTGAACGATATATATAAAAAGGCGACCAAAGAACTCGGTATGAGCCCTGTTAAGAAAAGCCAGATCGTCACATATGATCGTAAGAAAAGTACAGAGATACGCAAATACGGGGAGATTCCGGCAAATTAAAGTTCCTTTGAAAAAGGATTATCATGAGTAACAATTATACATATGAATCGCGCGACGGACGTGTGAGAACGAGGAAAAGAGCGAAAAAGAGGAAATTCACCAGAAGCATGAGGGTCTGGGCACTTATCTTTTTTGCGCTCTTTTTTTGCGCTTTCGTTTTTTTGCTTATCAGGATATATGTACTTGACAAAAACGATGGGAACAGGTATCGTAAGGCTGCCCTGGCGCAGCAGTCATACACAAATGCGGTTTTGAATTTCCAGAGGGGAGCTATACGTGACTGCAACGGTACCACTATGGCGGTCAGTATCCGAAAGTATAATCTCATACTGGAGCCCAGAACCCTTAACAACAACGATTTGATGCATATTACAACTGCTGCGGCGCTTTCTGACAAGTTTGGTGTTTCCAGAGATGAACTTGAAAAAATCATAAGTTCAAAGCCGAACTCTATGTATGAGCACGTTGATTCGCTGAAAAATCTGTCAGAGGATGATGTTGATTCGTTCAAAAAATATATGTCAGAGAATGACAACATCGACGGAGTTTGGTTCGAAGAAACATATAGCAGAAATTATCCATTGAGCACTGTCGGATGTAACATCATAGGATTTATGGGAGCGGACGACCAGGGAACATACGGAATTGAAGAAAGCTATAATGCTGAGTTGAACGGTACTCCGGGACGTGAGTATGGATACTTTGATTCTGATATGAACTTGAAAAGAACCGTAAAAAATGCCCGCGACGGCAATGAGGTTATACTCACGATAGATGCGCATGTACAGCAGGTTGTCGAGCAGCAGATTAAGTGGTTTCAGAAAAAATCAAATGCCGGTCCTGCAAAGCATGTCGGCGTAATGCTGATGAATCCGAACAACGGAGAGATTTATGCAATGGCGTCTGAATCAGGGTTTGACTTAAATAACCCACGTACTCTTGAGACGATGTACAAAAAAGATGAAATCGCTGAGATGTCGGAAGAAGACAAAAAACAGGCGCTTATGACGATGTGGTCGAATTTCTGCATCGGTTCAGCTTACGAGCCCGGTTCTACGTTTAAGCCGTTTACAATAGCTGCCGCACTCGATGAAAATGTCGTAAATGAAAGCTTCACGACTGACTGTGGCGGTGTGAAAAATGTCAGCGGCACTGATATTCACTGTGCTGTCAGAACAGGACATGGAACACTTGACTTACAGCATATACTTATGCAATCATGTAATGTGGGCCTGATGGATATCGTAGCTCTGCTTGGAAAAACAAAGTTTTATAATTACACCAGACTTTACGGATTCGGCCAGAGAACGGGTATAGATCTTCCAGGAGAAACATCGGGTCTTGTGCACAGCAAGGAAACTTTGGGCCCTGTGGAGCTTGCTACATCAAGTTTCGGACAGACTCAAACCGTAACTATGATTCAGATGATGTCAGGATTCTGTTCGCTGATAAACGGCGGGAAATACTATCAGCCGCACCTGGTCAAAGAAATCAGAAGCGCGGATGGTGAAGTGATAGAGAAAAAAGAACCTGTCATAGTGAAGACAACAACTTCGGCTGATACAAGCGCGAAGCTCAGAAAATACTTAAAAGCAACCGTTGAAGAGGGTACAGCGGGGCCTGCGGCTGTCGAAGGGTATTCGGTTGGAGGAAAAACCGGTACAGCTGAGAAAAGGCCGGTATCCAAGCATAAATACCTGGTATCGTTTATCGGAGCGGTTCCGATGGAAGATCCGAAGGTTGCAGTATATGTTATAATAGATGAGCCAAATGTCGCCGATCAGGCACATTCAACATATGCAACAGAGTTTGCAAGCAGAATAATGAAAAAAGTTTTGCCATTTTTAGGACTATACGCCGAGGAGGACAAGAAAAATGACAACAATGCAAATTGATTTTGTAAGGGAGATACTTCCGATCATTCTTTCGTTCGCAGTGGTAGTAGCGATACTGCCTATGCTTATCCCTATGCTCAGAAAGTTTAAATTCGGGCAGACGGAGAGAGAGGACGGACCGCAGTCACACCTGAACAAAACAGGGACTCCGACTATGGGAGGAATAGCGATTTTGGCAGCCATACTGGTACCGTCGCTTTTTTACCTGAGAAGTTGCCCTGAAATCATACCGGTGCTTATGATGACGGTGGGATTCGGAATCATCGGAATGATTGATGACTATATCAAAATTTCGAAAAAACAGTCAGAAGGACTTACGGTTATTCAAAAAATGGCCCTTCAGTTCCTGCTGACCTCAGGCTATATAGTTTACTTTTTCCTTGTTGAGAAAAAAGAAGCGATAGTCCATATTCCGTTTACCCAGATGAGTTTCACGATGCCCGTGTGGCTCTATGTGATCTTTGTTTTCATAGTTGTTTTGGGAACAGTAAACGGAACAAACCTGACGGACGGTCTTGACGGACTGGCATCAAGCGTCACCTGTGTTGTCGCGGTATTTTTCATACTTGTTACCAGAAGCGGCGCTCCGGGACTTGAGCCGATCAACGGAATGATGTTTGGTAGTCTGATGGGATTTTTGCTTTTTAATGCTCATCCGGCGAAGGTGTTTATGGGAGATACGGGGTCGTTAGCACTCGGAGGTTGGCTGTCTTCGTTGACTTTGTTGATAGGAGATCCTTTCATAATAGTTATAGTTGGATTTATTTATTTGCTTGAGGCACTTTCTACTATGCTTCAGGTTGGATACTTCAAACTTACCCATGGAAAAAGGATTTTCAAGATGGCTCCGATTCATCATCATTTTGAGCTCAGTGGTTTTTCGGAGACTCAGGTATGTTTCGGATTCACTATTGTGACAATTATTCTTTGTTTAGTCGGTTTCCTGTCGCATCCGATGGGACTGTAACTGATAACAGATAGGAGATTGACGTGGAAGCTACCAGACAGGAGCGCGTGGAAAGGCGCCGGGGCAGGATAAGCAGAAGACGTGAGGGAACAGAAGGCGGTTTTGACTACAGCCTTTTGCTTCTGACTTTTGTTATGCTCGGGTTTGGTATGCTGATGATCTACAGTTCCAGCTCGTATACGGCTCAGATAAAGAGTGGTGACAGCACCTACTTCCTGAAAAAACAGGCCTTTAACGTGGCTGTAGGAGCAGTTGGAATGCTGGTTGCTATTAAATTCAAGTACAAATACTTCATTAAGCCGATTCCTTTTTTGCATATGAGGTTTGTTACACTCATATATCTGATATGCGTATCGTTGCAGGTGCTTGTACTTGTTCAGGGTGGTGGACTTAACGGAGCCAACAGATGGCTGAATCTCGGCGTTGTTTCGTTCCAGCCATCCGAGCTTACGAAGATTGGGATAATTATCATAACTGCGTACTATTTATATGAAATGCCACGCAAGTTTTCGTCTACAAAAACTCTTGTGAGGGTATTTGTCCCCGTATCGCTTCCACTGTTGCTGGTTGCTTATCAGGATTTGTCCAGCGCTATAGTCATTTTTATCATAGCGTACGGTATGTGCTTCATGGACGTGAAGAACAAGATGCCGCTTATAATACTTGCGCTGATTGTGCTGTTTTTGGCATATTTATACGTGTTCCATATAGGTTCGAGCTTCAGGGCGGATCGTATTGAGATATGGAAAAACCCTGAGGGACATCCCAAAGGTTTGCAGATAGTGCATGGTTTGTACGCTATTGCATCGGGTGGACTTTTCGGTTCGGGACTGGGAGAGAGTATGCAGAAACTCGGATTTCTCCCGGAGCCGTATAATGATATGATTTTCTCGGTTATATGCGAGGAATTGGGACTGATTGGAGCCGGAATCGTTATCGTTATGTTTATCCTGTTGTGTTGGAGAATATACAGGATAGCATCGAGATGCACCAACCTGTTTCCTGCGCTTATTTGCACAGGAGTAATGATTCATATCGCATCGCAGGCTATTATCAACATCGCAGTTGTGACCAATACGATTCCTTCTACGGGTATACCGTTGCCGTTAATCAGTTACGGTGGTTCGTCGGTGATATTTTTGATGATGGAGATTGGAATAGTGCTGGGAATTTCGGCAAATACAGATACATCCGGAGGTCGAAATGAAAGGACTTAAACTAAGATACAAAATACCGATTATCGTTGCGATAGTTGTCACCATAGTGCTGCTTCTGTGGTTTGTGTTCAAAATTGACACTGTAACAGTCGAGGGCAATACATTTTTTTCGAATAATGAAGTCGAGCAGACTTATTCGAGCAAATGGTGGCAGAAAAATATGTTGACCTACTTTATTTTCAATAAACTGGGGGCTGATACTGATCCTGAATACGTCAGAGAGTCAGAGGTGACTTTTCCGGAATTTCGCGCGGTTCATATAAAAATATACGAAAAATCGATACTTGCCGGCGTTAAGTATGCCAATCACTATATATACTTCGACAAAGACGGGATGGTTTTGGAGACTACGGACAAGCCAAAAGACGGCATCGCATACTTCGTGAGCGATGATATAACTGATTTTTCGTTGTATCAGACTATTTCTACGGGAAGGCAGGATTTGCTTTCGCAGATGATTAATCTGGCAGGACGTCTGACTTACTACAAGATTGATTGGGATACTGTCGAGATTGACAAAGAAGGCAAGGCAACGCTCAAAACAGACAAGGTAAGCGTGCTTCTTGGCAGGAAAAATGACTACGACGAAGTACTTTCGGTGCTTCCTGATGTTTTGAAAACAGCGGTTGCCACGAAAAAGAAGGGCGAGATTGACCTGACAAACTATAAGCCGGGTGCGACTATTATATTTAAGAAGAAATAATTTTGATAGCCGCATAGTACGATTTTTCGCCTGCTTAAAACATGTTCTGTAATATTTTGAAAATTTTACTTGATTTTTTTGTAAAAAAATCGTAATATATGTTTATGTGTGAATTGGTAAGAGAGAAAAGAAGGAGGACTCACCGTTGTTAGAGATTAAATCGAACGAAAAAGACGGGGCTGCAGCAAATCTCCTGGTTGTTGGAGTCGGTGGTGCCGGCAACAACGCTGTCAACAGAATGATAGATGAAGGGATCAGGGGAGTTGATTTTGTTTGTGTGAATACTGACAGTCAGGTTTTGAAAAGCTGCAAGGCTCCTACACATATACAGATTGGCGAGAAGCTGACCAAAGGTCTTGGGGCAGGTGCCGTGCCTGAGGTTGGAGAGAAGGCGGCTGAAGAGAGTCGTGAGGAGCTCGCTGATGCAGTTCGCGATGCCGATATGGTTTTCGTTACATGCGGAATGGGAGGCGGAACCGGAACCGGAGCTGCGCCTGTCGTTGCTGAGATTGCCAAAGAAATGGGCAAGCTTACGGTAGGAATTGTTACAAAACCGTTCAGCTTCGAGGGCAAAAAACGTATGAATAATGCTATCGGAGGAATCGATAAGCTCAAAAACTGCGTTGATACTCTGATAGTTATACCAAATGATAAACTTCTGTCAATGTGTGACAGACGTACAACTATGCCTGAAGCACTCAGAAAAGCAGATGAAGTTTTGCAGCAGGGTGTACAGGCTATCACAGACCTTATTAACACTACAGCGCTTATCAACCTTGACTTCGCCGATGTAGTTACGGTTATGAAGGACAAGGGAATCGCTCATATCGGTATCGGTACCGGAAGAGGCGATGAAAAAGCTCAGGAAGCTGTTATGCAGGCTGTATCGAGTCCGTTGCTTGAGACATCTATTGCGGGCGCGACACACGTTATTTTGAACATTTCCGGAGATATCAGTCTGATCGAGGCTCAGGAAGCTGCAACATACGTTCAGCAGCAGGTAGGAGAGGACGCAAATATCATCTTCGGATCTACATATGATGAAAGCAATCAGGATACAGTGAATATCACAGTCATCGCAACAGGAATCGAGGCTAATGGTGCCATGAACGCACCGACAGGTGGTTCACTGTTCAGTTCAGGAAGCTTCGGAGCTGCAAGACCGGGATTTTTGAACAATCGTCCGCAGGCTGCTCCACAGCATGCACAGCCTAAGCCGCAGTCTTCAGGACTCAGCTTCCTCAACAACGGATTCGGAGCTGCTCCGCAGAGTCAGCCGACACCGGCACCTGCGCCTGCACCGGCACCAACACCGGCAAGACCGGTTAATCCGGGTGAAGGGGTTGTCAGAAGAGATGTTGTGAAGCCTGAAGCACCTGTTCAGCAGTCACCTGTGATGCAGCAGGCACAGCCGAGACAGGCAGAGAGCGGAATCAAAATCCCTGAATTTGTGAAGAACAAAAAACAGGATTGATGATATAGCAAAAAAGGAGAGAAAGACAAATGAGTACGTTACGATTGATCACGACTATTGCTTATATAGTTGTATGTATTGTTTTGGTCATAGTTGTTTTGATGCAGGAGGGAAAAAATTCAGGACTCGGGGCGTTGTCCGGTTCATCTGATACTTACTGGACAAGAAACAAAGGACGTTCTGCAGAAGGGGTATTGGTTAAGATTACCAGAGTTTGTGCAGTGATTTTTGTGGCACTTTCAGTTGTGCTTTGTACGAACTGGATTGATTGATTACCAAAAGAACGATCTTATGGGCACTTCTTCCGGCGTGAGGAGGTGCCTGTTTTCATTTATCGACAGAGATAAAGAATTAATTACATAAAATCTATTGAACGTTATTGATTATGTTTTAGAAAGAAGTTATATGTATGGCTGATAAGAAAAAAAAGAGGCAACCAAGCGCCGGGAAGAATAAGAGAAACCCTGAAAAGATCACCCAGGGAGTGAGACAGGAGTACTTAGGGCAGTTCATGGCGACAAGTCAGGGCTTCGGGTTTGTGAGAACTGACGAGCTCGATGATGACATTTTTGTGCCTATGAGAAGGACAGCAGGAGCTATGGACGGAGATACCGTCAGGGTTGTGCTGACCAAAAATAAAAAGAAGTCGAAAAAGTACGAGGGTGAGATAGAGAAGGTTGTTATCAGGAAAGTGAAAAATCTTGTTGGTACTTTTGACAAGAGCTCAAAGTTTACTTTTGTGATACCGGACAATAACAAGCTATCTGATGTTTACATCCCGAAGGGAAAGACTGCGGGTGCTAAAAACGGACAGAAGGTGTTTGTGAAGATCACTTCGTATGCAAAGCAGGGAAAGAGCGCTGAAGGTGTTGTGACAAAAGTGCTCGGATATATGGATGAGCCCGGAGTTGACCTGCTTTCGGTGATTAAGGGGATGGAACTGCCGGAACAATTCGGTGAAGAAGTTAAAAGAAGTTTGAAGAAAATTCCATCAAAGGTTTCGAAAAAGGAGAGAAAAGGTCGAAAAGATTTGCGAAAACTCTTCACTGTTACGATAGACGGTGAGGATACAAAAGACTTTGATGATGCGATAACTCTGTCAAAAGAAAAAAGGGGTTATCTGCTTGGTGTGCATATAGCCGATGTTACGCATTACGTGAAAAAAGCGACTCCGCTTGATGATGAAGCAAAAGACAGAGGAACCAGCATATACCTGTCGGGAAAAGTCATACCGATGCTTCCGAAAAAGCTTTCAAACGGTATTTGTTCGTTGAATGAGGGTGAAGACAGGCTTACTTTGAGTTGCATCATGAAGATTGATGATGAAGGTCATATCGTATCGCATGAGATTGCGGAAACCGTAATTCGTGTGAATAAGAGGATGACTTATACAGAGGTAAGTCGGATTATCAAAGAGGCCTCAAGTAGGAAACGAACAAAAAAGAGAGAATCCTTTTATATTTTGATGGATGAGCTTGCGCGGAAGATGAGAAAGCTCAGAAAAGAAAAAGGTTCGATAGACTTTGATCTTCCTGAATGCAAGATTGAATTGGATGCTGCGGGGCGACCGATTGATATTCATCCGTACGACAGGAATCAGGCTACGAAGATTATTGAAGAGTTTATGCTTGCAGCAAACAGAACTGTAGCAGAGGAAGCATACTGGCTTGAACTTCCGTTTGTGTACAGATGTCATGATAAGCCGGATAGTGACAGGATCAAAGATCTGGCGAGGGTGACTTCATTTTTCGGACATACGATGAAATTCGGCGGTGAGTCGTTGCATCCCGGTGTTATCAGTAGGATGCTCGAGGCTATCGAGGGTGAGCCGTACGAGTCATTTATCACTACGCTTACACTCAGGTCTATGCAAAGAGCCGAGTACAGACCGCACTGTGACGGACATTTCGGACTTGCGGAGAAGTATTATACGCACTTCACTTCGCCCATACGCAGGTATCCAGACCTCATAATCCACAGGATTTTGAAGGAAAATATGCATGGAAAGCTGGATGAATCGAGAAAGAAGTTTTACAACAAAAATCTGGCGAGGATAGCGAAACTTGCCAGCGAGAGAGAGCGTCGCGCTGACGATGCCGAGAGGTTGGTTGACAAATACAAGAAGGCAACCTATATGGAGGAACACATAGGTGAAGAGTTCGACGGTGTAATAAGCGGTGTTACATCGTGGGGAATCTATGTGGCGTTGGAGAACACTGTCGAGGGAATGATCAGGCTTTCCGATATGACAGATGACAGATATGATTATGAGGAATCAAAGTACAGAGTTATCGGTCATGGAACCGGGAAAACCTACAGGCTCGGCGAAAGGGTTCGAATACGCGTCGAAAATGTTGATAAGGTTTTGAGAAATATTGATTTTTCGCTGGTTGATGAGGAGCAATAAAAATGGCTACAGGAAGAAAAATAATAGCTAATAATAAAAAAGCAAGACACGACTACTTCATCGAGGAGACGTATGAGTGTGGCATAGAGCTTGTTGGGACGGAAGTTAAGTCTATCAGGCAGGGGCACTGCAGTCTGGGTGAGGCTTTCGTTCGTATTGACAAAAATAACGAGGTTATGCTTTACGGCATGCACGTAAGCCCGTACGAGCGCGGGAATATATTTAACAGAGACCCGCTCAGACCGAGAAAACTTCTGATGCATAAGTCGGAGATTAGGAAGTTGATTGGTAAGATCAAGGAGAAGGGCTATACGCTTGTGCCGCTTGAAGTTTACTTCAAGGGGAGTCTGATAAAAGTCGAGATTGCACTTGCGAAGGGCAAGAAGCTGTATGACAAGAGGGAGGATATAAAGAAGAAGGATATGAAACGGTCGGCTGAACGTGACTTCAAGGTTAGGCTGTAACTCTATCGCATTTAGATAACTGTTTTTGAAACAGTTATCCTAAATGCTTTTTTTGTTTTCATCAAAACTTGAAGTTCTGGTTCAGCCGACTTCTGGTTTTGTTTAAACGACCACCTGGCGGGATGTTGAAAGTGATGCGTGTTCAACTTGAGACTGTCAGATAGATAAAAGGGTATATGACGCATTGCGTCATATACCCTTTTATGGACCTGGCGGGAGTTGAACCCGCGTCCAAACCGAAGTCCGATGTACTTCTACTATCATAGTCATTCGTTTGGGAAAATCCCGATTCCCTCATACAGTCGGAGAGTGACACCCTCTGTAGTCGGTAGTCCGTGAAAGCTTTCAAACTGAGCCGGACAAATCAGTCTGAAGGAGCCTGCTGAGGATGATACCGAAGTTTAGGCGCAGGAGGCTAAACGACGGCATCAGGCGCGATTAGGCAGCCTGAGCAACTAACTTATTGTTATTTGCGTTTGTATTTAATGTCTGTGTTTTGGCGTGGTCACAGTCCACGGATAGCTTCTCCATTTTCCGTCGGCCTGTCGAAACCGGTACAAGCCCGTTTGGATTATAATACTTCCTTTGTGTGACAAAACCTTGACATGAGGGGGTGTTTTGATATAAAATAATGATGTTGCGTTATTCGCAAAAGATATATGGATACATATAAGGAGTTTAAGTATCCGTATATAAATCATTGAAAGAGAGGATTAGTTTATGTACGATTTTTCGGATTTTAACAACTACGGCTATTATGGCTACCGTACAGCGTCCGATGTGACCGGCTTTTTTGTTGCATATACGGTGGTTATGCTCGCGTTGACCGTATTTTTGATTATCTGCCTTTGGAGAATTTTCTCTAAAGCCGGAAAACCGGGTTGGCATTCCCTGATTCCGTTCTTGAACACCTATGATTTGATTACAATCGGCTGGAGAAGGAGAAAGGCAAAGACTTGTATAGTTCTGACTATCCTGTCAATTGTTTTTACAATTATTGCATTTGTCGTCATAGCGATTGGAGTTGCTGCAGGTGTCAGTATTTCGGTAGGCAGTGGTCTGGCGAGAAGATCGGATATTTTTGACGGATTGGTTGCAGGAGGAGTTGCGGCAATCATTGGTTTAATCATGATTATTGCTGCTGGAGTTTTGGGATGTATCGCGGGTATTTACAGCATCATCGGTGTTGTAAAGCTTGGAAAAGCATTTGGAAAAGGCGGCGGATTCGGCGCGGGATTATTCTTCCTGACACCGATTTTCCTCGGTATTCTTGCGTTTGGAAAATCAGAGTATATCGGAAATGATGATTTCAGAGATCAGCAGGCTTATGGCGGAGGCTACGGAGGACCGATGCCCGGATATCAGGGACAGCCGTATCAGCAGCCGTATGGACAGCCTGTTCCGCCTCAGCAGAATTTCAACCAGCAGGTACCGCCACAGAACTTTAACCAGCAGGTACCGCCTCAGAATTTCCAACAGCCGGTTCAGCCTGCGCCTCAGGCAGGAGGATTTTGCAGCGCTTGCGGTAAACCGTATCAGCCGGGAACTAAATTCTGTGCGGGTTGCGGAAATCAACTGAGCTGAGAAAATCAAACATAAAAATGTAAAGACAGGGAGTGCCGTATCGACGGTGCTCCCTTTTCGAGAGCAAAGACTGATTACGGAGGAGACAGGTTTTGGATATATATGATTCCGTAAAAGCGATAAAAGGAGTTGGCGATAAAGCGTGCGAATCCTATGAAAAGCTTGGGATATATACAGTAGGCGATCTGGTAAGTCATTTTCCGAGAGATTATGACTATATCAGGCCTATTCAGCCTATTCACGAGTTGCGTGAAGGAGATATCGCGGCGATAGAGGGAAGGCTTATCGCCAGACCGAAAATAAAAAAAGCAGGAAGACTTAACCTCCTTACGATTCAGCTTGAGGACGGCGGGCCGAAAACAATAGATATCACCTGGTTTAACATGGCATTTTTGAAAAACAAACTTCATCTCGGAACATCGTACATTTTTCGCGGAAATGTGAAGCGTTTCAGGGAAAGACTCGTTATGGAGCAGCCAAAAATATACACTAAAACCGAGTTTTACAACATGTCGGGCAGTTTCAGACCTGTCTACGGGCTGACGAAGGGACTCACGAATAATGCGGTCACAAAAGCAATAAACATCAGTCTGAATGAGATAGAAACCCCGAAAGAATACCTGCCACCTGAAATCAGAAAAGAGCACAATCTGATCGGATACGCGCAGGCATTACGCGGGATTCATTTTCCGAAAGATAAAAATGTTCTCATCGAGAGCCGCAAAAGACTGGTTTTCGACGAATTGTTGCTGTATCTTTTTGCGCTTCGCCTGATAAAAAAGAATGCAAAATCTCAGAGCGAATATATCATAAAGCGTGACAAAAACGTAGATGAATGGATATTGGCTCTGCCGTTTGAACTTACGAAAGCCCAGCAAAAAGCGTACGAAGACGTCGTGTCTGATATGGAAAGACCGTACGTGATGAGCAGACTGATGCAGGGTGATGTTGGATCCGGAAAGACGGTGGTTGCGCTTGCGGCGCTGCTTCAGGTTGTCAAAAACGGCTATCAGGGCGCGCTTATGGTTCCGACGGAAGTCCTGGCAAAGCAGCATATGAAAAGCTTTGAAAAAATGACTGACGGAGTAAAAATCGGACTGCTGACAGGCTCGATGACGGCAAAACAGAAAAATGAAACGAAAGCCCTCATAGCATCAGGTGGTTACGATATAGTAATCGGCACGCACGCCATACTTCAGGAAGATGTGGAGTTTGCTAACCTGGCGCTCGTGGTAACAGATGAGCAGCATCGTTTCGGAGTAAGGCAGAGAGAAACATTTGCAGGCAAGGGGGCCAAACCGCATGTACTTGCGATGAGCGCGACGCCCATACCCAGAACGCTTGCATTGATACTATACGGAGATATGGATCTGTCGGTCATAGATGAAAAGCCGGCAAACAGGCTCCCTGTGAAAAATGCGCTCGTAAACGGCGACTACAGACCGAACGCTTACAAGTTCATCGAGAAACGCGTAGCGGATGGCGAGCAGGTATACATCATATGTCCGATGATAGATGAGAGCGAGGAATCAGACCTCGAGAATGTAACCATCTACACCGAAAAACTCAAAAATGCCCTGCCTGACGGGATTCGCATCGCATCACTGACAGGAAAAATGAGCGCGAAGGAAAAAGATGAAATTATGGAAAGCTTTGCATCGCATGATACGGATGTGCTTGTTTCCACGACGGTTATCGAAGTCGGAATCGATGTGGCGAATGCAACAACCATCATCATTGAAAACGCAGAAAGGTTCGGACTCGCAACACTTCACCAGCTCAGGGGAAGAGTCGGACGAGGTGATAAGCAGTCGTATTGCATTTTTATGATGGGGACCGAATCCGAGAAAGCCAGAGAGAGACTTCAGATACTTGAAAGGTCAAATGATGGATTTTTAGTCGCAAGTGAAGACTTAAAAATGCGCGGACAGGGTGATTTGTTCGGCACAGAACAAAGCGGTGAGAAGATTTTTGCGCTGGCTGATATATACGAAGATGCAAAAATACTTGAACTCGCAAGTGAGACCGCAAAAAGTTTTGATGAAGAGGAATTGCGGAGATTAATCAAAGAAAACCCGAGATTACGGGCGCGAATGGATCATTACATGGGTGATATCACTCTGTAATCTACAACAGTAGAAAGAAAATATTTGTTTTTACAAAGGGTTGAAAAAATATCAAAAATCTAGTAAAATAGTAGAGGTGTTTGAATTATGAGAGTAATTGCGGGAAGCGCAAGAAGAATCACACTGGTTACACCGAAGGGAAATGACACCCGACCGACAACGGACAGAATCAAAGAAACTCTGTTTAATATCCTTCAAAACGATATCAGGGATTGTGAGTTCTTGGACTTGTTTGCAGGAAGCGGAGGCATAGGCATAGAAGCGCTCAGTAGAGGCGCGAAATCAGCTTCGTTTGTTGAGGCTTCGAGAGAAGCGGTTAAGTGCATATTGACAAATCTTGAACGGGCTCATTTTTCCGAAGAAGCTCACGTATACAGTGTAGACTATGTCAGGGCATTTTCGAAACTTGCCGCAGACGGAAGAAAGTTTGACATAGTATTTGCAGATCCGCCATATGCGGCCGGATACGAAGAGGAAATACTTGCAGGTTTGAAGAATTACGGATTGATTTCTGAAGGCAGCTTAGTCATCATAGAAACCTCAGCAGACAGAGAGACAGATTTTGTCGGTGATGACTTCGAGATAGAAAGAATCAAAGATTACAAGACCAATAGGCATATATTTATAAAAATGAAATAAAAGGAGGAGCATGATGAACGCATCAAAAATTGAACAGACTATCGAGGATATCTACGCATATTTGGAGGGATGCAGACCTTCGAAGATTTATGCCAATAAAATCGTGGTTGACAGAGACGAATTACTTGATCTTTTGGAGGAGTTGAGGATGAGTGTCCCCGACGAGATCAGAAGATATCAGAAGGTTATCACAAATCGTGATAACATCATAAATGAGGCTCACCAGAGAGCGGAGAATATGGTTTCACAGGCTCAGGCAAAGACGGATCAGTTGCTGGATGAGAGCGAGATTATGCAGGCTGCGTACACCAGAGCCGAGGAGATTATGCGTCAGGCGAATGAAGAAGCTACTCAGCTTCTGACTCAGGCGCAAAACGACAGCGACGAGATGAGAAAGGGCGCTCTTGTATACACAAACGACCTTCTTGCGGATGCGAAGAATCATATCAAACAGGGACTGCTCAATTCCGAAGCGGCTCACGCAACATATGAGGAAGCTTTAAAGCAGAGTCTGCAGATAATCGACGGAAACTTAAACGAACTTGCTTCATCGCTTGGAAACGCGCCGGCACCGGCGCCGACACCTGCTCCTGCGCAAGATGCGACGGCAGTAGAATCCGATAAAAAGGCAAAAGAACAGCTTGAGCCGGAGGCTCCGAAAAAAGAAGTTTTGGAACTCGAGGAAGATGCATTTTTGAAAAATGACATCATCTGAGACATTTCAGGCGGGACATTTTTATAAAAATAATTTGAAAGGATATACATCATGAAAGTTTTAGTTATCAACTGTGGAAGTTCATCTCTTAAGTATCAGCTTATCGATTCCGAGACAGAGGAGCCACTGGCAGTGGGACTGTGTGAGAGAATCGGAATTGACGGAAGGCTTAACCACACACCGGCGTCAACCGGCAAAAAAGAAGTGATCGAAAAAGCTATGCCGGATCACAAGGTTGCTATAGGAATGGTTGTGGAAGCGCTTACAAATCCTGAGTACGGAGTGATAAAAGACCTAAAAGAAATAGATGCTATCGGTCACAGACTTGTGCATGGTGGCGAAAAATTCACCGAGTCAGTGATCATAGATGATGAAGTGATAAAAGGTGTTGAGGAGGTCAGCCCTCTGGCACCGCTTCACAACCCGGCAAACCTGATCGGAGTCAGAGCCTGCCAGGATATGCTTCCGGGCGTACCGAATGTCGGAGTGTTTGACACGGCGTTCCACCAGACGATGGAGCCGGTTGCGTATATGTACGGACTGCCGTATGAGTATTATGAAAAATACAAAGTTCGTCGTTACGGATTTCATGGAACAAGTCACAGCTTCGTTTCCGCAAGGGCGGTAGAGGCGCTCGGACTTGACCCGAACAACCATAAGTTGATTGTTTGTCATCTGGGAAACGGATCAAGTGTTTCCGCTATCAAAAATGGCAAGGTAATTGATACAAGTATGGGTATGACACCTATGGAAGGTCTCGTGATGGGAACGAGATGTGGAGATATCGATCCGACTATCGTTGAGTATCTGGCTCATTCTTTGAATAAGTCTCTGGAAGATGTTATGACAATTCTTAACAAAGAATCCGGTGTATACGGACTTTCAGGAGGCGTATCAAGTGACTTCAGAGACTTGGATGCTGCTTCAAACGAAGGAAATGAGAAAGCAAAGCTTGCGGTAGAGGTGTTCAGCTACAGAACAGCCAAGTATATAGGAGCTTATGTGGCAGCGCTTGACGGAGTGGATGCAATTGCATTTACGGCGGGACTCGGCGAAAACAACACTGTTGTGAGAGGTCAGATTATGTCGCACTTTGGATATCTCGGAATCAAAATCGATGATGAGAAGAACAAAATTCGCGGTGAGGAGACGCTGATTTCCACGGATGATTCAAAAGTGAAAGTTATAGTGATTCCTACAAATGAGGAACTTGCGATAGCTAGAGAAACTGTTCGCTTGGTTGGTTGAGGTTAGCAGTAAACCTGATAAGGGGGAAGTCAAGTTGGTTAGAAATCGAATTTGGAAAAACAGAATCTCGATATGTCTGATACTGGCGCTTTTAGTTTCAGTATGTTTGCCATGCGATGTGACAAAAACATTTATCGGGAAAAATAGCTCAAAAGGAGTTGCGTACGCGAAAACAAAAACAAAAGCTACCGCCACTCCGAAACCTACGAAAAAGCCGACGGCTACTCCGAAAGTAACAAAAAAACCAACTGCTACACCCACAGCAGCACCTAAAGTTAAACTCAGTAAAACCAAACTTTCCGTAACAATAGGGAAGACCGGCAAAATCTCGATGAAAAATACCAAGAAAAATGTTATGTGGTCTATCGAGGCGTCGGGAACATCATATGCAAGCATTAAATCGTATACAAAAAATACGGTAACAGTCAAAGGTCTGAAAAAAGGCAAAGCAAGTCTGATAGGAACGGTTGGAAACAAATCGTATATATGCTCGGTGTCAGTAAAAAAATATGTGCCGAAGCCAACGATGATTCCGGCGATTTCGGCATCACCGAAACCGACGAAGATTCCTGCGGCAACGGCGACATCGAAACCAACAACAAAGCCAACTTCAAGCTCCAGACCGAAAGCTTCAGCAACCCCTGTATCACCGAAGTATACAATAGCGCCTGACGTAACTATAAGACCTGACAAAGTAAGTATAGGTCATGCTTCGATAAACGAGCGAGGAACTGTGTGCGGAAGTATCGCGGGTGACCAGACCGGAAGAGAAGTTTACATCAGAGAATGGTATGAAAAAGGCTGGAACAAGCTTGTCAGAGCGAAAAACTCCGATATAGCCAACGGTATAGCAAAAGCTATGGAGCAGGCCTGCAAAAATAACAATATCGGATATGCTCAGGATACCAGAGATACCTGTTTCAGGGAAGCAGAGAAAGTCAACTGGAAGATAAACAAGATAAAAACACTGTGTAATGCCGATTGTTCGTCGTTGGTTCGAGTCTGTGTCAATGCCGCGTTCTATGCGCTTGAGAAAAAGACGCCGTTGCAGCTTTCGGATTCGTTCTATACGGGAAATATGGCAAGTAAGTTGAAAAAACTCGGTGAGTTTAAAGTCTATACGGCTGACAAATACGTCAAATCGGACAAAAACCTGAAGCGGGGAGACAT
>JAIKWQ010000064.1 GCA_024684535.1 Eubacterium sp. | reverse complement strand
CCCCAAAGTAGGTATTGGATGAGATAAAAGAAGGCATCCGTGAGCAGAATGAACAGGATATGGAGGATGCTGCAAGGCGGGAGGAGATGTATGAGCGAATCGGGTAGAGCAAAACTTTTACATGATTTCAGGTGTCAGGTGGCCACGGTTTCCCTGTTTGGTAATTCACCGTTCGAACACGAGACCGGTGAAAATGTTGACACGATAATACAGGGCAAGCTTGAAGCAGGCAAAAAACTGTCGTCAAAGGAAGAAACATATCTTATGAGGACTAATCCCATCATGTTTGCACAGTATAGGCGTATCCAGACAGAAAGGCATAGTGTGGAGATCCGTATCAGGATGGCTAAGACCAAACAGCAGGTGACAGCTATAGCGGACAGTGCGATCGCGGGCATCAAAAAAGATGATCCGATGCGGGAATACATCATCGCAGCCATTAATGATGCAGTAAATGAATTCAAAAAGACCGATAAGTATAAAAAACTTCCGGAGACGGATCAAAAGTCAGCCGGTGCTGCCGGAGTCGGTAGTGCAAGCGGCGCCGATTCAAATCCCAAATCCGGAACAACGGAGCAGCCGGCTATATTGGATGAAACCGAAACTCCTGAAAGCGGTACAGTGATCTATCAATTTTCGGAAGGCGGGTACCAAGAGAGCTTTACGGCAGATAACAGAGCGTCGATGGTTCTGGAAGCGTAAGAATATCCGTATTATGAAACCCCTATTCAACGATTTATTAGGTGTATTGGAATAGTAATTATCCATTTGTGCTCGAAAACATACCATTGGGGGTGTGGACATTATAATTTGTTTGTTTTTTTCGATATTTATTATATAGCTAAGGATGGCATTCGGATTCAAAGGAATGAGATTGGAACCGAGTGCCATTTTATATAGCAGACAGAATAACATAGGGAGAAAACTGAATGGATAATACGGAACAGGCATATGAATGTGTAGAGGGGTTGGTAAGGATTCGGCGGGACGAGATTATTTATTTGGAATCAGACAGGCATCGAATCACAATACATACAATGTCTGGTGATTATCATATATACCGCCGTCTCAGAGACTTCGAAGACTCTTTGTGTAAATCAGGTTTTCTGCGTATCCATAAGAGTTTTCTTGTAAATATGATTTTTGTAAGGCAAATAAGAAGGTATTCCATAACTCTTGATAATGGGATAGTTTTACCGGTATCTAAGATGAAGTTCAATGAGATCAAAAGTCGAATAAAGCAGGGGTCAGTTGGTATATAGGTGATTTAGTGAGTGCGCTAAAACATAAAAACAGCCGCTCGGTCCTTTCAAGGAGAGCGGTGCGGCTTGGAATGACAGAAGAGCCGCGGAAAGGAGAAACATATGTCAATAGCGGGATTAGCAACGTATCAGAATCTAAGATTGAATTATTCTGTTCGAGATGGTGTATAGGATCATAACTCCGATAGTTTTTTGAACCAGATGCTGACCTTTTCCGGTAAGGAAAGCACGACCGTGCAGGAAGCAGATGGAAGCAGCGAGAAGTGCCCGTAGTTGTCGGTGAGAGCTGATGGCTGCGGTTTTTTTTTATGTTAAAAAACTTTTATGAAAAAACTAATCAAATCGAATGTGTTTTTCGTTTTAATATATAGAGTGATCACTTAGGAGTAAACAAGAATTACATGAAAGACGATTTATTGATAAAGCGGATCCGCGCCGGGGATGAGGACGCTGCGGAGAAATTGGTGAGAAAGTTTTATGCTCAGGTCATGAGATTCTGCAGATGGCAATGTGGCAACAATGATATGGCTGAGGATCTGACTCAGGAAACATTTCTCAAGGTGTTCAAGAGCCTTGACCAGTACAGAAACAAAGGGCACTTTAAGGCATGGCTCTTCTGCATTGCGAGAAGTGTATGTGTTGATGAACTTCGGAAACGGCGGATCGAATATGAGCCGGATTATGATATCTGCGAAATAGGTGACAAAAATGAAGGCATCAAGAATGTAGAGGATGAGGATGAGATTCGGGATCTTCTGTCACGACTGCCTACTGAACAAAAAGAAGCACTTATCCTCCATTTTATGGATGGTTTCTCTTATCGTGAGATGGGAGATATCCTGAATATCCCATTTAGAACAGCGCAGAGCAGGGTAAATCTGGCCATAAAGACCTTGCGTCAGAAGGGAGTAAATAAATGAGAGTATATCAAATCAAAAAACTTCTTCGTA
>JAIKWQ010000027.1 GCA_024684535.1 Eubacterium sp. | reverse complement strand
CACGGAGAATTCGGTATCGTCGTTGATACAAAGGTATTCTCGAGAGAGAATAACGACGAGCTTCCGCCGGGAGTAAACAAATCAGTGCGCATTTACATCGCGCAAAAGAGAAAGATCCAGGTTGGAGACAAGATGGCGGGTCGTCACGGAAACAAGGGTGTCGTTTCCCGTGTACTTCCGGTAGAGGATATGCCGTATCTGCCAAACGGAAGACCGCTTGATATCGTTTTGAACCCGCTCGGTGTGCCTTCCCGAATGAATATCGGACAGGTGCTCGAGATACACCTCTCACTCGCATCCAAGGTGCTTGGCTTCAATGTTTCAACACCGGTATTTGACGGAGCGAACGAGGTTGATATCATGGATACGCTCAAGCTTGCTGATGACTATGCAAACATTGATGACATCAACGAGTTTGAAGCAAAATACAAAGACATTCTTCATCCGGATGTGATGGCTTATCTGATTGAGAACAAGGATCACAGAGCGGAATGGAAGGGTGTTCGCATAAAAGAAGACGGAAAAGTACAGCTTAGGGACGGAAGAACCGGAGAATACTTCGACGGTGAGGTAACGATAGGATTCATGCATTACCTCAAGCTTCACCACCTTGTTGACGACAAGATCCACGCTCGTTCAACCGGACCGTATTCTCTTGTTACGCAGCAGCCACTCGGAGGAAAAGCTCAGTTTGGTGGTCAGCGTTTCGGAGAGATGGAGGTTTGGGCTCTCGAGGCGTATGGTGCAGCCTATACTCTTCAGGAGATACTTACTGTCAAGTCCGATGATGTTGTCGGTCGTGTGAAGACCTACGAGGCAATCATCAAAGGAGACAATGTAGCTGAACCGGGTATACCTGAGTCGTTCAAGGTATTGATAAAAGAGCTTCAGTCACTTGCATTGGATGTGACCGTGCTTGACGAGTACGGACAGGAAGTCCAGATGACAGAGGATACTGAGGCAGTAAACCTTGACGCCAGAGAATATATGAATGAAGATATGAACTACACCGGCAGAGATGAGTCATTCGAAAACGCCGGTTACCGCGAGACAGACATCGGTGGTCTGGATGCGGACTTACCTTCAGATAATATCATTATCGGTTAAGTGCTATCGGGACATTTTTCGTAAGAATAGAATGTTGTTTATATTGGTTTTTTACAAAAACCTGAAAGGAAGGTTAGTATATGCCAAGGCTCGGTGAAAAAGAAGAGACAAATATTACCTATGATAAGATCAAAATCATGCTCGCGTCTCCCGAGAAGATCAGAGAGTGGTCTCGCGGTGAGGTTCTCAAGCCTGAGACGATCAATTATCGTACACTTAAACCCGAGAGGGATGGACTTTTTTGCGAGAGGATTTTCGGACCAAGTAAGGACTGGGAGTGCCACTGCGGAAAGTACAAAAAGATTCGTTATAAGGGAAAGATCTGTGATAAATGTGGCGTAGAGGTTACGAAGTCAAGCGTTCGTCGTGAGCGTATGGGACATATCGAGCTCGCGGCTCCCGTATCTCATATTTGGTATTTCAAAGGAATACCGAGCCGTATGGGATTGATGCTTGATATCTCGCCGAAGGTACTTGAGAGAGTACTGTATTTTGCAGCGTATATCGTTCTTGAGTCGGATGTTCCTGAGATTCAGGAGAGGGATGTGCTTAGCGAGACTGAGTATCAGCAGGCAAGAGAGCAGTACGGAGATATGTTCCGTGTAGGAATGGGTGCACAGGCAGTTCAGGAGCTTCTCCAGAACATCGACCTTGAGCAGCTTTCCGAAGAGCTTACAGAGGAGCTTACTAACTCTACGGGACAGAAGCGTGCCCGTATCATAAAAAGACTTGAGGTTGTAGAGGCGTTCCGCGAGTCCGGTAACCGTCCTGAGTGGATGATCCTTACCGTGATCCCGGTAATTCCGCCGGATCTTCGTCCTATGGTACAGCTTGACGGTGGTCGTTTCGCAACATCTGATATGAACGATCTTTACAGAAGGATCATCAACAGAAACAACCGTCTCAAAAGAATGCTTGAGCTCGGAGCGCCTGACATCATCGTGCGCAACGAGAAAAGAATGCTTCAGGAGGCAGTTGATGCCCTTATAGATAACGGTCGTAGAGGCCGTCCGGTTACAGGCCCGGGAAACAGAGCACTCAAATCCCTTTCGGATATGCTCAAAGGAAAACAGGGTCGTTTCCGTCAGAATCTTCTCGGAAAGCGTGTTGATTACTCGGGACGTTCTGTTATCGTCGTAGGACCTGAATTAAAGATATATCAGTGCGGTCTCCCAAAAGAGATGGCAATAGAGCTTTTCAAGCCTTTCGTTATGAAAGAGCTTGTAGAAAACGGACCGGCGCAAAACATAAAGAGTGCCAAAAAAATGGTCGAAAAGCTGGATGATGAGGTTTGGGATGTACTTGAGAAGGTCATCAGAGAGCATCCTGTTATGCTTAACCGTGCTCCTACACTTCACCGTCTCGGTATCCAGGCATTTGAGCCTACACTTGTAGAAGGAAAAGCTATCAAGCTTCATCCGCACGTCTGTACAGCGTTTAACGCGGACTTCGACGGAGACCAGATGGCAGTGCACCTTCCTCTTTCGGTAGAGGCACAGTCTGAGTGCAGATTCCTTCTGCTTTCACCAAACAACCTCCTTAAGCCGTCTGACGGTGGTGCTGTAGCCGTTCCTTCGCAGGATATGGTCCTTGGTATCTACTATCTGACACAGGAGAGAGGAACAGGTGTCGGTGATGAGAAGCCGGAGCTGGGCGAAGGAAAATTCTTCAAAGATATGAACGAGGCTATAATAGCCTACGAAAACCACGAGATCACGCTTCATGCACGCATCAAGATCCGTCGTTTCGGAGAGGATGAAAGCGGCGAGATGCAGTCTCGTGTGATAGAGTCTACTCTCGGAAGGTTCATTTTTAACGAGATACTTAGTCAGGATCTCGGATTTGTTGACAGAAGCGATCCGGACAACTTCCTCAAGCTTGAGGTTGATTTCCATGTAGGTCGTAAAGAGCTCAAACAGATCCTTGAGAAATGTATCAATAACGAGGGTGCAACAAAGACAGCTGAGACACTTGATGCTATCAAAGCACTCGGTTACAATTACTCAACCAAGGCTGCTATGACGGTATCTATTTCGGATATGGTCGTTCCGGAAGCGAAAAAAGATATCATCCGTGATGCCGAGGAAACTGTTGAAAACATCGCGCAGATGTACAAACGAGGACTTCTCACTGAAGAGGAGAGATACAGATCTGTTATCAAAAAATGGGAAGATGCCGATTTTGAGATCACAGATGCTCTTCTGAGCGGACTTGACAGATACAACAATATCCATATGATGGCTGATTCAGGAGCCCGTGGTTCTGACAAGCAGATCAAACAGCTTGCAGGTATGCGTGGACTTATGGCGGATACGACAGGACGTACTATCGAGCTTCCTATCAAGTCAAACTTCCGAGAAGGTCTCGACGTACTCGAGTACTTCATCTCGGCGCATGGAGCTCGTAAAGGTCTTTCCGATACAGCGCTTCGTACAGCCGATTCGGGTTACCTGACCAGACGTCTTGTTGATGTATCTCAGGAGCTTATCATCAGAGAGACTGATTGTCAGCAGAGCCGTCCGGATGAGGATATACCGGGTATGGAAATATCTGCATTTACAGATGGTGATGAGCCTATCGAATCACTCGAAGAGCGTATCACCGGAAGATATGCGTGCGAAACAATCTGCGACGACAACGGTGATGTGATCGTGAAGAAGAATCATATGATCACACCGAAACGCGCAGCAAGAATAGTTGCAACAAAAGCTGTTCAGGAAGCAGGACCGAAGGCGAAGATCAAGATTCGTACGATCCTTACCTGTAAATCACACGTTGGTATCTGTGCTAAGTGTTATGGTGCCAACATGGCAACAAAAGAGCCTGTTCAGGTTGGTGAGGCTGTAGGTATCATCGCAGCTCAGTCAATCGGTGAGCCGGGTACACAGCTTACCATGAGAACCTTCCATACAGGTGGTGTGGCCGGTGATGATATCACACAGGGTCTTCCGCGTGTCGAGGAGCTTTTCGAGGCCCGTAAACCGAAGGGACTTGCTATCATCGCAGAGTTCGGTGGACAGGTTGAAGTTCGCGAGAACAAGAAAAAAGAAGTTATCATCACTAACGATGAAGGAAAGAGCAAGGCTTATCTGATTCCTTACGGTTCAAGACTGAAGGTTGAGGACGGTCAGGAGATAGAAGCCGGTGATGAGCTTACCGAAGGTAGTATCAATCCGCATGATATCTTGAAAATCAAGGGCGTTCGTGCAGTTCAGGATTATATGCTTCGTGAGGTTCAGCGTGTATACAGACTTCAGGGTGTTGAGATCAACGACAAACATATCGAGGTTATCGTTCGTCAGATGCTCAAGAAGATTCACGTTGACGAGAACGGAGATTCCAAATTCCTTCCGGGCGACAGAGTTGATGCTCTTGAGTTCGAGGATGAAGTTAAAAGACTTGAGAAGGAAGGACTTACACCGCCTTCAGGTACCCAGATTATTCTCGGTATCACAAAGGCATCACTTGCAACAAACTCCTTCCTGTCAGCAGCATCATTCCAGGAGACAACCAAGGTTCTTACTGAAGCTGCAATCAAAGGAAAGATCGATCCGCTGGTTGGTCTGAAAGAAAACGTAATTATCGGTAAACTGATACCTGCAGGAACCGGTATGAAGAGATATCGTAACATCGAGATATACAGTGATTTGGTTGACAGCCTTGATCCGCCGGAACTCAGAGAGGAAGAGCTTGATCTGTCTTCTCTCACCGGAAAGGTTTCAGGTCATGGTAAAAACAGTATCGGAGCTACTCAGGATGAGGAAGAAGAATACGAAGATGAGAACTTCGAAGGCTACGATGAGGACGATGAAGAGCTTCTGGATGAGGAGCTTGATGAAGATGAGGCTGCTATAGAGGAAGAAGTGATATCCGATGAAGGAGCAGACGAATAAACTACTGAAACACAAAGCAGATCATATGAAAGAGCGTGTGGCGACGATAGCAAGAGCTGTCGTCTCCGCTCTTTTTATGGGAACGGTACTCGGAGGTTTGGGTGCCGTTTTTTACCATGCAATCACGTTAGCAACCGAATTCAGGTTGTCTCATTGGTATGTAGTTTTGTTGCTTCCTGTCGGGGCTGTTCTGATACTTCTTTTGTATCATGTTTTACACGATGACAATGACAAAGGAACCAATTTGGTTCTGGCGTCGATTCAATCAGATAAAGATGTCCCGTTCAGGATGTCTTTGCTTATTTTTGTTTCCACTATCTTTTCCCATTTTGTCGGAGCGTCTGTAGGACGTGAGGGGGCTGCGCTGCAGATTGGCGGTTCCGTCGGAAACTATATGGGAAGGTTTTTTTCACTTTCAAAAGAAGAAAAAAAGACGCTGACAATGATTGGTATGTCAGCTATGTTCTCTGCGCTTTTCGGTACACCGATGGCCGCGGCATTTTTCTCGCTCGAAGTTGTGAGCGTCGGAATAATGCACTATTCGGCGCTTCTGCCCTGCGTTTTGTCGGCTTATGTTGCCAGGGGTGTGGCCAGGTATCTGGGAGTTTTTTCGCCGTTTTATGATATAGGAAAAATACCGGGATTTGAAGGAATATCTGCGCTGAAGGTGGCGGGGCTTGCCTTTGTTTGTGCGATTGTGTCTATACTGTTTTGTATGGCGTTAAGACATGGTGAGAAGTTTGCTAAAAAAATACTTAAGAACAGGTATATACGTGCCGCTGTTTTAGGTACGATTGTACTTGTGCTGACTTTTGCTGTCGGAGATCAGACTTACAACGGCGCAGGCGCAGATTACATCAGCCAGTGTGTGGCAGGGCATCCGTATCCGTTTGGATTTATCATCAAGATTGCGTTTACGGTGCTCTCTATCATAGCAGGCTACAAAGGTGGCGAGATCGTGCCCTCATTTTTCATAGGCGCGTCGCTTGGAAGTCTGTATGGAACACTTATCAGTTTTGAGCCGGATATGTGTGCTGCGATAGGTATGGGAGCGGTTTTCTGTGGCGTGACGAACTGTCCTGTGACTTCGCTTCTCATATGCATCGAGCTTTTCGGCTTCAATGCAAGTTTGTATTTTTTGATAGCGATTGCGATAGCATACACTTTTTCAGGGTATTCGGGACTGTACACCAGCCAAAAGATTGTTTATTCGAAGTTTCATTCGAATTTTATTGATAAAAAGACGAAGTGATAGCTGTTTTCTACTCCGAGAACAATGGAGTGGAATAATATCTCTCCGCTGTATCAGGCAGTATGGTAACAACTCTCTTTCCCGGACCAAGTTTTTTGGCAAGTCGAAGAGCTGCTGCAACGTTGGTTCCTGAGGATATGCCACAGAGGATTCCCTCCTGCGAAGCGAGCATTTTTGATGTTTTTATAGCTTCTTCATCAGTTATCACACATATCTCATCATATATCTCCCGATTTAAAATTGATGGTATTATTCCGTCTCCGATTCCCATCTGCATATGCGTTCCGATGGTTCCACCCGCAAGGATTGCCGCTTTTTCGGGCTCTATCGCCCAGATTTCTATGTCGGGATATTTATCTCTCAGAGTCTCACCTATGCCGGTAAGCGTACCACCGGTGCCGATTCCGCTGCAAAATCCATGTATAGGTCCCTGCACCTGATCAAGTATCTCGAGCGCGGTATTATGCTTGTGCGCAAGAGTGTTGTTCGGATTGTCAAACTGCTGCGGAACATAGACGTTTTCGCTTTCATCACGCATACGAAGCGCGAGCTGCAGGCATTCTTCGATTGCTTTTCCGATATCTCCTGTGTCGTGTATCAGCTTGACTTTTGCACCGTAGTGACGAACAAGCTTCGCGCGCTCCTCGCTCACCGAATCAGGCATTATGATGATAGTTTTGTAGCCTTTCACAGCGCCTACTAAAGCCAAACCTATCCCCTGATTTCCGCTGGTAGGCTCGACGATAGTTGTTCTGTCCGGAGAAATCTCGCCATTTTTCTCCGCTTCCTCAATCATATTCAACGCAGTTCTGGTTTTGATTGAACCACCAATGTTTACTCCCTCGAATTTTACAAGGATTTCGGCACTTGAATCATCTGTAAGTCTGTTTAATTTGATCATCGGCGTGTTCCCGACTGCTTCAAGAATGTTGTTATATATCATTTTTCGTAGTCCTTTTATGTTTTTGTGATTGTAATTCAAAACTTCCATTCACAATGATAACACATCGAAAGAGGTTTTTCCACAAAAAAATGAATAAGTGTCTATGAGTAAAAAAACCACCCTCGTAAGGGTGGCTTTTTCGAGGCGACTGCCGGATTTGAACCGGCGATCAGGGCGTTGCAGTCCCATGCCTTACCACTTGGCTAAGTCGCCACAGCAAAACATATATTATCACATATCGGGTAAATATGCAAGTGCTTTTTGTATATTTTTCTAGTCTTTTCTGTGCTCGAGGTTGGCGAACTTCGTGAGATTGGAAAGCCATCTGAGCTTAACTGTACAAGTCGGGCCGTTACGCTGTTTTCCGATGATTATTTCGGTGATGCCTTTGTCATCGGAGTCTTCTTTGTAGTAGTCGTCTCTGTAGAGGAACATAACCACATCGGCATCCTGCTCTATAGCTCCTGATTCTCGAAGGTCTGAGAGCATCGGGCGTTTGTCCGTTCTTGATTCAACCGCACGAGAAAGCTGTGACAGTGCAACGATAGGACAGTTTATCTCACGAGCTATGGATTTGAGTCCGCGTGAAATTCTGGAGATTTCCTCCTGCCTTGAATTGATTCTCGCACCTCCGTCATCTCCGCTCATCAGCTGCAGGTAGTCGATGAATATCAGCTGAACGCCAAACTGTGCTTTCAGTTTTCTGCATTTGGTACGGAACTGCGTCAGGTTGATTCCGCCTGTATCGTCGATATAGAGTTTTGAATTTGCAAAAAGAGAAGCGCTTTCCGCAAGTTTTCCCCATTCATCTATGCTGAGCTGCCCGGTCCTGATCTTCTGCGAATCAACGTGTGAGTTCATAGACAAAAGTCTTTTGGCCAGGAGCTCTGCTGACATCTCGAGTGAAAAAATGGCCGTCGGGATATTTTTCTTGAGTGCCGCGTACTCTGCGATATTCAGCGCGAAAGCGGTTTTTCCCATAGACGGTCTGGCCGCTATAAGTATGAGGTCTGACGGCTGCAGGCCGGCTATACGATAGTCAAGGTCGTAGAACCCGGTCGGGATACCTGTCACGCTACCGCCCGCTGCTGCGGCTGACTCGATACTTTTGACGGTATCTATCATTATTTTTTTGATGTCGTTTTGCTCAGCTTTTTCAGAATTATACAACTGAGACAGGCGGAAAATCTCGCTCTCAGCGCTCTCGATGAGAGATGAAGCCTCGCCTGTGTCCGTATATCCGCGATTTACAACCTCTTCTGAGGTGCGGATAACCTTTCGCGCAAATGACTTGTCTCTGACGATTCTCACGTACTGTTTTATATTCGCCGATGTCGGAACCACGCTCAAGATACTCTTTAGGCTTTCGATGCCTCTGATTTCCTCAGGCGCGCCGTCTTCTTTCAGCTTTTCCGAAAGAGTTATCAGGTCATTATCTTTTCCGTCTCTGTACATATCTGCGAGCGCAGAAAAAATAAGCCGACAGCGTCTGTCATAGAAATCTTCGGCCGTGAGCGCATCGCAGGCTATAGCTACAGCTTCAGCGTCCAGAAGCATAGAACCGACCACTGATTGCTCGGCTTCTATGTTCTGAGGCATCATTCTGCGTGAAATTGCTTCTTCTTCCATATCTGATTCCCTTATTTTTATCCCTTGTCTTTAACGATTACTTTCAGTTCTGCAGTAACTTTCGGGTGAAGCTTGATCGGAACCATATATGTTCCGAGACTTTTGATATGGTCTTTCAAAACCATTTTTTTCTTGTCTATATCGAAGCCGAGCTGTTCTTTCGCAGCGACCTGAATTTCTTTGGAGGATACTGCTCCGAAAGCTTTTCCGTCCGCACCGGCTTTGATATGAACTTCAACCGAGCTCTCTGCTATTTTTGCCGCGAACTCTTTTGCTTCCTCGAGTTTTTCCGCAGCAACTTTTTCTTCATTCTGTTTTTTCAGTTTCAAGTCGTTCAGAGCTTTCGGTGTAGCCTCTGCTCCGAGCTTTTTCTTCAGAATGAAGTTTTTTGCATATCCGTCGCTTACATCGACGATTTCATCTTTTTTTCCAAGTGATTTGACATCTTCAAAAAGTATTACTTTCAATCTATCTCACCCTCCTTTTTCATTTCAAGAAGTACATCTTTTATCCTTTGGGCGCCTTCTTCAAGTGTGCAGTCAGTAAGCTGCGCGCCCGCCATATTGATATGACCGCCTCCGCCAAGCCTTTCCATTACGATCTGTACATTGAGCTCATCGATTGATCTTGCGCTGATAAACACCTTTTTGTCGTACGCCGTAAGCACAAATGATGCCTTGACGCCCTTGATATCCAAAAATGTATTGGCAAGCTTCGAGCCGATGATTGTCGGGTCCGGGAAGCCTTCTATATGGCAAGGAGCGATTGCGTATGAATCCATAAAAAGGTGCATATTACGAACTGCTTCGGCTTGAATTTTGTACTCTCGTATATCCGTTCTGAACATTTTTCTGATACGCATGATTTCTGCACCGCATCTACGCAAAAATGCAACGGCCTCGAAAGTTCTGACTCCGGGCTTGTTCATGAAGTTGTTTGTATCGACCATGATTCCGGAATACAGGGCGTCAGCCTCAGGTGTACGCAGTCTGACTTCATCGCCTGAATATTGAACGATTTCGGCAACCATTTCGCTGGCTGACGAAGCAAACGGCTCTATATATGAAAGAGTTGCATTTTTGATTACCTCGTCTGTTTGCCTGTGGTGGTCGATGACGACGACAGTTGCTGCCTTTTCGATAAGCGCCGGCGCATCTGTTCTGGACGGTCTGTTTACGTCAACAATTACCAAAAGGACTCCTGCACCGTCGCCTACGAATTCTTCAGCTTGGTTAGGGCCTACAAACAGGTCGTCAGGATAATCTTTGTTAGTCTTGAAGAGCTCAATCAGAGGTTCAAGCGCTGAGGATACGGAGCCTACAACTATCCTGGCTTTCTTTCCGAGATCCGTAGCAATCCTGTAGACACCGAGCGCGCTTCCGAGCACGTCAACATCCGGCATATGGTGTCCCATTATGATTACGCGGTCTGCAAGTTCTATGGAATCTCTCAGTGCGTGTGCTTTTACTCTGGCTTTTACGCGGGTATTTTTCTCCTGCTCGACGCTCTTTCCTCCATAGTAGAGAGTGTTGTCTTTTGTTTTGATGACAACCTGGTCACCGCCGCGTCCGAGAGCGAGGTCGATAGCGCTTCTGGCGTATTCCTGCCTTTTTCGGAATGTATCAACCTGCGAACCGATACCTATGGAGATAGTTATGTTTGTCTCGTCTGAATTTGACGCATTCACAGCCTTGACATCATCAAGCAGTGAGAATTTGTCGGCCTGCATCTGAGCGAGATATTTGTGCTGAATTAAAAAAATGTACTTATCCTTTTCGAGCTTTCGTATGATGGCATCGCGATCGAGCATATATTTGTTGATGTTTCTGTCAACAAGCGCTACAAGCAATGCTTTTCGTACATCATCGGCATTTTCGATACTCTCCTCGTAGTTATCTATATACAGAAGTCCGACGTCTAATCGCTGGTCGAAGTTCTCTTTTTGAACCCTGAGGATTTCCGTTTCATCGTACATGTATATGATATACAGGATATCGTCAGTTTTTGCAGATGTTAAGTTATTGTTATTTTTCGTATTGTTTTTCTTTTTTTTGTTTTCGCTGTCTGCGACGTTCAAATATTTGATCAAAGCGTGAAAAGAGACATCTCCGGCTTCGAAATGAACGTGTTTAACAGGATCGTCCTGAGTCGGAAGTGCTTTCTCATCAATTTCCGGTACTGCTTCCGTTATGGAAAAATCCTTGTCTGATACAGAGGTAAAAGTGTTCTCAAACTTATTGTTGCACCAGAGACAAGACAAATCCTTCGAAATGATACACAGAGGAATTTCCATAGCATCAGCCAACTTTTTTGTGGCTTTCGAGAAACCAACTGCGTAGTTTACGATATTTTTAGTAATTCTGCGACGTTTTGCGATGCAGAGCAAAAGTGCAAAAATATAGTAAACGCCTACGTAAACGGACACG
>JAIKWQ010000163.1 GCA_024684535.1 Eubacterium sp. | reverse complement strand
GGACGGTGGTTTGCTGCTGTTATGGCTGTCCTTATGAAGTTGCTCTTCCAATTCTGCTATCTTGGCATTCGCTTTTTCAAGCTTGGCATTGGTTTCTTCCAATTTGACGGTCAAAAACATTGATCGTATTTTGTTGTGCTCTGACGGTTGCCATAAGCTTTTCTATCACTGTCATCCTGTTTCACCACCGTTTTTTATTTGATTATAGCACTTTTCACGGTGTCTGTAAATTGACAGAATCACAGTTTTTCAGTAATAAACTTTTGCTTTCAACTTTGTGGAATTCTCCTCAGGACTGAACAGTTACAATCATTTTAAATAAAATGCTTCTTCCAAAGCAGCTTTGTCAATATCAGAACCAATAACGCTTATTTTCCCAATAATGCATGGCTCACCGAAACGAATGTCAATAATATCCGGAGTATAATCAAAATATATCCATTTGCCTTCTTGTCCACTGACGAAACCTTTTGCACGAAGTACAACACCGAATTTGTTCTGGTCATTAAGGGAGTTTAGAATATTATTCAACTGTTCCGTACCATAACTTTTCGGAGTTTCCGCCCCCCAGGAACTGAACTTATCATCTGCATGAGCGTGACCATGATGGTGATGTTCATGTATGTGTTCATGATGATGCTCGTGTTCATTTTTATGCTCACAACAGTCATGTCCATCATCATGCCCGGTATGATTAGCCAAATGTGCTTTCGGAATGATGTTTTCACTCAGGGCATCGGTTATCTGCTGACCCGAGAGCAAGGCGATGGGGGTGGTTATCAGCGAAGCGTGCTCGTTTAATTTCCGTATCTTGTGCGTCAGATCATTCACCTTTTCTTCATTGCATTCATCTGTATGACTTAACATTACACAATCTGCATTTGCTATCTGATCTACATAGAATTCCTTATAATTCTTTATATATAGGTCGTATTTCTTACCATCGACTATGGTAAGAGTTCCATCCAAACAGATACTTTCTCTCAGGTCTTTGATGCTGTTTATGACATCGCTTAATTTTGCTACTCCCGATGGTTCTATCAATATTCTGTCGGGTGAATACTTTTCGGCTATTTCTATGATCGCATCTTTGAAATCACCCACAAGACTACAGCAAATACAGCCCGAGCTTATATCTCTTATCTCAACGTTCGTACTGCGCAGGAACTCGCTGTCAATACTTACTGTGCCAAATTCATTTTCTATCAGTACGACACGTTCGCTGTTGTAAACTTCGCTTAGCAGTTTTCTTATCAAGGTAGTTTTACCTGCTCCCAAAAATCCTGAAAAAATCGTTACCTTTATCATTTTATCCTCTTTCATTTTAAAATTCCGCTATCATATTTTCGGGAGGCTCACTGTAGTAAATATCCCGTATATAAAGCAGAGGTATATCCATATCAAACTCTTCGCTGTGTTTGATGCATATAGCAGCGGTAATACCTGCCCAGTCGTTATCCTCAGCTTCAAAATACCTGTTAAAAAAGGCAATAAAACGACAGAATGTCATATCCTGAACACAGCAGGTCATGACATATCTTCCGACAGAAAATACATTTTCGGGCAATCTTTCATCAGCATGGATAACAGCATTAAATGTTACCAATTTACCATCATAGCTTTTCGGGTAAGCCATTATATCACTGTACCACACAGCATAATCGTTGTTTCTTATTATGATATGCTCATCATTTTTATTAAACGGTAGCGGGTCTTGTATATCGTCTACCGTAAACCGTCCGTCGTCGTACTCATATATTATATCAGCACGTCTGTTTACGCTTCTGACAGTTTTGTGAAGTTCTTCCATACTTAAACTGTCCTCATATCTGTTGAACAAAACAAGTTCACATAAATTCAGCTTATCCGATGTAATTCCCCAAAAGGATTTACTGTACATGATAAATGATGAGGCATCAGCAATGAAAATACATTGCGCCAACTGCCAGTTTTTTGGCATATTAACCATAAGGTCAGAAGTGTGCAGGACACCGTTATACTCTATAATAACAAGCCCGGCATTGCTTTTAACAGCAAGCTCTAAAAGAGCATGGGCAGAGAGCTCCTCTTTGTCCTCAAATACCGCCAATGAAACATTAGCGTTTTTTATCCTGCTAAAGTCATACTCCTCTGTACCTTCCTCGAAGAGTATAAGCAGTATATTTTTCCTTTCACTTATCTCACCACTTTGGAGCGTCTTCTGTATAAATCGTGTTTTACCTGCCCCTAAAAATCCCAAAAACAGATATACGGGAATGACAGTGTTATATTCATTATTCTGCATGGCAGCATTCCAGTCGTTTTAAAATATCCGATTTAGTATAGTCTTTACCGATAAATACGAGTTGATTTATCCTGTCACCATATTTATCATCCCAGTCATCTTGTATTTCCGGGAAGTCATCCAGTATCCTGTCAAGCTCTTCCTTTGGAGTGGCAGCCATCCACTCGGACATCTCCGTAACACTTGCATTTCTTCCTGCCTGTTCAAAAAGCTGGATATGTACATCATCATCTGAAAACCACACATAGCCCTTTGTGCGTATAAGCTCCTTCGGATAGTCGTCCACAAGCTCCATGAATTTGTCACGGTCAAATGGGCGGCATTCCTCGTAAACAAATGAGGTTATGCCATATTCGTCCATGCAGGCTTCCTTATCATCCGGCTCGTTGCTGTTGAGAGCTCTCTGTATAGATGATGATGCAAGGATCTTATCGTAATCAAATTCATCGCAGTCAAGTATTTTATCGGTGGGAATCTTGCTGTTTACACAAGGGATAATCTCCGCTTCAGACTGAATGTCACGGATAGCTGTGGTCACCTTGTCAAGCTGTTCCTTTGTGAGCAGATCTGTCTTATTGAGTATCACTAAATTGCAAAACTCGATCTGATCCATTATTAGGTTGATTATATCCCCATCCTCAACGTCATTTTCAGGCTTCAATTCCTCCAAAAACTCACGGTATATCCTGTCAGAATCCACAACAGTGACAACCGAGCTTAAATAAACATTTGTATCGGGGAAGTCATCCTGATAGTCGATGAATGAACCTGCAATAGCCGATGGTTCACTTATTCCCGATGCCTCCACAAAAACTGCTTCTATATCCGGCAATTTTGAAATGCGTTCTATCTCGGCTATAAATTCATCTCGCAGTGTGCAGCATATACAACCGTTTTGCAGTTCCACCATTTCCACTGATGCCACCCGGTCACGGTTTTTATTAAGCAGAGCAGCATCAATATTGATGCTGCCCATATCATTTACAATAAGGGCTGTTTTTCTCTTCTCGTCCTTCGGGAGATTTTGCATAAGAGTTGTTTTTCCTGAACCTAAATAGCCTGTTATTATAACAATGGGTATCTTTTTTTTCATTTTTCTTACCTCTTAAAATAGTCTGACAGTACTTTATAGTTTTCCTCCATAATTGAAAGATAAGTAACGCCATTGTTTATATCATCATTTGAAACAGACTGGAGAGAATTAAGTTCGGCAATTTTTTGTCCGCCGTTTTTCGAGTTTTTGATAATAGTTTCAGCTATCTTTTTATCGGAATTTTCGATTGTAAAGATAGTATCGCAGTTAAGCTCATCAACCTTGTTTACAAGGAATGTAATAGTTTCAAAGCTTGCCTCCGATTCAGCAGAGCAGCCGATGAATGCCGCAAAATAATCGAGACCGTAATCGTCAACAAAGTAACGAAATGGGAATCTGTCACCGAAAACAAGTGTCTTGTTCGATGCTGAACCTGTCAGGGAAGTGAACTTACCGTCAAGCGTATCAAGCTTTGAAAGATAATCTGCAAGGTTGCTCTTGTATTCCTCTGCATTTGCAGGATCTATGGCT
>JAIKWQ010000165.1 GCA_024684535.1 Eubacterium sp. | reverse complement strand
AATCCAAGAGATATGCTGAGTCTCGGCAATTCTTTGGCTATTATTCCTGCAATCAAACAACTGTGCGGAGACTTTTCTTCACCGCTTATTAATGATTTATCAAAAGAACTTGATTCTCTCGAGGACATATCAACAAAAATCCTTGACTGTATAAATGAAGAACCACCGCTTACTGTCAGAGAAGGAGACATCATCAAGCTCGGTTTCAACAAAGAGGTTGATAAACTCAGGCAGGCAAAAACAAAAGGCAAGGATTGGATAGCCGAGCTTGAAGCAGAGGAAAAAGAAAACACAGGAATTAAAAACCTGCGTATAAAATACAACAAAGTATTCGGATACTACCTGGAGGTGACAAAATCGAATATCGACCAGGTCCCGAAAGACTGGATCAGAAAACAAACGCTCGTAAACGCTGAAAGATACTCGACCGAAAAGCTAAATGAACTCGAAGAAACCATTCTCGGAGCTCAGGACAGGCTCTATAGCCTTGAATACGCCCTATTTTGCGAACTGAGGGATGAAGTGGCATCACATATGGAACGAATCCTGAAAAGTGCTTCAGTTATTGCAAAGCTTGATATGCTTGCATCCCTTTCATATGTAGCCGAAAGTGAGGGATATGTTCGTCCGGAAATCACTGAAGACGGCAGTCTGTATATAAAAGACGGCAGACATCCGGTAATTGAAAAGATGATAGAAAACGATTTGTTCATCCCGAACGACACATATCTTGACACTAAAAATGACCGCATAGCTATCATCACCGGACCGAATATGGCCGGAAAATCAACTTATATGCGTCAAGTTGCGCTCATACAGCTTATGGCTCAGGTCGGCTCGTTTGTTCCTGCGAAAGAAGCAAAACTTTCTATCGCTGACAGAATATTTACTCGTGTTGGTGCTTCAGATGACCTGGCAAGCGGTCAGTCAACTTTTATGGTCGAGATGAACGAAGTTGCGCATATCCTAAAAAACGCCACTAAAAAAAGCCTTATCATACTTGATGAAATAGGCCGAGGCACCTCTACTTATGATGGATTAAGCATAGCGCAAGCTGTAGTAGAGTATATAGCGGAGCCGTCAATCATAGGCGCAAAAACACTCTTTGCAACACATTATCACGAACTGACGGAACTGGATAATTCTCTGGACGGAGTGGTTAATTATTGTATTGCGGTAAAAGAAGACGGCGATGAGATTATTTTTCTGAGAAAAATCGTTTCCGGCGGCGCAGACAGAAGTTATGGTATTGAAGTCGCAAAACTTGCAGGAGTACCTGATGAGGTCATCAAGCGAGCTTCTGTTATATCCGATAGTTTTTCAGAAAATGAAACATCTGCAGGGAAGAAAAATATTATCAATGCATCGTATTCATTTGGCGACGGAAGTGACAACAGCATGCGTCAGCTGTCTATATTTGATGCGCTCGAAGATAATTCACAACCCGACAACATATTGTGTGAAATCAGAGATACGGATTTGTCAAACCTGACTCCTATTGATGCGATAAATTTGGTTCATAAATGGCAAAAAGAAATAGAAGGAAAGTGGTGATTATGAGCAAAACGATTCACGTTCTTGACAATGAAACTATAGATCATATTGCTGCGGGTGAGGTTGTTGAACGCCCGCTTTCTATCGTAAAAGAGCTTGTTGAAAACTCTATCGACGCTGGTTCTACAGCAATTACTGTTGAAATAAAAGGTGGAGGCATAGACTTCATAAGAGTCACAGATAACGGTGAAGGAATACCGTCTAATCAGATTGACACTGCATTTATGCGACATGCAACAAGTAAAATCACAAACAAAAATGATCTTTTATCCATATCGAGCTTGGGATTCAGAGGTGAAGCTCTGTCAAGCGTCTGTGCTGTATCAAGGGTTGAGCTTATAACCAAAACTCGTGATGAAATATCAGGAAGCAGATACGTTATTCATGGAGGCAAAAAAATAGAACAAAAAGAAGTAGGCGCGCCTGATGGGTCTACTTTTGTTATTCGTGATCTGTTTTACAACACACCGGCCAGAAGAGAATTCTTGAAATCTCCAGGAACCGAAGGCAGGGCAATAGAAGAGTGTATGACTCATTTTACTCTATCGCACCCGGATATCAGGTGGCAATTTATAGGAGAAGGAAAAACCAAACTGTCAACATCAGGAAATGCTGATTTGAAGACTTCAGTTTACTATAGTTTCGGAACCGAAGTTTCAAAAACACTTATACCTGTCTCAGGCGAAACAGAAGGAGCCAAACTATCGGGATTTATAGCTAAACCTGATTTTTCGCGTGGAAACAGAACATATATGAATTATTTTGTGAACGGCAGGTTTATAAAAAGTAAGATTATAAGCGCTGCAATCCTTGACGGCTACAGAGATTTTCTGATGAGTCACAGATTTCCGTTTACTGCATTAACACTTGATATCGAGCCTGATAAAATCGATGTAAATGTTCACCCGACAAAACTGGAAGTCAGGTTTTCAGATGAAAGAAAAATATATGAATTGATTTATGTAACAATCAAAAATACGTTAAATAATATAACTCTGATACCTGAAGAGACGCTGTATGACAACTCATCCTCTCTAAGCGAAAGAGGAACACAGGTTAATGCTTTAAAACAAGAAAGAAATACAGCGCTTAATCAAACAAAAATAAACGATGAAATAACTAATGTATATAAAAATACTACTGCTGAATCACATGAAACAAAATCAGTAACAAAAATAGAATCTATTCAACCTTTCGAACAAAACAGATTAAAAATAACTCCGACTCCGGTAAGACAGTTCGAAGATACGGAATCTGAAGAAATAAAAGAAAACAGAAATCAGTTTGTTGAAGAAAACATACTTAAAACATCAGATGAAGTGGAGTTCAGAATCATTGGTCAGGTGTTTGAAACCTATTGGATGATTGAATACAAAAATGAATTGTTGATCATCGATCAACATGCCGCTCACGAAAAAGTATTATATGAAAAATTTGTTGAAAAAATGAAAAACAAGCAGGGACTATGTCAGGAACT
>JAIKWQ010000161.1 GCA_024684535.1 Eubacterium sp. | reverse complement strand
CGAGCACGGCAATGACATATACTTATTAGACATCCCCATGCGAACCATATTGCTAATTTGCTGAAATAGCCGACCAGTCGATTTCTTCTGCTTTGAGGACTGTGTTTCCCTCAGAATCCTTTACAGTAGCTGGGGTTGCGGTGTAGCCGCTTTCTGCATTTCCTGTAATGGTATAGGTGTACATATAACCCGCTTTGTATGTGACCTGCGTATCGGCATCGCCTGCAAGATATGCTTTGTCGCCTCGGTTGGTCTGGACTCGAAGACCTGCGATGGAAATTTCTTCCTGATACTTGTTTGTCGTGAGTTTTTCCATATTGATGGCATAGAGAAGTTTTTTTCCAGGATTTATGTTCGTTCCGCCTGTTGAAGTGACAACAGGTGTATCGAAGGCTCCTTTGTAGAACTTCATGCCATTATCGCTTGTGCTGTTTAGAATAAGGATGTATGTAGCACTCGGATTGAAATGAATACCTTTAATCCATTCTTTTACATTGAATGCCACGGATTTCGTTTCTTCATCAAGCGAGAATTCATAACTTTTGGCTTCGCCCTCATGCTCACCGGAAGCATACGTTGGATATGTCGATATAATCTCACCGAGATTTTTATCATATTTTCTGAACACAGGGAAAATCATATAGTTGCCGCTAGAGACATGGAAAGTTTTGTCGTAAGTGCCGGCTCCGCTGTATCCTATTATTTCACCGCTTGTTCCAAGATTCCTCAGTTCGACATTGTATCCAGTCGGGTTATTCATGAGGATTGACCAGTCACCGCCCATTTTGCCAGAAATCTCATAAATCTGTTCATTTGTGATTGCGGTGTTGTAGAATGCATAAAGTACGGTGAATGGTGAAGCATCCAGAGTTTCCGGCGAAGAAGCATAATATTGATTGTAATCAGATTCTGTTACCACAAAAAGCATGAAATCGGTTGTCGTGTTGAAAAGTGTCGAATCCTTTTTGAGATAGTGATCGCCAGATGCTGGAATTCCGCCGATGAGTTGTTTTTCAGAAGGTTTTCCTTTGAATGCCACGAGTTTGTTAGGCGTATTGTTTCTTACATGAATTGAGTAATCCAGAGGGTAGCTTGTGTAGTCAATGCCGGAGGCCTTCTCCTTGTTTTTTCCAACTCGTATTGTAAGACTGTCAGAAATATTACCGCTTGCAGCGATAATCTGCACTGTACCTTCAGCAATACCTTTTACGATACACGTAGTTCCAGCGGCCTGTACGGTTGCTTTGGTTACATCCGATGAAGCCCACATAACTAAATTCGTTGCATTTAAAGGCAGAATCGTAGCTTTTAATGTTATGGTTGAGTCAACCTCAACGTTTTTTGACTCGCTCATGATGGTTATGCCTGCGATGGCAACGTCTTCATCCTTGCTGTCAGTGCTGCAAGAAACAAATGCGAATGGGAGCATTAAAACTGCCGCCAAAGTCAGAATTGTTTTTTTCATAGAATAACCTCCAAAAATTATTCCTATATTTTCATCAAATACCTTGATGATGATACGGAGTATAAAGGAGTGGTGTTCCCAAGTCACGGGAATGAAGAGCTTGTAGATACGTTCCGCAAAATCCTAAAGTCATTCTACGGCGTGATAAAAGGCAAGGATGAGCATATTCGATTTGTGTTTATCACCGGCGTAACAAGGTTTGACAAGGTGAGCATTTTCTCCGACTTGAACAATCTGAATGACATTTCGCTTGATGAGAAGTTCAGCTCGATTTGCGGAATTACACAGGAAGAACTGGAGTCGCTGTTTATTCCTGAAATTGAAAATATGGCAGAAAAAAATGCTCTAACAAAACTTGAGTGCATTGCACAACTTAAAAAAAATTATGATAGTTATCATTTTTCTGCCGACACAAAAAAAGATGTTTACAATCCGTTCAGTCTAATGAGCGCTTTCTTTAAGAATTCTTTTGGCAGTTACTGGTTCTCGACTGGAACGCCAACATTCCTTATCAAAATGTTGCGTAATGTCAACTTTGACTACAAGTCTTTGGAATCGGGTATTGATGTCGGGCGGAGAACAATAGAAAACTATAGGCTGGATTCTCAGAATGCACTTCCCATGTTGTATCAGTCGGGATATCTCACAATCAAGAACTACGAAAAAGATTTTGAGTGCTTCACTTTGGGAATCCCGAACGAAGAGGTGAAATACGGACTTTACGAAAATCTTCTTCCTCTATATGCAGGCGAGCAGATAAACGGTCGCAAAATTATCAAAGTCGGCGTAAATTATTCAAGTGAAAAAGAACAGCTAACCGAGTGGAAAATTGAGGAAGACTGAGAAATTTTTGGGAGTGGGGTGATTTGTTGATTTAATTCCCACTACCGATAAAGATAGTAGGCTGTAAATTTATAATAGCCTTTATCAGGAAAATACTCATTAATTGCGACATAATTAGGTTCATTGTCAGTAATAAGCGCGAAACTTATATTTGCTCCTCGCTGTTTTATCAATGCACGGACAGATGAGGCAAGTAAAGTATTCGGATTTGATACA
>JAIKWQ010000155.1 GCA_024684535.1 Eubacterium sp. | reverse complement strand
GGTTCGAGCCCTGTAGGCCCCACTTAAGCCGACGTGGCTCAATCGGCAGAGCAGCTGATTTGTAATCAGCAGGTTATCGGTTCAAGTCCGATCGTCGGCTTTTATTTTTTTATATAATTTATATACGGGCGGATTCCCGAGTGGCCAAAGGGGGCAGACTGTAAATCTGTTAGCTACGCTTTCGAAGGTTCGAATCCTTCTCCGCCCACTTTAATTGTCGCGGGGTAGAGCAGTCAGGCAGCTCGTCGGGCTCATAACCCGAAGGTCGTAGGTTCAAATCCTGCCCCCGCAATTTTGCCCTGGTAGCTCAGTTGGTAGAGCAGAGGACTGAAAATCCTTGTGTCGCTGGTTCGATTCCGGCCTGGGGCATATATAAACAGCCACCGTTGCTTATGTGATGGTGGCTTGTTTTAGATTCTGACATAATTTTGATGTTATTTTCTGTTTTAATAGCGATTAAAAATAAAGATACACTGATTTGATTGATATTTTTTGTGTATTATAAAAGGTGGTAAAAATATGGATTTAGAATTATATGACAAAGTATATAAGCTCGGTATGAAAGAATACAAAAGCAAAACTTCAAAAGGTAAGTATCCTTATCTTTGGGTTTTAGATGATATTCTTTCGTATACTAAAGTTGCCAAAGAAGAAGAACTTGGACTTGTTGATATACCTATAAATCAGATTGTTGGAACAAAAACAGCCGGTAGAACCAATGCATTTGCAGCGAATTTTATGCCGCTTCTTCCGGCTGATTCAGAGTTCGCTGCGAAGTGGTGCAGCTTGTATGAATCACACATAGAAGAGGGTATACATGACCCCATAAAAGCATATGAATTTTTAAACCGTTTTTATGTCTTGGAAGGGAACAAAAGAGTCAGTGTTCTCAAGGCTTGTGATGCTGTTTCAGTGCCCGGAACAGTGACGAGAATCATACCTGTTCCGGATGATTCTGACGAGAATAAATTGTATTATGAATTTCTCGATTTTTATGAAAAAACAAAGATAAATTATATCAATTTCAGTAGGCTTGGAAGCTTCAAAGAATTGCTGAAAAAAATAGGCTTGGAAAATGAGGAAGACGAGTTTACCGACGAGATAAATGAACAGTTTCATTCATCATATATTAGGTTCTCCACTGCGTTTTTAAAAAAAGGCGGAGACAAACTTGATATATCAGTCGGCGATGCATTTTTAACGTATATAAATATCTACGGATATGAGAGCCTAAAAGATATAACAGCAGATGTTTTGGCGCAGAATCTCAACAAGATTTGGAATGATTTTGTTTTCTATTGGCAGGAAGCAGAAGTTAAGCTTATCATGGATGAAGATGTCGAGACGAAAAATCCTATTCAGGTTGTGAAAAAGCTTTTGCCACAGACGTCGGCCCCGCTTAAAGTTGCATTTATCAACAGTATGACGGCAGAAACTTCGAGTTGGACGTACGGCCATGATCTCGGAGCCAACCATTTGAAAGAAGCTTTGGGTGATAAAATTGAAGTAAATTCATACTACAATGTTGACACGCAGGACCAGGAAATGGAGGTCTTTGACAAGGCGATAGAAGATGGCAATACCGTTATTTTTTCCACATCTGCGAAGCTTGTCGGAACAAGTATGAAGTATGCGCTTGACTATCCGAAGTTAAAAATAATGAACTGTTCACTGCATACAAACAGCAGGTACATCAGGACTTATTATGGAAGACTATATGAGGCGAAGTTTTTGATCGGAGCGCTTGCAGGAGTTTTGGCTCCGACTGAAGAACTCGGTTATATTGCGGGCTATCCGATTTACGGTGGAATTGCGAATATCAATGCATTTGCGCTGGGTGCAAAAATGGTCAACCCGGATATCAAAGTTTATGTGAAATGGGCTCACTTAAATTCCGCGGAACAGGACGAATTATTGAAGGATGTGCACCCGAGTCTGATCTCCGGCAGAAACTTCATCAAGCCGAATTCAAGCAGTGGAAAATTCGGTTTGTATTATGCGGACAATGACGAGATTGATTCGCTTGCGATGCCTGTTTGGGATTGGGGCGTATACTATGAAAGAACGGTGAGAAGCATCCTCGACGGAACCTGGAAAGGCGAGGGTGACACCGATAAAAATGAATCGCTTAACGACTGGTGGGGGATGTCCTCCGGAATGGTCGATGTGATTTATTCGAAGAAGCTTTTGCCTGAGACTACAAGGCTTATCAAGCTTCTGAAAAAAGGGATTTGTTCAGGAGAGTTTGATCCGTTTGTTGGAATGCGATATACAAAAGACGGAGAGCACTATGTCAAGGCTACAGACAGACTGACAGCTGAGGAAATCGCGACTATGGATTGGTTTGCCGACAATGTCATCGGAATAATGCCGACGATGGAAGATTTGACAGAAGACGCCAAACCGATAGTTGAAGTTCAGGGAGTACCGAAAGTCAAAGAAGAAGGTTCGGAGGTTGAGTGAAGGGATGAGGATATTGTTTTTATCCGATGAGCCTTCTAAGGGACTGTGGGATTACTTTGAACCCGGAAAGCTCGAAGGGATTGATATGATTATTTCTTGTGGGGATCTGCCGCCGCAGTATTTGTCATTTTTGGCAACATACTTCAAAGGCCCCATACTTTACGTGCACGGAAATCACGACGGATGTTATAGGGAAACTCCGCCCGACGGATGCATAGATATTGACGGAAAAATATTCAAATACAACGGTGTGAAAATAGCAGGTCTCGGTGGCTCGATGCGCTATCTCGAGGGGGATTTTCAGTTTACGGAAAACCAGCAGAAGCACAGGATTTTCAGACTGATGTTTAAGCTGCTTTTTCACGGCGGCGTTGACATTTTTGTTTCGCATTCTCCGGCCGCCGGACTTGGAGATGCTGAGGATTTACCTCACAGAGGCTACAAATGTTTTTACAGACTCTTCAAGATGTACCACCCGAAAGTGTTCGCGCATGGCCACGTGCATATGAACTACAGCTACAAGCAAAAGCGCCTGACCGACCACGAAGGGATCCAGGTCATCAATGCTTTTGAGAGATATTTGTATGATTATGAGGAATGAAAAAAATTACGAAACTTTACGAAAAAAGTGCTTGCAATCCTCTAAAACTCGTGATACAATGCTAGTAAGTGGTTTTGTAGTATTGTAATTAGGTAGAAAGGCGCTCAATTTCTTGGGCGTTTTCCTAAACTAAATCTCACGGAAAGGAGGGGACCGGATGGACGAAAAAAGGTTTATCGCCAGAATCATTCTGATCAAGGCTGTCAAAAAATCATTCATCAAGGTTTCTTCCGAGTACGGCAGGAGATACCCTGTTCTTAAGTATCCAATTTTTGTGCTGAACATTTTGGCGTCAGTTCTTATCAATTTCTACATCAGGCTGGTGACATTTTTCCATAAGGTTCGAATCGGTTACGGTAGGAATCGTGAGGTTTTTGCGCGAGTTGTGGCTATTATGATTGCCGCAACTTTTATCGTATCCGGCGTCGATGGAGTTTACAACGGTGTTGCGCATGGAATCGGCGCGGCATCCGGCCAGGCTGTTGAGGTTGGAAGTGGTATGGATGAGGATACCGACGAAGGTGATAATTTGCAGGACGAAACAGATGATTCAGGTTCGGATGTCAGCGATGATTCCTCAGAAAATGATGCAGACGATGATTCTGCTCAGGACTCGGGCGATGCTGGGGAAGCTGACGATGAGGAGGGAGGCGAAGCCGAAAAAATTGATGAAAGTGAGGCGGGATTTGTCGCAAGCAGTTATGTGAAAAATGAAGGCGTGACGGTAACTGTTATTGCTGATAAAAATGTGTTCCCGGCGAATTGTTCACTTTCGGTGAGGACCGTTACCAGGAAGGAGGGTGCAACGGTTGACGAAGCTGTAGATGAAAAAAGAGACGATGATAGAAACTTTGTTTCTTCGTACACGTATGATATAAAAATAATTGACTCCGAAGGAAATGAGATTGAGCCTGATACGGACAAAGGCAAGGTTCGGGTTATTTTTGAAATAGACGAAGTGAAAAATGACAACCTGAAAGCGGATATCTATCACATCAAAAATGAGGATGATGATCTGCGGGCCGAGAAGCTTGAAACCGAAAAAGGTCTGTATGAGAACAAAGAAGTTGCGGCGGCTGAAACCGACGGATTCTCATACTATACGGTTGAGTTTACGTATGGTCGTAAGCAATACGTGATGGAGGGCGATACAGAGGTCCTGCTTTCGGATATTCTTGACGAGGTCGGACTTTCGGGCGAGGTTTCCGATGCGAGAGTCAGTGATGACACTCTGTTTTCCGCGTTTAAGGATGGCGGTGTTTGGAAAGTTCAGGCGTTGCAGGCGTTTGATACGGAAGAGACGCTGACGGTGCTGATAGACGGAGTGGAGTATGTGATTGAGGTTACGGATGATCCGGGAAATCAGCAATCAGGATATAAGGTTTTGTTATGGCTTGCAGAGAACGATTCTACCGGAATCACAACGTATAGTAAGGCTGTCACTGATATTTTTGCCAGTGCAGGAGTGACTGTAAAAGAGGTAAAAAAGAATGTTATTACTGCTGAGGATATAGCGGATGTCCAAATGGTGTATATGCTTATGTGGAGAAGCGCTATCAGTGTAAATGACAACAAGGAACTGCTGAAGGGGTTTGTCAACAAAGGTGGAAGAATAGTAATGAACGGCGAGAATCCCGGTTGCGCGCCTGATGGAAACAGATGTTTTAGTTCTCTTGCGGCAGAATTGGGAGCAGGGTTTGAAATCCAAAGCAAATATGAGGCAACAGGAAATCCTGTTGTGTTAAATACAGCGTCTTCTCTTGTAGATAATGCAGAAGGCGCCACTCCGATAGCGGCAGCACACATAAATACTTTTGGTGATGCGGTTTGGGTTGCAAAGGTTAAGGGAAATAAAAATGATGGCAGTGATGACGTTGTATTTATTGCGGATCAAAAAGCGGGTAAAGGATATATAACGGTATTTAGCGATGTGAATTTCTTTCACCATAGCACAATTCAGCCTGCGGGAGCAGCAATACTAAATAACCTGCTTACCGATTCGGTAAAAAACATCGAAAAAGTAAACGCCAACCCTCACATAGAAACAGATAATATAACTATTCTCAGTGCGACCTCCCACGCTTATTACAGGCTACTGGATGAAAACGGCAATCCGCTTACAAAGGATAATACAGGTATATCAGCATTTGATAAAGACGGTAATGATGTATCAATACACATAGACAATAACGGATGGATACAGGGTGTTGGTGCAGGTGAAGAAACAGACATATTAAATATCAGAGGATTAACCCACGATACACCATACGTTTTGCAGACAGTATCTGATGAAGGGTATAATTCGGGTAATCCTGAGTGATACAAAACTGAAAAAAATATCCGCACTCTTGTAGATACGTTAGATCCCAGAATGGCAGACGGAACAAAGACGAGTAAAGAGGCTGATATAGCAGGATATAACAGGATTTACAGGAATGATAATTCCTCTGATAAAGATACAATTACAATTACAAGTATCGCACATCATGACGAATACAGTTATGGTTTGAAAACACTTGGTGGCAAGGTGATCACAGGTTATGTTGAGCCGACTGTTGAAGGCGGAGCAACATACGGAACGGTGCAGTTTACAGATCTTGATTTGTACACAACATACTATCTTGTTGCAAAAAGAAAAGATGGCAATAATGATAATTCTTCAGAGATTGTTATTCCGTATGTTGGTTTTGAAAAAGAATGGATTTACGACGGTACAGAGCAGTCTTTAACTCCAACTGATTATCGTGTAAATGAAGAAACAAGCGAGCTTACTAATGGCGCGGATTATGAGATGGTAACACCTGATATAGCTGTAAACAGAGCTGATCCGTACGAGCAATTATTCCCGGATAACGTGCTTGCGGCGACAGAGATAGGTTCGTATAAATTCACATTGAAATACAAGGCAGGATCTGACTATGCAACTTCGGGATACGTGACCAGAAGCTGGAAGATACAGCAACTTCCGCCTGCGCAGGGAGGCAATGTTTCGCCGCCGGTTCAGCCATCAAAGCCTGATCCGTCCCCGACACCGGTTGCGCCTACATCAAGCAGCACGCACGTTGTTTTGTCAAACGGAAAATTCATCAAGTCAGTGAGCGCTCCGGGACTTAGTGGATATACTGACGAGCAGCAGGGCCAGAAAATAGAAGTAAAGCTTACTGTGAAAGAAGAAAATGAAAAAGATATAGACAAATCGATTGTTAAAAAACTAAATGAATCGGTTAAATCTGAGTACTCAAATGTAGTATACAAAGGCAAGGTGCATGTAGAGTACACAGATATGACGGTAACAAGAAGAATAGATGACGGCGAGCCTGAGATTATTCCTGATGTAAATCGCGTGCTTGAGATAGAGGTTGATTGTGATTTGGAGAGCAAATACGAACCTGTAGTTGTGAGAGAGCACGGCGGTGAGATCTCAGCATTTAAAAAGCTTGACGAGAAACCGACAGATGAGTTCGAAGACGGATCATACTTTGTGGATGCAAAGAACAATAAAATTTGGGTATACGCGAGATTTTTCTCGAAGTACAGCATAGCATACCTGACGAAGTCCCAAGTGGTATCGGTTAATCCAAAGACTACCGCTACGCCAAAACCGTCTGACTCAAATAAATCAAATGATTCCGGTGGTTCAGGAAGCGGTAAAGTATCAGGTGATACACATGAAGGTTGGCAGGCTGTAAGAAATCCTGATGGAACGTATACATATGTAAAGAAAGGATATGACCCATCACAGCCGAAAACAGGCGATGATGCGATACCAATCATCTGGATTTGGATGCTTATGCTGGGAACAGGAGTCGTGATGATGAGCTATCTTGTGTCAAAAAAAATAAGGAAAGATGAAGAAAAGTGATAAATCCAAGAAAATCACTTGACAAGACTTCATAAAAATGGTATAATCTCGCTTGTTGTGGTATGTAAAGCAAGTCGCATAAGCTTTTACGTGAGTGTATGTCGATGCTCCGCATCGTCATTCCGCGCTGGCAATTGTGACATAAGTATTTATAACCATTCGTGAGTTTCGCCTTTGGCGAAACGAAGAAAGCTCGGCGCAAAGCGACGAGATTTTGGGGTATTAGCTCAGGTGGTAGAGCACTTGACTTTTAATCAAGTTGTCCGGGGT
>JAIKWQ010000148.1 GCA_024684535.1 Eubacterium sp. | reverse complement strand
CCATCCTCTGAATTTTAATACTTTTCCCTTATCAGGATCCTGATTCCCTTTTTTTACCACATACTCATATTTTTTGTAACTATTGCCCACGCGAACAATGTATGCACCGTTTTTCAAGTTATCTTCCTTGAAATAATCCACAAATCTATCTCTGCTTATCTCTATCTCTTTTCCCTGCTCATTCTTGGCATATACACTACCACCGTTAAGTACATAGGTAACAGATTTCATTTTCTCTTCTGAAACGTGAATACAAAACTTTCCCGACTCTTTGAAATTCGGACTTGTAAATGTGATATTATAATCTCCATGCGGTATCTCACGCTTAACATGTATGAAACCATCCGCATCCTTAGTAATCATAGCGATTGCCTCAGCAACGTTTTTTGCTTTATTTCCCTTGCTCGTCACCTTACTACCGTCATATGTCACTTTGTAACTGAGCCTATCCGGAGTCTCTTTAATATCAGGTCTGAAGGAAAGCTCATCAGCCTCGTCAGCAGCAGGGTAATATGTATAATTATCCTTTTTCTGATATGTTACCTCAAGTTTTTCTCCTTTTACGATATCAAACTCTCTTGTTACAGAACCGATAAATTCTGAATCCTCATTTGGAGTCAGCGTAACAGTTCCTTTGCCGATATCTTTGTTTTCTCCATATGTTACTGTATAGTCCTTTGTAAATACAGATGAAAAAAATGAAATTTTTACTTTGCCATCAATCTCCTTAACATCTCCATCCCAATAAACTTGACGAATTTCAGGACATATCTGAGCACCTTCATAAGTATAGGTTTTCTTCAGTTCAAACATATTTGCTGTTTTTTCATCTTCTATATCATCCTCAAAAATAATCATAGAGTTCGTTAACGGTTTTTTGTTGGTGAGAATAGCTGTGTACACAAGATCTAAGCTTATCCCCTTTGGATTAACCACATCATAAGGAAGTGAGACCTTCCCCGCAAATGTTACTTTCTCGTTTGTCTCACTACTTACCGTCCATTTTATAGCTGTTGTTCTCGTGTATGAACCTGTGCTGTTTAAAACAAGTGTTGCAGTGGTCGGCAATTCTTTTTCGATTTCTTCTGTCTTGGTCTCTACTTTGAAGTACCCCTCACTTGGAACCTCCTTGATAGAGTACAACGTATAATAAGTAGGAGTAACCGGTGTAACATAATGGTCAGTTGTCATTTCATGGTATGTTATTCCCGCTGCCTTGTACAGAGACAAATTTGCTCCATCATCGCTTCCTGTGCTGCTCTGTGCATAGGCTGTATTGATAATCAAAGCATTACCAAAAATGAGCGCTACTGCCAGAATCAGTGCAAGAAATCTCCTTCTTTTGTTCTTTCTTTCTGAATTATTCATGATAATCCATCCTTTCTAAAAAAACAGTATATAAACAAGATGTCTGAATCCATCCCTAATTGTTCTCAGTTTGGATTCTCTCCCATAGGGGCATTTTTTCAGTGATACTTCCGTCTGACCTATATTTAAATTATTTTGGGCCGCCTTCGCTATCATCTCTGTCGCAAACTCCATACCTTTCGTCCGAAGTTTAAGCTCCCTGTTTGCCTCAGATGTCAATCCGCGAAGTCCGCAGTGAAAATCCTTCACATCTGTGTGATACTTAAGTCTGCCTAACGCTGAGAGACCTCCTGCTCCTATCCTGTGCGAGAGGCGTATGGCTCCCTTTTCAGAGCATTTTCTGTAACCTATCATCACGTCGTACTCACCATTTTTCAGAGGCTCAAGTATATCCTCGAGGTGATACAGGTCATATGTCATATCACAATCGCATATGATTATAACACTTCCTCTTGCAGATTTCAACCCCCTTCGTATCGCCCGTCCGTATCCCGGCCTGTCTTCACGTATCACTTTTGCGCCATGTTTTGCGGCCTCTTTTTCGGAGTCGTCGGTAGAACCGTTGTCGACTACGATTATTTCAGCGTTGATTTCTTTTTTCTCTATGAATTTTTTTGCCTCGTCTATGCAATGTCCGACGGTTTTTTCTTCATTCAGGCACGGCATAACGATGCTTAATTCCAAACTATTTTTTTCCATGCGCCGGTACCCTCTCACTGACCAGTTCCAGTGTCAGAAGCCCGATAGCAAACACAGTCGCCATCTGAGATCTGTACGTAAATGTATAGCACACACAAGAGTGGTCATTCATAATAATATATCTGATGTACGGAATCAATGCTATAATTCCATACAATATAATATATTCTTTTTTCACTTCTTTTTTCTTGTATATAATAATAAAACATATCAATATAATAACGCCGACAAGCGTAAATATCGCCCACACATCTCCAAGATTTACAGGTAAAATTGTGATGATATTTGAAACCAAAGCTTTGATCGGATTTCCTTCCGATACGGAAGATGTTCCGACTCTCTGCGAGATGTGCCCGGTGACATAAGGCAGAACATTTTCTCCGAGAACAATAGAAGCCAGTACCCATTTCATAATCCACATACCGCAGTAACCTATACCCCAAAGAACGGCGGCTTTTATGGATAATTTGGCAGATGAATACTTAATGGCGTCAGATTCATTTTCACTTCGTATCGCTAACAACAAAAGAAGCGGTATGAGAAGAGTGAGAATTTCAGTCGTCAAAAAATCAAAGTAATTTGTTACTATACCGGAGATTAAAAATAAGGTAAACAGTCTTTTGTATTTGCCTTTTGTTCCCCAGAGAACAGTGAGTATCGAAACAATTCCAACTATGTAGAAAATCCAAACATATTCGAAGCAAAACGGTACGAAAAATACTCCGGCCATAAGTACACTTACAACCAGACACAATGCTTCTTTAAGAAGATTTTTCCTCCACATCAGGATGACGAGACCTGCGTAAAGCGCAAAAATAAGTACGGCGTTGATGATATACATCCCCTGAATATCTGTGAAAAGGTGGAAAAATCTGATAAGAGCTACCGGGCCGTGCCAGTACCTGAGATACTCGATATTTTCTTCTCTGTCATCTCTGACTGTTTCAAGCAGATCCTGATTTGCGCCGTATGCATCATATGATCTTCTGAGAATAGTATAGGATGACCACATAGCGGATGAAAACGGATGCTCACCGTCCGAATGCCAGGCTATGTTTAACCACAGTGAATCCGCGTACCTGTCGAGTTTACTCGCGGGAACACCATCCATCATCTCTACACCGATTGGATTTTCGCACATTTTTTCAGCCGATGAGAGCATTTTTTCTTTCATCGCGTCTTTGCTGATCAACTCGGATGCAACTATAAGTCCGAATAGAATAGCAACTGATATTGCAAAAACTGCTATGTATTTGAAAATCTCTTTTAGCATTTTGTCAAATCCTCACAAGTTCGTACTCCCTGCTGCCAAGTCCGATTTTCTCCGCGTGCTCAAGGCATGACTCCCACTCGGTGTCAGGGTGCGTCATATGAAAATGATCGTGATGTGCGGCTTCCTCCGGATGCTCGTGGATGTTTTCGCCAAGCACACTGTCATCTATTGCCGGCATACGGTTGCACAAATCGGCGCAGGCCTGGTCAAGCGCAACCGGATCAAAAGAAGCCAGCATACCTATGTCGGGAATTATCGGCACATCGTTTTCTCCATGACAGTCACAGTTCGGTGAAACGTCGCAGATAAGCGATATATGAAAGCATGGACGGTCCTTGCACACAGCGAGTGAATACTCTGCCATACGATAATTAAGTCTCGCTATAGATCCGTCAAATCCGGCTGTTATGGCATCTTTCGGACACACTGCCAGACACCTACCGCAACCTACACATATATCGTGGTCGATAGTTGCTTTTCTGTTTTCGATTTTAGGAGCACCATGCGCACAAATTCTGTCGCACGCGCCGCATCCGATACATTTTTCCGGATTAACATTTGGCTTTCCGTCGCAGTGCTGTTCCATTTTTCCGGCACGCGAACCTGAACCCATACCTATGTTTTTGATAGCGCCGCCAAAGCCCGCCATCTCGTGTCCTTTGAAGTGAGTCAGCGATATAAAAATGTCCGCATCCATGATAGCGTGACCAATCTTTGCTTCTTTGACGTACTCGCCGTTTATCGGAACGAGCGTCTCATCCGTACCTTTGAGTCCGTCCGCTATAATCACGTGACATCCCGTCTGAAGTGGAGAAAAACCGTTCACATAGGCGGTGTCGAGGTGGTCCAGAGCATTTTTCCTGGAACCGACATAAAGCGTGTTGCAGTCTGTGAGGAACGCTTTGCCCCCAAGCTCCTTCACATAGTCGGCTACCACTTTCGCATAGTTCGGTCGCAGGAAAGCCAGGTTTCCATACTCTCCGAAATGAATTTTTATCGCAGCGTATTTGTCAGTGAAATCTATCTCCTCGAAACCGGTCGTCTTCATCAGACGGTGAAGCTTCTGAAGCAGATTTTCACTCATATCCGCCCTGAAATCAGTGAAATATACTTTTGACATAACCGAATCCCCCTACTATTATTTTATAATATCGTATATCAATTTTATCTCTTCAGGTTTACCATTTCCAACAGTAAACTTGTCCGCCAAAAACTCCAAAGCATCAGCAAGCTTCTTCACATCCGATGCCAAAAGCTCCGCTATCGTCTCGCCTGCTTCAACTGTATCGCCAATTTTTTTCTTCATAAAAATGCCCGCAGCGTAATCAATTTCATCTTCTTTTTTTGCGCGTCCTGCACCGAGCATCCCGGCGCCGATTCCGAAGCCCTCAGTATCTATGTGAGTGATAAAACCTGATTCTTTTGACTTAAGTTCTTCACTGTATGGCGCTTTTTCAAACTGTGAAGTATCTTCGATAAATGATACATCGCCGCCCTGATTTTTTACCAGTTCGAGAAATTTTTCATACGCAGAACCGTCACTTATTTTTTTCTTTGCAAGCTCGATTCCTTCCTCGTATGACAGCTTATTTTTCAGGTCAGCGGAAGCACTTCCCTCACCGCTGCCGAGACTGATCATCATACCTGCGAGCGCAAAGCAGACCTCCTTCAGATCCTCCGGTCCGCCTCCTCGAAGCACATCAACTGCCTCGATAACTTCGATACTGTTTCCGATAGCAACCCCCAACGGCTCATTCATATCTGTAATCATCGCCACAGTCTCTCTGCCTGCACCGTTTCCGATAGCAACCATCCTTTTTGCAAGCTCGGTTGCTGTCTCGATATCTTTCATAAATGCACCGTTTCCGACAGTCACATCAAGAACAATTTTGTCCGCTCCCGCAGCAAGCTTTTTACTCATAATCGATGAAGCAATCAGAGGTATACTTTCTACCGTTCCGGTCACGTCGCGAAGTGCATATATCATCTTGTCAGCGGGCGCCAGATCGCCTGACTGTCCGGCCAGACTGATACCGCATTTTTTAACCGCTTCGAAAAATGCCTCCTCCGAGAGGTTTACATTGTAGCCCGGTATAGACTCCAGCTTGTCATACGTTCCACCTGTGAAGCCCAATCCCCTGCCGCTCATTTTTGCAACGGGAATTCCGCAGGCAGCAACAACCGGTCCTACAATGAGTGTCGTCTTGTCTCCGACGCCCCCCGTTGAGTGCTTGTCAACTTTGATTCCGTCAAATACAGACAGATCCACGCTCTCACCCGAATCGCGCATAGCTATGGTAAGTGTAGTCATCTCGCGGTCAGTCATCCCTCTGAAAAATATCGCCATAAGCATAGCTGACATCTGGTAATCCGGAATCTCCCCCGACACGTAGTCGGAAACCATCTCACGTATCTGCTCATCAGTGAGCTCCGCGCCATCTCTTTTTGCATGAATTATGTCTACAAATCTGCCCAAATTAATCTCCATTCCGGAGCGTAGCGACGGAGTGGCGACGAGAACATCCAGTTCTCGTCTGCCATCAGTGGCTATTTGTGACGCTCCGGCACAAATAGCCGTGTGAAAAATCAGCATATCAGTGTGATTTTTCA
>JAIKWQ010000131.1 GCA_024684535.1 Eubacterium sp. | reverse complement strand
AGTATTTGAAATAATAACCGGACTGTAATAATCAAATACCGGGTTTACTTCACTGAATTCTATGAAGTTGTTGTCGATGTTTTCCATATCAAGTTTCACACCGTCCCAACCTTTGTAAATCCAGACACAGTCTATGTCGTTTTTCAAACCTGCAACTATATCTTCAACATAAGTAGAAATCATTTTTACTTTGCTGAAATCTCCACCGTCAGCCTCGACTACATTCTTGAGGATCGCCTGCTCTATAGGTGAATCCCAAGTTGCATATGTATGCCCTTCAAGTTTACCCGGACGGTCTATATCCTTTTCATACAGAGAAACAAGACCTGATGTGTTGTGCTGCAAAACTGCTGCCACAGCTACTATAGGAAGCGGACTGTCAGTCCCAAGCGCCGCCGCCATAGTGTCCTGGAACTCTATACCAAACTGTGCTCCACCTGAAGCAACCATATCAGTCGCACCGCTATCCGGCGGCTGAACAATATCCACCTCGAGGCCTGCATCCGAAAAATAACCCTTCTCCTGCGCCACATACAAACCGGTAAGATTCGTGTTTGGTGTCCAGTCAAGCACCATAGTTATCTTTCCGCCGACATCAGCTTTTTCCTCAGAAGCAGCCGCGCCTGACGCCGCCTTATTAGCTTCATTTGTCTTCTTGTCGTTACCACATGCTGTTGCTGTTACAGTAAGCATAAGCACACACACAAGTGATACAATTCTTTTGATAGTTTTCATTTTCTTTATCCTTTCTATTTTGATTCATCATTCCGCGTTGCGATGCTCCCACGTGACAAACCGCCCCCTCACGACACTGATAACCTTCAACAACACCAAGCTGATAAACGAAATCAAAAATATCACCGCAAACATCTTGTCATACGCAAACGATTTCTTCACACGCGTCATATAAACCCCGAGTCCCGAAAAGCCTCCAAGCCACTCAGATATCACTGCACCAACTATAGCATACGACACAGCGATATATAAACCTGCAAAAAAATGACTCATACTTCCCGGCAGTTTTACATGAAAAAATATCTGCCACTTGCTCGCTCCCATCGCCCGCATCATTTTTATGGCATCGGGATCAGCCTCTCTGTAACCGTTCAGCAGATTAACCGCAAGCGGGAAAAATCCAACGATGACGACAAGCGCAATCTTCGGCGCCGTCTCATACCCCATCCACAAAACAAGAAGAGGCGCGATAGCAACTGTCGGAATAGTTTGCGTCAAGACAAGTATCGGATTAAGCGCTTTGTATAAGGCTTCATATCTGTCCATCACCGCCGACAAAACAAACGCCAAAATAACCGCAATCAGAAGTCCCGCAAAAGCTTCATATAGAGTTGTTGCTGCGTGCTTCATCAGGAGCGGAAAATCATCTGCAAAAGCCTGACAAACCTGAAGCGGTGACGGCAACATATATTCCGGAAGCCACCCCGCCATATGCGCTATCTGCCAGAGCGCAAGAAGCCCGATTATAGTAAGCGCTGGGATTAAATAATCAGTGATGCTTCGAGACTTTTTTTTCAATTGTAAGCACATCTCCCTCCGGCTTGTAAACTATCTTCACATACGTGGATACCGAGTCGATACCACCGGCATCTATAGCCACTTTCTGACAGCCTTTGACTATATCCATCAGCTCATCATAATCACCTTCAATAGTCGTCTCAAATGGTCCCACATAAGTCGAAAGTCCAAAGCTTTTTATATAAGCTATAACCTCATCTACTATGCGTATAACTTCATCGTCATTTGTCGTATTCGGCAAAACCTGAATTGCTACACTTGCGTTCATTTTTTACGCTCCTGCCTTTCTGTAAAATAAAATACCCGGAAAGCATCCGGGCACAAAAAACAATCTGGATGCTTCCTTACGCCGGTACAAACCGGATCAAGTTCCAAGGGTCGATTCCAGGAATCTCTCAGCCTCGCTACGCTTCAGCTCCCCCAGCAGTCATTGATTATACTATATTCATTTTTATATGTCAAGCAGAAATCATTTTTTCTATAGCATCTTTTGTCTGACGCAGTTGTTCGTCGCGTAATATGGTTGCCTCGTTGTCGCCTCTCTGTAAACCGTAGTCACCAAACTGGCTGTGGTTTCCACCCTCGATAGTCAGTTTCGTGGCATTTTTCGGGAGGTTGGAATCATATTTGTTTACATCATTCCAGTTTATCACACCGTCATTGGATCCTTTTATCTGCACGACCGACAATCTGTCCGAAACAGGTGCCGTAGAGTAGGCCGCTATGAAAGCAACTCCGTTTACTTTCTCGGTATTCTTTTCCAGATACTGCCCCAAAATCGCGCCACCAAGCGAATGTCCTCCGACATAATACTTTTTGTATCCGCCTTTTTCTATCACGTCATTTGCCTTGCCGCTTCCCATAAACGCCATATGAAACGGCATGCTTATCAGGAAACAGTCCACTCCGTCAGACGCAAGTCCGTGCATCAGCTCTGCATAAGCTTTCTCATCAACTTTGGCGCCTGGATAAAATATAAACGCCGACTCGTTACCGGGTCCGTCAAAAAAATATCCCGTATCATTTTCACTGACTTTAACTGTACTGTCACTTTCCATAAATTTAAGCGCATTATCAGTCGCGTGAGTATAAATACTGAAGTAGACAAATCCTCCTCCGAACCAGAAAAATAAAAAGATTCCGAGAGTTATAAATACCTGTCTTTTTTTCGTCAGTTTACCCTCTTTTTTTCTCTTTCGGGTAACAAGTTTCATTATCAAAAATGCTAATACTAAACAGGCTACTGTAGCAATTATTGGAATAAATACAGGATTCATGCTTTTGCCTTTCTGAACTTGTCTGTTTGCACAGATTCATCACCACATGCCATTGTATTTCGTCTTTGGTTTCACTACATTTTTTATATATTCAAACGTTTCTTTTTCACCCTTTTCGGCAAGCATTTTTAACAGTTTTTCGAGCTGTTTTCCGGTGCGCTCATGCATCCTCTTTCTTGCCTGTCCTTTTTCAAAATATTCAAGAGCTTTTGAGTCATTGTATTCATCCGAATAATAAATCTTGCTGGCTGCCACTCTGTCACAAAACATCTCAACCACATACCTGACAGGCATCTCAACCGGCTCTCTCTGCCTGGTTTTGATATTGTAGTCATACCAGTATTCGAAGTGATGTTTGTTGCGCCCCTGATGATGAAGCCACGCTTTCGAATACCCATGCACTTCACGCTCACCGACATTCGGACTTCTGTCAGATCTGTAGTACTTCACGCCCTGCGAAAACTCAGTCGGCGAAAATTTGGACAGGTCATGAATCAGCCCCTGCCACAATATACCACAGCGATAACAGTGTGCAATCACTTTGTGTCTGTGTTTACAGACCGTAGAAAAATGCTCCCAGATGTACAACATATAACCATCCTCTCCTAACGGAAAAAATCATTCTATTACATCATAAACATAAGCACTGCCTTTTTTTGAAACTCTTTTTACAACTCCCAGTTCATTGAGTATCTGCATCGCAGTCGTTCCCGAATACTTATTGATATGTACCGCTTTCGCAAACTCAGCCGATGTGAAGCTTTCAAGCTCAGGCGGAATCAACATACGATAGTCTTCAGGCCTGTCAAACCGCAGCTCCTCGATAAGTCTCAATGGAATTTTGTCGTATTTTGTTGCTCTTTTTTTCTTATCTTTTCCGTATCCGTCCAGAAATCTGATATCCTCCAAATCTATCATAAGTACAACTATAGACAGTCTCGGATTATCAAGTATCGGACGAATAGTATACAGTTCATCAAAAATACTTTGCGGAACTCCATGAAGATTTGAAGTCCTTTTTGAAACAATTTCTCCTGTCTCGGGATCCATCCAACAAAGTGTTCTCTTCACAGGTATCGGATGAACAACTGTGACATGATAATTATTCAAAAAACAATTCAATTTATCACGTAGAGGTCTGAAGCTTCCGGTCTGAATTTCTATAACTTCTTCCCCCGTAAATATATCCGCTACGTACCCGTCGATAGGAACCTCGTGAAGATCTTCATCCGGCTCCATATAAATCTTTAAAACAGCGTGAACAGACTTCTCTGCAAGCGTTCCAATACCATGATTTTCGTGTCTTCTGTTTAGAATTATATCACGGGCTTCTATAAATTTTTCCTGCTTTTTTTCAAATACATCACTCGAGGACATGCTCAACACCCATCTCGATAATACTTCTCACGTGATCATCATCGAGCGAATAGTATATCGTTTTTCCGTCTCTGCGAAAACGTACCAGACGGTTCGCCTTGAGCACACGAAGCTGATGTGATATAGCGCTTTGCGTCATTCCGAGTTTATCTGCGATATCACTCACACACAGTTCGCCTCCGAAAAGCTCATAAAGTATTCTGATTCTGGTCGTATCTCCGAATACTTTGAAAAGCTCTGCGAGATCATATAATTCTTCTTCAGATGGCATATTTTAACCCCTCATATAAATACATTGATATTATATTATTTGCCCACTATTACACAACTGTTCTGGCCGCCGAAACCGAATGAATTACTCATAGCATATTTAACTTCTTTTTTGATTGATTTTTTCGGTACAAAATCAAGCGCAAAACATTTTTCATCCACGTTATCAAGGTTAAGTGTCGGCGGAATAATTCCTGTCCTTACCGCCTGTATACAAGCTATAACTTCCGTAATTCCACCTGCTCCCATCATATGTCCGGTAGCGCCTTTGCTTGAAGTGACAGCTATGGATTTTAAGTGTTCTTCATTCTCTCCAAACACTTTCGCTATAGCATGAGTTTCTATCGGATCGCCAACAGGAGTTGATGTTCCATGCGTATTAATATAATCAATTTCTTCAGGTTTAATTCCTGCATTTTTAAGCGCTTCTTCCATGCAGAATATAGCACCGATTCCATCTGGATGAGGACTTGTTACATGATATCCGTCAGTGCAGTTTGCAAAACCCGCTATATGAGCGATAACTTCCGCTCCTCTTTTCTTTGCATTATCTTCTGTTTCAAGCATAAGTGCTCCGCCGCCCTCGCCGATGACAAATCCATCTCTGGCTGCGTCAAACGGTCTCGATGCCGCCGTCGGATCTTCATTTGTCGAAAGAGCGTGCGCCGATACAAGACCTTTGATAAACAGAGGATTAAGTGCTGACTCCGCACCGACTACCAATACTGCATCTGCCTGTCCGCTCGCAAGTATCATACAACCTGTCGCTATAGCGTCACCACCAGATGAACATGCTGTACTCACCGTAAGTGACGGTCCCCTGTAGCCATGGGCGATAGCAAGCTGGGCAGCCACTTCATTTCCTATGATTTTCGGAACAAATCTTGGGCTAACTTTTTTGTGCTCGCCCGTTGACAAACCGTCCTGAGTCTCGCTGATAGGAGTAATTCCGCCGAGCGCAGTTCCGATAACAATTCCCATTCTCGCAGGCTCGGCAACTCTGGTCGCATCGTCTGTCTCGCCCGATTCATTTTTCTTCTCACCTGCCTGAGCGATAGCTTCCTCAGCAGCAGCGTATCCATACTGCATAAATAAGTCCATCTCTCTGGTGAGCTTTTTCGGCATATAGTCGGTCGGCTCAAAATCTTTCACCTGAGCCGCAACCTTGACAGCGAGTTCAGAAGTATCAAACCTGTCTATTTTTTCTACTCCCGAAACTCCGTTGCAAAGATTTTCCCAGTACTTATCAACATTGTTTCCGATAGGTGTTATCGCACCCATACCGGTTATAACTATTTTTTCTTTCATATTTTTTCCCATTTCTTTTTTATAAAAATGTTCCGACAGACGGATTATTTTTTCATGATATATTCATCAATCGCTGCCGCTGCCGACTTACCTGCTCCCATCGCAAGGATAACCGTAGCTGCTCCTGTGACAGCATCACCACCGGCGTACACTCCGTCACGTGTTGTAAGTCCGTTGTCATCTTTTGTGATCAGACATCCTCTGTTGTTTGTATCAAGTCCCGGTGTGGTAGATGAGATAAGCGGATTCGGTGATGTTCCGATAGCCATAATCACACAATCACACTCGATTTCAAACTCGCTTCCCGGTACCTCTATCGGACGACGACGACCGCTCTCATCAGGCTCACCAAGCTCCATCTTGATGCATCTGATACCGCGTACTGCACCGTCTTCATCACCGAGAATTTCTACAGGGTTGTGAAGTGTTTTGAAGATGATTCCTTCCTCTTCTGCATGCTCGATTTCCTCGTTACGTGCAGGAAGCTCTTCCATACCACGTCTGTAAACGATATAAACCTCGTCCGACCCAAGACGCATAGCAGATCTCGCAGCATCCATAGCCACGTTTCCGCCTCCGACAACGACTGTCTTTTTCGCATGCTGAATAGGTGTTTTTGACTCAGGCTTATATGCTTTCATCAGGTTGATACGAGTCAGGAACTCGTTTGCTGAGTATACCCCATTCAAGCTCTCTCCCGGAATATTCATAAATCTCGGAAGACCGGCGCCTGAACCCACAAATATAGCCTCATTGCCCATCTCGAAAATCTCATCTATCGTGAGCACTTTTCCGATAACCATATTTGTTTCCACGTCAACACCGATATCTATCAGGTTCTGAATTTCTTTGTTTACTATAGCTTTCGGAAGACGGAACTCAGGAATTCCATAACTGAGCACACCTCCCGCAACGTGAAGCGCTTCATAAATTGTTACTTTATAACCAAGCTTTGCAAGGTCTCCCGCTGCCGTAAGTCCGGATGGTCCGGCACCGATTACAGCAACCTTGTGGCCATTGCTCTCAGGTACTGTCGGTTTCGCATCAGAGTTTTCTCTGTGATAATCAGCGACAAATCTCTCAAGTCTTCCGATTCCTACAGGCTCGCCTTTGATACCTCTGACACATCTCTGCTCACACTGCGTCTCCTGAGGACAAACTCGTCCGCAAACTGCAGGAAGAGATGTTGATTCATTGAGCACCGCAAATGCACCCTCTATATCTTCGTTTGCAACTCTCTCGATGAAATCAGGGATACGGATAGATACCGGACACCCCTCAACACAAGGTCTGTTTTTGCAGTTAAGACATCTTCTCGCCTCGTTAACTGCCATATCATATGTGTAGCCAAGCGCTACCTCATCAAAGTTTTTGTTCCTGACATCCGGCTCCTGTACGGGCATCGGACATTTTTTAGGATCCATATTTTTATCAGCCATTGTTATACTCCATTTCTTTTCGTTTTATTATACAAAAATGTTCCGCTTGTTTTCTTTATCTGCTGTCACGCGGTAGGCTCTTTTTTCAAAAGGTTGCAGGCTGCTTCCCTTGCCTTGCCCTCAAACTCTTTGTAGATGCCTCCACGCTTCATAGCTTCATCGAAGTCAACCTCGTGTCCGTCGAAATCCGGTCCGTCCACGCAGGCAAACATCGTTTTGCCTCCAACCGTAAGTCTGCAGCAACCGCACATACCGGTTCCGTCAACCATAATCGGATTCATACTTACGACTGTTTTTACATTATATTTTTTTGTTGTGAGACATACGAATTTCATCATGATGAGTGGCCCGATGGCGATAACCTCATCATACTCATTTCCTTCGTTTATCAGTTTCTCAAGCGCGTCCGTAACAAGTCCTTTTTCGCCGTAGCTTCCGTCGTCTGTCATCATCACAAGCTTGTCACTTGCAGCCTTGAACTCATCCTCAAGTATCACCAGATCCTTGTTTCTGAATCCGACGATTGAGTGAACCTCACAACCCAACTCGTGAAGCTTTTTCGTAACAGGATACGCGATTGCACAACCCACGCCACCGCCGACAACGGCAACTTTTTTCAGCCCGTCGGTCTCTGTCGGTTTGCCAAGCGGCCCAACGAAATCGTGGATGTATTCTCCTTCATTTAAACTGTCAAGCTCCATCACTCCGGCGCCGACTATCTGATATATGATTGTAACTGTTCCTGCTTCGCTGTCTGTATCAGCTATAGTAAGCGGAATTCGTTCTGAATCCTCTTTTGCCCTGAAAATAATAAACTGTCCCGGCTCCGCCTTTTTCGCGATAAGCGGCGCCTCCACATCCATCCTGACAACTGTCGGATTCAGTGGCTTTTTTCTTACGATCTTGTACATCTTGTGATCTCTCCTTCGTATAGATATAGATTATGTGGATAAACTCTTCCCTTTACGCGTTTACCCAATCATACATAATAGCATATCGCGGTAGAAAATTCAAGCCTTGTATGCCAAATTATCATGATATTCTGCCTATGTATATAAATTTTTGTCATTTTCTTCCTGTTTTCTATTGACAATCAGCTTTCTTA
>JAIKWQ010000116.1 GCA_024684535.1 Eubacterium sp. | reverse complement strand
GATGTTTTTTCTTTGTTTTCAGCTGCAAAAACAGTTTTGGCGGGGAGTGTTTCGAGGATAGCAAAGAGAGATAGGATGAAAGTCAGGATTGATAATAATGTAATCTTTTTTAAATTCATCGCCTTTTACCTCCGATATGATTCCTTTCTCAGTTATTAAAAATGCATTTTCATATTTATGTTGGTCAGGTTGTTATCGATGCTCTGCAGGTTTTGCTGTATACACCGCATTTGATAATTTCTGACCCATGCGTCAACTCCGTCCAGCTCAGCCATAAACGCATCATATCCGATCTTGTTGATTCTTTTAACGATTCGTTTTTCCATATGTTTTTCTGACACGATTCTCATGAGGCCAAATAGGAAGAACAGGGGAACGGAGATGACTAATGTCCACGGACCTGGTATAAAACACATGAAGATTCCTATGGGAATTAAAAGAATTTGTGCTATTGTCATTATCTTTTGCCAGAAATAGCTGATCAGGTTTTTTATGTAATACATACGCACCCCTCTCTCTTTGTGTGTAGAAGTTAGAATGACCATAATCTCACTTTTACAGTATAGTAGGTATAGCAATCATATTCAAGCCTATTATATCAAATAGAATCCCAATTATGAGGAGCTTTGGCGAATATGATTACTTACCAACCATTTTGGGATTTTTTGAAGAAAAGAGAAATAAGCACATATATGTTGATTTACACGTATGGGATAAACAGCTATACGATAGACAGACATCGCCACGATAAACCACTGAAAACCAGCACTATAGATAAGCTGTGTAATAGACTCCACTGTGATATTTCAGACATTATGACACATTTTGAAGAAAGTGTTGATGAGTTCACTCCGAAAGCCTGAAGACAAAACTGATGAATGTCAGAAAAACAGGGCAGATAGATCACATACGGGGGAATCATTTAAGACATTTTTATGATGTGTTGAAAGAATATGCCCTCATACAGATTTATCATCCGTATGAGGGCATTTGAGCGCTATGACGGGGGTGTATCCGGCTTGTCTTTCGTGAGACGTTTGAGCGGTATGACGAGATATCCGTCTTTGTCAGGTTTAGCGTCGGGGTTTTGATCGGACAGGATCTTGAACAGATTGTTCTTAAAATCCTGCTCGGATGTTTGTTTGCTGTCATATGACATTGTTTTTTACTCTGAATTTTTCCGATTCAGAATCACTGAGAGGTCTGCCCAATTTTTCGGATGCTTTGATCATTTCTCTGAGGTTGTATTTTTGATCATCATTAGGTGCAGTGAGTCTGGAATCATCGGAATATTTTGATATATCGTTTTTTATATCGATCATTATTGATCCTCCTTTTTTTGTCGTTATTCCATATAAATATACTTTATATCCGGCTTATCAAACAACACGTCATCAACATATGCTTGAACTGCAGACCACATGGCACGAACTCCTTTCTTAGACTGATAGGCATCATTTGCGATCTTTTCAGCAAGCTGTCTACTTATTTTTATGTCGATAAATGTGTCGTCGCTTATGCGTCTTACTGGAGAGTATCTATTACTGAGCATGATGTTGCGGTAATCCTGCTCCGTGAACCCGTTTAATATCACTGTTTTGCTGATCCTGCCCTGTAGCTCGGGCGGAAGAGTGCTCATGACCTGTTCTTCGGTCAAATATTTTGGTTCATCTTCATGTACCGCATTGAAGCCGATTGGTTGGGATTTTTTTGTATCAGTAGGTGCCGAAAAACTACCAAGAAAGATGTGTGTTATATTTATATCGGATGGGTCAATCATGATTCGTTTCCTGTCATCGCCGATATCGATGAAGCAACCGCCATCTATGAGTTTTAACAATTCAAATATCAGTCCGCTGTCGTTCCAGGCGGTTTGAGCCTTTTGAAAGAGCTTATCAGCCTCGTCCCACACACAGATCGGACCACCGTTTCGTCTGCCATCAGTATCGGTGCGAGTGAACTTAAGTGAGCGAAGAGCAGACGTCAGATTCGGACCGCGATAACCTGTTGGAGTAAGCGACGCTGCATTGACACAGGTGATATTTCCGTATGATCTAAGCGCCCGTATGGCTTCAGTTTTACCGGTCCCTGAGGGTCCGACGACCAAAAGTGCGCCGTCGGGCGGTTGCCAGTTGTAAGCCTTCCAAACAACGGTTGAGAGAGTGCGCTTGTATTCGTCGTTGCCGTAAACACGTTCGCTCAGAAGGTCGAAGACGGTCTTCGGAGAGTGGAAGAGAGTATCACGGATTTTGTTATAATCCAGCTTGGATTCGGGCTCGGGCTCAGGTTCCGGCTCATCGTCAGGCGGTTCACAGAAAGGATTTTCTTCGCCTTCGAAGTATTCAGCAGGCAGGAAGTCGTCCTCGCCGACTATGAAATCATCATCTTTTTGTTTCTTTTTCTTCTTTTTCTTAGACATAGCAGGTCCTCCTTTAGAAAATGCCCGACCGAGATGGCCGGGCAATGGTTGTCATGCGGCGATTTTGAGTTTGTGGTCAGCGTAGATGTACACGTGATCACTCAAAAAATCCTCGGGAGCCAGTACTGTGGCATTGACCTCTTCTACCATACGTTTCAGGTCGGCAACCGACATTTGATCACGGCACGGAACGACCAAAATTTCGCAAATCGAAGAAGGGATCAACCAAAATGCAGGATCATTTCCGTTGTTTCTCTTCACATGGTCTGTAACAAGATCCATGGTGTCGGGACAGAGCATGGATGCCGCACCGCAGTACTTGTCTGTGGAAGACAGCACAAACATAACGTTGTCGTCTGGGATGTTATATTCGGTCGGTAATTGTCCGTGACAAAGCTCCGAGAGGACTGTTCGGATGTTCATGAAGCTCGCATAGTCAGAGACGTTGCGAAGAGCGGTTTCATGCAGTGTTTTAAGGTCCAC
>JAIKWQ010000076.1 GCA_024684535.1 Eubacterium sp. | reverse complement strand
ACATCCATATCACGGTCGTCTTTTGCAATCAGACAGTTGCTGCCTGCAATTACTGTTGACTCCCAAGAATCAGCAATGTTATAGAAGTTTTCGTCCAAATATCTGTCCATCGGAAGAAGTTTTGAGCCTTCGCTGAAAGCTTCACCCAGCACTTCGCAACGTCTGTTTATATCATCCATAAGCAGGATACAGCAGTGCTCTGAATCACATATTTCACGTATGTCGTTGACAACATCTTTTATCGTTGACTTAAAGTCGGTTGTTCCGCGAAGTTTGATACAGGTATCGAGAACGGCGCCTGATATTTCGCCCGACAATTTTGTCATTTTTTCAGATTCAGCCTCAAAGCTTATTTCCATTGTATATGAACAGTAAAATTTGTTGTCTTCATCGGAGTTAAGAGGCAAAAATGTCATGTTAAACCATACACCGAAACGACTCGGACTGACGTACGAATGTACGCATTTTTTATTTACTGCCGCCTCGAAACATGCATTTTCGAAGTTCAGATCTCTGGTCAGATAAGTTGTATATTCGAGTCCGGGGGTGAACTTGTCTGTAAGCATTTCCGCGCCCGGCGCAGGATGTTCTATAGAGTCAACGTACGCTTTGTTTCCGGACACTATACAATAATTCCCGTATTCGCCGTTTTCAAATTTTTCAATCGAAACAATACAGGTCATAGCGCCCATAGTATCCGCAATCAACTGCCAATCCATATCATATACCCCCAAAAAAGTATTGTTAAAACAACGTACTATAAGAATAACAGCTTATAAGAGAAACTATAGCATAAATATCCTAGTTATTCAAGGGTAAATGTTATCAAATTTCCAAACAATAGTTGTAATATGGTTTCGAATGTGTTATCATAGGGTATGCTGACAGCACGTGTCGGTTGTATTCGGACAACGAAAACCGGAGGTATTCATAGATGAAACTCGAGTTGATTCTGGCGCTTTGGGTTCTGGTGTGCTCGCTTATCGGCAGTATATACGGAATCAGTCAGTTTTTCAGACCGAAAAAGGCTCTGTATCTGCAGATGATAACAAGCGGTGTCATTTGTTTGATGTTTTCGAGCCTGTTTCGGGTTATTTTTCTGGTCACACAGGGTGATCTGTTCAAGGGATTCCATATCGGATTACTTGGAATAGTCGGAAGTCTGATGTTTTTCCTGTCCGCGAACTATGGTCAGGTGGACGGACTTGTTGATGACAAGACAAAAACATTCAGAAAGACAAGGATTATTGCACTCCTTGTTCCGATAGCCATCGCTGCTATGTATGTTTTCATGGCGATAAATGTAAATCGTTTGGACTATCGTATTTCTGCGGGTATCGTGACATTTTTCCTGCTTTTCAGTTCATACTACAATTTCAAGCATTTGATTATATATGACGTGGAACTCGGTATCGTCAGGTCGATGCGCATGTACAATGCTCTTGCGGTGATCTATGAGTTTTTGGTTATGATAGAGCTTATGGGTACTTATATGGAAATAACACCTCTTTGCATAGTTTCAGGTGTGGGAATGGGAATTATAAGTCTTTTGATAATTCCTGTTGTAAAAGGAGGTGCAAAAAAATGGACAATATAAGCTACATTTTGTACGTGTGTGTACTGATTCCGATGCTTTTGTCTTTGTTTATTCTTGAAAAAAGATCAAGACTTGTTGTCGGATACATACTTATAGGTATGACTTCCTGCCTTTTCGTATCGGAGATAAACGGATATTTATACGATGATATGAACAAGGACATGTTGTATTTTTGTACGACGGTATCACCTATAACAGAAGAAATAGTGAAAGGAATTCCTATTCTTTTCTATGCATTTTTCGTTTCAAACAACAGGAGCAAACTTGTCCAGGCGTCATTTGCGGTAGGACTTGGGTTTGCTATACTTGAGAATATGATCATACTGACGCAGAATATCGACGGCATCACACTTTCATGGGCTATAATCAGAGGGTTCGGAGCCGGATTGTTGCACAGTGTATGTACGGTTGCGGTCGGACTCGGAATATCATTTGTCAGAATGAAAAAGAAACTGTTTGTTTGCGGAACAATCGCGCTTTTGATGCTTGCTATGACTTACCACGCGATTTACAACACGATTGTTATGTCTGAATACAAATACTTTGGATTTGTACTTCCTTTGGTAACGTATATAGCTATATTGGTGCTTTATCTTGTAATAAGAAAAGCTCCTAAAAAAGAAAAACAATGAAAGAAAAATCATCAGTACAGGGAGCAGAGTAAATCTATGACGATAACTGAAGCAACCGAAAAAATGAAAGCTATCGGCCAGGAACACGTCCTGAAGTATTTCGATGAACTTGACGAGGCATCGAAAGAAGCGCTTTTGACTCAAATCGAGGAAACTGATTTCAGTGTTCTGGATCTGATCGGCAAGGCTGACACGCATAGTGTACGTGGCAGCTTTTCTCCGCTTGTGGCAATGCAACTTGCAGAGATAGAAAAAAACAGAGAAAAATATACCGATGAGGGTATAAAAATAATAAAAGAGGGCAAAGTTGCGGCCCTGCTTTTGGCAGGTGGTATGGGAACCAGACTCGGCTCCGACACGCCGAAGGGAATGTATGACATCGGTGAAACAAAGCATGTTTATATTTTTCAGAGAATTATAGAAAATCTCTTGGACGTGGTTAAGCTTGCTGATACGTGGATCACTCTGTTTATCATGACGAGTGAGAAAAACCATGAGGCGACGGTTTCGTTTTTTGAAGAAAAGGATTATTTCGGATATAAAAAAGATAAGGTCAGATTTTTCAAGCAGGAAATGGCGCCTGCGTGTGACTATACCGGTAAACTTTTTATGGAGACAAAGTCTCATATTTCTACTTCACCGAACGGGAACGCAGGGTGGTATTCGTCACTGGTGAGAGCAGGACTTGACAAGGTTATAGAAAAAGAAGGCGTTGAGTGGATAAACATTTTTGCGGTTGACAATGTTCTTCAGAGAATATGTGACCCTTGCTTTGTTGGGGCAACTGCGCTTGCGGAGGTTTCTGTAGGCGCCAAAGTTGTGAAAAAAGCTGCGCCTGATGAAAAGGTCGGAGTTATATGTCTGGAGGATGGCAGGCCGTCTATCGTGGAGTACTATGAACTTTCGGATGATATGAGAGATGAAAAGGATGCTACAGGAGACCCTGTATACAACTACGGTGTGATACTTAACTATCTTTTTCATGTACCTGAACTCAATGCAGTCGGAACGACAAGCATGCTCAATCACCTCGTGGAGAAAAAGATTCCGTACATAGATGAGTCGGGAAACGTAGTCAAACCTGATGAACCGAACGGATATAAGTTTGAACAGCTTGTTATCGATATGATACACAAACTCGGATCTTGTCTCCCGTTTGAAGTGATTCGTGAGAAGGAATTCGCGCCGATTAAAAATGCGACGGGAGTTGATTCTGTTGATACGGCGAGGGAACTTTGCAAAAAAAATGGCATAGAATTATAAAACAGTTGCATTTTATGGCTTTTTTTGCTATAATAATAAAGATAGTTTTTTACTTGTAAGAAAGTGAGGGCGGTATATGTTTGGAAAAGACAAATCTCAGGCTTCGGCAGAAGTGCAGAGAATTGCTAAGCTCGAGGCAGAATTAAAAGAGAAAAATGCCGAGGCAGTCAGACTCTACAGAATGCTTGAGTCGGTTAACAAATCAACACATCTGGGTATCTGGATTGCATATTTTGACGAGCAGGGAAATCCGGGTGATGTCAAGTATACGGATGAAATGAGGAAAATGCTTGGCTACAGCAAAACCGAGCTTCCGGATACGCCGACTTCTCTCGGAAAGGTTATTCATCCTGATGAGGTTGAAATGGTATTTGATGTATACGGCAAGGCTGTTGCTGACAGAAACGCCAAGTTTGACATCGATTACAGACTTCTGATGAAAAACGGAGAGTATAAACTTTTCCATGCCGCAGGCGAGTGTCTCAGAAGACCGGATGGTTCTCCGGAAGTATTCATAGGAACATTTACCGATATAGATGAACAGACAAAACGTGAGGAAATCCTGCTTCACGACCAGCGTCGACAATCTGCTGTTGACAAAATGATGCTTGAGGGAAGCTGGAGCATGGATTTGACAAAGTATGCTATTGATGATGTGAATTCACCTATGGTATACAGTCCTCAGTTCAAAAAGATACTTGGATTCAATCCGAATTCTTCAGCTGATTTCCCGGACATCATGCAGTCCTGGATCACAAGGATTCATCCTGAAGACGTTCAGGGAGCATCAGAACTTATGGGAAAACAGCTTTCTGATTCGACCGGAAACACTGTATTTGATATGGAGTACAGAGTTCGTCACAAAGACGGACATTATGTGTGGGTTCGCGCTTCAAGCTATGTTGTATGGGAGGGAAGAACTCCTGTTATGGCAGCCGGAACAATCCTCGACATATCTGAGGAGAAAGAAACCCAGCTTGATTTTTCTGAGAAGCTAGCGCCTGAAATCGAAAACCTGACAGATCGCATCGAAGAAGTTACCGCAGCTGTTGAAGAGGCGGCAAAAGAGATGCAGGAAGTTGCCAAGAACCAGGCTGAGATAGCTGATGAATCAGCAAATATTGAGAAATCAGTTGATGATTCTATGGAAATCATAAAGATTATCGAGAGTATCGCGACACAGACAAACCTCCTGTCACTCAATGCTTCTATCGAGGCGGCCAGAGCCGGAGAGGCAGGAAAAGGATTTGCGGTTGTTGCCAGTGAGGTACAGTCTCTTGCAAGTTCCACCACCGAGACAACCAGCAATATTTCACAGATTCTCGGCGAGATGAACAGACAGATAAAAGATATTATGGTTAGAATAAGCACGATCAGCGACAGTACAACGACGCAGAGTGCAAATATGGAGGAAATCAACTCGACGATAGAAGACATCAAAGGACTTGCTTCAAATATCGAGAAGATGACCAGACAGCTTTACAAGTAAACAGTGGTGAAAGCATAAAAATAACCCCACATCCGAGGATGTGGGGTTAATAATTTGCTTGGAATTATCTGTTGATATCCAGATTGTTCTGGCGCATAAGGGCGTCAAGCTCTTCATTACTCTGTGCGATAAGCCTTTTGATGATATTCCAGGTGTCAGAGATTCCTCTCTCATATCCGATTTTAACACCCTGGTTATATCCGGTTGTATAGTCGTTGTCCTCAGCTATTGCTTCGCTTGCTGCCTGGAATCCCTCGTTGTAACTCTGCTCTGTTGCCTTGGAAAGCTGTGAAACCAGTGCGTCTATCTCTGCCTGAGACAGTATAGCATGTGCGTTTGCCATATCTATATCCTCCTAATGTGCTAATGATAGTTCGTGTTTCTAATGACACCTATACTATTATACACCATTTGATTTGATTTGTCACTTTATTTTTTTAAAAAAATTGTGTGTTGCCTTAATTGCATTTTTTTGATATAATAATCGGATAAGGGTTTGGTTTTGAGTGAACGCCCTTGAAAATATCACAGAAAGGTTATAAAGATGGCTGATATACAGAGTTTTAAAAGCGTCAGGCCGAGTGCAGAGTTGGCCGAAAAAGTCGCTGCGCTGCCGTATGATGTATACAATCGCGCAGAGGCGACAGAAGTTGTTAAGTTAAATCCTATATCATTTTTGGCTATAGACAGAGCGGAGACTTCGCTTGCTGATGATGTGGACACCTACGATCCGAAGGTTTATGCGCACGCGAAAGAGTTGTACGAAGAGAGAATTGCGGACGGCACTTATATCAAAGATGATGAGAGCGCGTACTATATATATGAGCTGATTATGGATGGAAGATCTCAGACAGGACTTGTTGCTGTCGCATCTATAGATGATTATGTTTCGGGAGTGATAAAAAAGCACGAGAACACCAGAGCGGACAAAGAAGTTGACCGTATAACTCATGTGGATACGCTCAGTGCACAGACCGGTCCTATTTTTCTGGGATATCGTGACGACGCGACTATAGACGGTATCACTGAGAAGGTAATGAAAAATGCTCCGCTTTATGATATAAAAGCGGATGACGGTATAGCGCACAGAGTCTGGAAAATAGCAGACTCATCTGATGTCGCAGAGATACAAAATGCTTTCAAAAATATTTCCGATATTTATATAGCCGACGGACATCACAGAGCAGCTTCTGCGGTTAAGGTTGGGCTGAAAAGAAGAGAAGAGAAATCCGGAAAGATTGATTCGGATACCGGAAGAGTAGAGTCGGATTATTTTTTGAGTGTGCTTTTCCCACAGAGTCAGTTGAAAATTTACGATTACAACAGAACTGTGAAGGATTTGAACGGCCTGTCGGCGGATGATTATCTGAAAAAAATAAGCGAGAACTTTGATGTTGAGGAGTCGGGAGGACAGGTCAGACCTGACAAAAAAGGAACATTTGGTATGTATCTGGAAGGCAAATGGTACAAACTCAGTGCGAAGCCTGCGCTCTATGAAGGAAAAGATGTTGTGGGTGCACTTGATGTTTCTGTGCTTCAGGATTATCTGTTGGGGCCGGTTCTTGGAATAGCAGATCCGAGAACAGACAAAAGAATTGATTTTGTAGGAGGAATCAGGGGACTTTCTGAACTTGAGCGAAGAGCGAATGAAGATATGAAAGTTTCATTTTCAATGTATCCGACTTCCATAGAAGAATTGTTTGATGTGGCGGATGCGGGACTTCTGATGCCGCCTAAGTCGACCTGGTTCGAGCCTAAGTTAAGAAGTGGAATTTTTATCCACGAAATTTGATTATTTGTAACGATTTGGAGGACTACCGATGAGCAAGATTTTTTCACTGGATAATCCGGTGGTAGTTGTATTGACAAAGATATTTGATGTTATGTATTTATCTTTGTTATATTTGATTTTTTGTTTGCCTATAATAACTATTGGTGCAGCGACAACATCTCTGTACTATGTCAGCGCAAAAGTAATCCGACGCAGTCAGAGTTATGTGTGGAGAGAGTTCTGGAAAAGTTTCAAGTTGAACTTCAAGCAGAGTACAATTTATTGGGTTGTAATTCTTGTTATATATCTGCTTTTGGGATGGAACATAAATTATTTGGGATTAAACAATCCTGAGACAGCAAATTACGGGAGCACATTGTCAGCCGTATACCTTACTATGATTATTATACTGGTGGCGGTTTCTATCAATATTTTCCCGATTATTTCAAGGTTTGATAACAAACTTATGACGTCGGTAAAATTTGCATTGTATTGTTGCTTCCGACATTTTTTACACACGCTTGCTATGTTTTTGATGGTTATGGTGGGAGTGTATCTGGTGTATTTGAACTGGGGTAATCCGATGCTTATGTTTACGGTGTTTTTGCCGGGGATTATATGTTGGTTGATTACTTTTCCGATGGAGCATGTTTTGAAAAAATATATGCCCAAAGCTGAGCAGCAGTTGGACAGCGAAGGAAGACCTATAAAAATGTGGTACGACGAGTGATTTAGAACATAACTAAATATTATCAGGAGGATGTTTTTATGGCTGTAAAAGTGAAGGTTGATGATTTGATTATGTGGCCCGGTATCGAGGCATTGGAGTACGGTGAGTGCAATGATCCGTGTTCTGTTCTCGGCCCCAAAGTGGCAGACGCCACACATATTTTTGTGGGCGCATTTTTTCCGAAAGCAGATGAAGTAAAGGTTAAGCTTGCGGCAACGGGAAGAAGTTATGAGCTCGAAAAAATAACAAAATCAGGTTACTACGCTGCGATAGTTCCTGCGAAAGGACTTCCGAAAACAAAGGCAGCCAGAGCTAAACTTGCTCCGTATGAATTGCCTGATTATAAGTTTATCGTAAAAAAAGGCAAGACTACGTCTGAGTATATTGATCCTTATCGTATAGAATCTCAGATAGATGCGATGGATCAGAATCTTTTCAATAACGGCCTTCATAAAAATCTATCGTCCATACTTGGTGCAAATATAAAAACAATTGACGGTGTGAAGGGAACTCAGTTTGCTGTTTGGGCACCGGGTGCTCGCGCAGTTTCTGTTGTAGGTCCTTTTAATGATTGGAATACCAAATCTCATCCGATGAGATTCCTTGAGGATTCGGGAATATATGAATTGTTTATTCCGGGAATAGAAGAAGGTGAAAAATATCAGTTCAGACTTCTTGACTACACCGGAAAAGAAGTGTACAAAAGTGATCCTTATGGTAAATATTTTGACCTTCGCCCTGAATACTCATCAATTGTTTATGAAGAGAAAGAATACAAGTGGAGTGATTCAGAGTGGATGAAGGGAAGAGTAAACTACAACGCTCACGATGACGCTATGGTTGTATACAGCTTCAGCATGGAGGGGTTTGTTAAGCCTGAGCCTTTGTCGAAACAGACGATGCAGCTTGATTTTCATGATTACAGAACAATAGCTGATGATGTGTCTGAGTATTGTAAAAATATGGGATATACTCATGCGGAAATTCTTCCTATACTTGAGTATCCGATTGATAATTCACTGGGATATCAGACTACTGGATACTATGCGCCGACATCGAGATTCGGTAAGCCGGAAGACTTCAAATATTTCGTTGATACTTTCCACAAAAAAGGAATAGGTGTGATTGTAAACTGGACACCATGTTATTTCCCGAGAGATGCATACGGACTTACAGAGTTTGATGGAACGTGCCTGTATGAGCATCTGGATCCGAGAAAGGGTATACATCCGCATCTCGGAACAAAACTTTTCAACTATACCAGAAATGAAGTTACAAACTTCCTTATCGGAAGCGCGATGTATCTGATAAAAGAGTTCCATATTGACGGACTTCAGATTAATGACCTCGGACCAATGCTATATTGTGACTGGGGTCGTCGCGACGGAGAGTGGATAGGTAATATCTACGGAGGCAATGAAAACCTCGAAGGAAAAGAGTTTTTGCAGCTTTTGAACAATACCATTCATGAAGAGATGAAGGGTGTGTTCACGATAGGTCATGACAGTGTGGTTTATCCGGGACTTTCGGATCCGACAGAAGATGGCGGGGTCGGATTTGACTTGATTTGGAACGAGGGATGGAAATACGATTTCCTCGACTATATGAGAACGGATCCTCTTTTCAGAAAAGGACGTCACAACACACTTACACTCAGTATGGCATATCAGTATGCAGCAGAATTCCTGCTTGGAATCGGATATAATGATGTAACAGGTGACAGAGGAACGATGTTTAATCAGATGGCGGGTATGCGTCATCAGAAATTTGCATCGCTTCGCCTGGTGTATGGATTCCAGCTTGCTCACCCGGGAAAAGTGCTTAACTTTGCCGGAACCGAAACAGGAGAGCTTGATCCTTGGTATCTGGGCGCGCCGTTGTATCGTCACAGAGAAAAGACAGATTTGAAGACGGGTATTCTTCCGCAGGGATGGAAGGTTACCGATGAGAGAGAAGAGCACAAAAAGTTAAGTGTTTTTGTAAGTTTTGCAAACAGTTTTTATCGTTCACATTCTGCGATGTTTGCAGATGATGATAAACCTGCAGGTTTCGAGTGGATTGATGCGCTTGATGCGGACAGATCATCTTTGGTATTCCTCAGAAAATCAAAAGATGAGACGTTGCTTGTAGTGTGCAACTTCACTCCGGTACCGTATGACAAGGTTCGAATCGGAGTTCCTTTCGCAGGTAAGTACAGAGAAATATTTAACAGTGATGCTGAGGAGTTTGGCGGTTTCGGATTCGGTAATCCGAGAGTCAAAGTTTCAAAGAAAGTTAAGCAGCATGACAGAGCTAACTCTATAGAGATTCGTATGGCTCCGATGGCTATACATATTTTCTCTTGTGAGAAAGCGTAATTTAAGGAGTGTTTATTTGAAAGTAACAAAAAGAATTGTCTCGGCATTTTTGCTTTTGGCGTTATGTTTTATGCCGTTTAGTGTTGGGGTGGCAGAGGAGACAGCTCCGGCTGAGGAAACTGTGCCGGCTGAGCCGACCATACCAACTGAATTCACGGTTAGTCAAACAGATGCGGGTTATTCTGAAGAAATCGGTTATTATGTGACTATCAGAATGACAGGACCGTCAAAGACGTTTGAAATTAAGGCGCTGGTGGTTGACGAAACAGGAAAAACTGTGGAGGTTGATTTCCCGGAAACCGTTCAGGCGGACACAGATGCAGGTGTAACTTATTATACTATTCCTGACACCGGTGTTGGAAAGGTGTTTACCCTCAGGGTTTATGATGATAAGAAAGAATCCTGTGATGTGATAGTGAGAAGTGTTTCAGATATCGAGAATGTCTCACTCTACAAGTGGATATACAACAAAAATAAAGCGTGGGTCAGATACAAAAAAGCCGGATATGCCGAAGGTATACAGCTTAAAGTAGAAAAATCCAACGGCAAGAAATTCGTTAAATACAAAAATATCAAGTATGATTTGGACAAAAAAGATTTTGACAGTACCAAAAAACTTGCCAAATCAATAACAAAAATCAAAGGTGGTCAGGTCCAGAGAATAACTATGAGGACATATATCATAATTGATGGTGTCAAAAATACGGCAGATGGACTGAACCGATCTACTATGCGGCTCCAAAAAAAGCAACGATCACAAGTGATGATCACAAGATTATGCTCAAAGGATTGAAGATAAAAGGAGCTTCAAAAAAGATTGTTTACATCTCGAAGAAGTCAAAAAAAGGATATCAAAAAGTCAAGACGCTGAAAGGATCAACCAATAAATGCACCATAAAAATGTTCGGTGACAGAGAATTGGATGGCAAGAGGTCCTACTATGTGAGAGTTGAGTATTACTTCAAGAAGGACAAAAAGACAGTACAGTCAGTGATATCGGGAAAAGGAAAGATCGCAGTGTCACTTTATAATGTCAAGGTTGGGCCACTTAGGTTGGCAGATAGAGTTTCGTAAGGTTTCGATTGAAACGTGGAGTGGCATGTATTATAATAGAATATGGTTGCGATTGATTTAGTAACATGCAGCATAGTTTAATTATAATACATGCTGCGAGAGAAAAAGAAGAGAGTAGTTTACTAGAGAGAAATGGAGGAAACATTAATGAAAGCAAAGAGATTACTCAGCCTGGTACTTGTTTTGGCAGTTGCGATGAGTGTGGCTGTGATTGCACCGAAGAAGGATGCGTTGGCGGCAGCGAAGACTAAGAAAATTACATTGATTAAAGGTGATAAGATTGAGTTGGGTGTTACCAACTGGATGGTGCTCCAAAAAATCAAATCTGCGTCAACGTCAAAAAAATCTGTAGTTTCAATTAAGAAAAAATCAAAGAAGGTTGTTGCTACAGCAAAAAAAGCGGGAAAAGCTACAGTTACTATCAGAACAAAAAGCGGAATCACGATGAAATGGAAGATAACTGTAAAGAAAAATAAGGTTTCAGGAAAAGTTTTGAAAAATGTAATTACTCAGGGGACAAGCGGATATAATTCAAATATTGTTTTTGAGGTGGTAAATAAAACAGGTGTCTATCTTCCAAGTTTAGATGTTAAATACACAATCAAAGGTCAGTTGGGAACGACACTTGAATCGAAAACAGTTACATTGTCAAAGGCTGTTTCAGGCAAAAAGATGCACTTTATGGTTAATCTTTATAATCAGCCGGAACCTCCTGCATCATTTAAATTGTCTTATAAGGGCGGAAAAAGAAATATAGATTATAAGTACACAAATCAGAGCAGTAAGGTTTCGGTAAAGCAAACGTCAACATCCGGAAAAACGATATATTTTTCAATGAAAAATAAAACGAGTAAAACAGTATCTGGCATTGTGGACGTTGTATTCTATGACGCTTCTGGAAACGCTGTATGGTTTAGCAATATGTCATTGTACATGGGATCAAAAGAAACAAAAACAAGTAGCGTGTATTCAAGTGCTGACTTTGCAAGTTATAAAGTGTTTACAAGAGCTTGCTCAGAAAAGTATGTGGGATAAGAAATAGTTTAATCAATCCCGTGTGGAGCGCAGTTGCGTCACACACGGGATTTTTTAAGAATAAGGGATAAAGGAGTGAAAAGTCATGCCAAAAAGAACTATCACAACAGATCAGGCGCCTGCAGCTATCGGACCATATTCGCAGGCGATTGA
>JAIKWQ010000183.1 GCA_024684535.1 Eubacterium sp. | reverse complement strand
ATTGGACTTGAAATCACAAACAAATCTGGTGTGTTTTTTGAGAGTTTAAAGTGTTCATATACATTGTATGATCAGTTGGGGAATGTTATAAAAAGTGAGACTGATGGAGTTTATGTATCTTCGTTGATTTCGGGTAAAAAGATTCATTTTGTTTTGACTTATACAGGGGCTCAGAAAGTTGGAAATGTAAAACTTTCTAAAAAAGCTAAAACAAGTCGTAGTGTGCAGAAAAAATACACAAATCAATCAAAGAAGGTAACGGCTTCTTTTAACAAGACGACTAAGGAAATAAAACTGAAGAATAAAACCAAAAAGGCGGTTAGTGGGTATGCGGAAGTTGATTGTTACAACGCTGCGGGAGAATTAATTTACGTAAATCAGGTTGGTATTAATTTAACATCTAAAGGAGTAAATACGCAGTCTGTTGACATACCAAATGATACAGCAAAAACTAAGGTTACCGTTAGAGCATATTCAGAAAAATATGTAGGTTGGTAGGATAAGATTTATCAAAACCTCCCGATATTGTTGTCGGGAGGTTTTTTGTAAAAAAACATAACTAAAGGGAGGAACTAAAAGTCATGCCAAAAAGAACTATCACAACAGATCAGGCGCCTGCAGCTATCGGACCATATTCGCAGGCGATTGACACAGGAAACTTTGTGTTTACTTCGGGTGTTATTCCGGTAAACCCTGATACGGGTGCCATACCTGAGGGAATTGAAGCACAGACTGAGCAGGTTATGGAAAACCTTGTAAACCTTTTCAAGGCATCGGGAGTTACGCAAAGAGATGTTGTTAAGACAACTGTGTTTATCAAAAATATGGATGACTTCAATGAAGTTAATGAAGTTTACGGTTTTTATTTTCCGGAGAATCCGCCGGCAAGATCCTGTGTTGAGGTTGCCAGACTTCCGAAGGATGTTCTGATAGAAGTTGAAGCTATAGCTATGAAACAAAGATGATTTGTTGATTATATTCAGTTAAGAACAGTTTCTCGGGCTAAAGAGGTTAATATGTACACAATCAGTGACAGGGTTTCATACAGCCGTATTGGGAAAGACGGCAAAATAGGAGTTGCCGAGATGATCAATTGTCTTCAGGACTGTGCGTTGTTTCACAGCGAAGATATCGGACACTCGGCGGCAACTCTTGCAAAAAGACATCGTGCGTGGCTTGTAAGTGCGTGGGATGTTATTTTTGTGAGAAGACCTATGATGGCAGAGGAGTTTTTTGTACATACATGGCCTTACAAAATGACAAACCTTTTTGGCCAGAGGAACTTTCTTGTAGAAACACCCGAAAAAGAGGTTTTGGCTTATGCAGATTCGAGATGGTTTTTCTTTGATTCGGAGAATATGAAACCGGCAAAGGTGGATGACGATGAAAAAGAAGCGTATAAACCTGAACCTGCGTACGAGATGGATTATTCTTCAAGAAAAGTAAAAATACCTGACGGACTCGAAATGCGTGACAGGATAGAAGTAACCCATAGCTGTCTTGATACAAACGACCATATGAACAATGGCAAGTATGTAGAGTTCGCAGTAGGATATATACCGGCAGACTTTGAAGTGAAGGAATTTCGCGCGGAGTATAAAAATGCCGCGAAGCTTGGTGTGCAGATGGTGGTAAACGCCGGTGAAAGTGATGGGCTATACTATGTTGTATATGCTGATGAAGAGGGAAATCCATACTTTATCAGTGAGTTTACGCCTGCGTAAAACAAGATATTAATAATAAGGAAACAAAAGAACAATGACATATATATCAGATCTTCTCGGAACATATGTATATCTGAAAGTAAGCCGCGTGAGTGAACATGGGGCTTATCTTATGTTAGAAAAAGACGGAGCGCCTGATGATGAGGTTTTGCTTCCGGGAAGTGATTATGACAGGGATCCGAAAACAGGCGACAGAATAAAAGTCTTCATATATAAAGATTCAGAGGATAGACCGGTGGCGACGGTTCACGAGCCTTTCATCGCGCTTGGAGAGGTAGCTGAGCTTGAAGTTGCAGAGGTGACGTCAATCGGGGCATTTTTGAATATGGGTCTTACAAAAGACGTGCTTCTTCCGTTCAAGGAGCAAACCAGACGTGTGCAACCGGGTGAGAGAATTCCGGTTGCATTGTATGTAGATAAGAGTGAACGTTTGGCTGTTACGATGCATATTTATGAATATCTGGATCGGGACGAAGAAGATGTATACCAGATAAATGACCACGTGAGCGGAATTGTCTACGAGATTATAGAGAATTTTGGCGCGTATGTGCTGGTGGACGGACGTTATTCGGCCATGATACCGAAAAGCGAGCTGAACGGAATGGTGAAGGTCGGAGATGAAGTGAAGGCCAGAGTCAGAACAAAGACTGACGACGGGAAACTCACGCTTACATTATATGAAAAGAAAAAAGTCCAGATGAAGGACGACGCTGAAAAAGTATTTGCGAAGCTTGAGGCCGCCGGAGGCACGCTTCCGTTCTCGGACAAAACCTCGCCTGAAATCATCAAACGCGAATTCGGTATGAGCAAGGCTGCTTTCAAGAGAGCGCTCGGCCGCCTATATAAGGAGGGTCGAATCGCCATAGGTGATACCGGTATTTCTGTTACTAAATAATAAATGTTTTAGTGATAACTTTCCGAAATGATTATTATATGACTGGAGTAAAATGTATCACATATGGCGAGAGACCCGTACGCTACCATCGGTAACGCGCGGGTCTCTCACACACTATCCATAAAGAAAGGAGAAAGAAAGTAGTTAAACTCTTAAGTCGATATTTGAGCCAAGCGAAGGATTCACCGACTGCTCCATCATCTGAGCAAGTTCAGCGCCCATCTGTTTCTCCGCGTCCATCACATTTTTCAACATCGCGATTCCGACGCCCTGAAGAGTGGCATTATTCGAATTGAGCATCGCATAACGTTCTATGCTCATTCCATCAGCTATTTCCATAACGGTCACCTCCATGTGAACCTGTTTCAAATCTGATTAGATACTGAATACAGTATAACACGTTTTTGACAAAAAGAAAAGGATTTTTTGAAAAAATACGAAAAAAATTAAAAAAAATTACGATTTTTCCGATTTTTTTCACAAAAAGTGTTGACAAGTGTAGAATAAATTGTTAAAATGAGTACATATTTGGTAACAATTTTGTAATAATTTAAACCAGCAAAACGAAATGGGAGGAAGACATGACTAAGACCAGACTATTAGGAATCGTGCTTGGCACCGCCTGTATAATGTCTGTGGGTGTGATCGGAACAACTGTTACATCTAATTCTACAACGATGGGTTCCGAAACTGAACTTGCGGGTATGTCTTGTACACTTGAGAAGTTCTGTTCGTTGCAGTCAGGCCTCGGAAGTAACCCTGAAGCTATTGTGGCTTTTGCCGATATGATGGCAGGAAACAATGCTGAACCGGGTACTGAGGAGCAGATGACCGGCGACGATGATGTTAAAGATAAATCAGAATATGCAAACATCGGAATATCAATTGCAGCGGATTACGTCAATATAAGAAAAGAACCTGATACTGATGCAAAGATTGTCGGAAAGCTTTACAGAGGAAGCGCAGCGACGATTGTTAAGGATGAAGGCGATTGGGTTTATATCCAGTCAGGATCTGTAGACGGATACATCAAAAAGGATTATCTGGCTATCGGATACAGTGCCGAAAAACTCATAGACGAATTCGGAACAAAATGGGCAACAATCATTACTGAAACACTCAAGGTTAGAGAGACCGGAAGTATGGACGCTATAGTCCTGACGCTTGTCCAGGAGGATGAGAGTTATCCGGTTGTTAAAGAAGAAACCGATTGGGTGAAAATAAATGTCGATGAGGACTGTGTCGGATATGTATCAAAAGAGTATGTAAAAATAACCGTACAGTTCAAGAAAGCTGTTTCAATCGAAGAAGAAAGAGAAGAGAAGAGACGTAAAGAAGCTGCAGAAGCAGCAGCAAGAGATGACCGCAACAACAACAACGGCGGTAACAACAATAACTCAAACGGTTCAGGAAACAGACATAATGGAAGTTCGAACGGTGGCGGTAACAAGAGCAACCACAGCGGCAATGGAAGCGGCGGCAAATCAGGCAGCGGCTCAGGCGGCGGTGGCGGCAAGTCCGGTGGCAAGTCAGGTGGCGGCGGTCGTGATAACGGCGGCGGCGGTGGCGGCGGCGGTACAGTCGCAAGCGGTGATGGTGAAGCAATTGCTTCATACGGACTTCAGTTCGTAGGTAACCCGTATGTATACGGAGGAACATCACTCACACATGGAACTGACTGCTCAGGATTTACAATGTCAGTATTTAAACACTTCGGAATCAGCCTTCCACGTACATCCGGCGAACAGTCAAAAGTCGGCAAGAAGATAAGCTGGAAGGATGCAAGAGCAGGAGACCTGATCTTCTACGGAAGCGGCGGACACGTCGGACACGTTGCACTTTGTATAGGTGGTGGAAGAGTGGTTCACGCAAGTAACCCGAGTTCAGGAATCAAAACAAGCCCGATTAACTACCGTACACCGGTATGTGCAAGAAGAGTGCTTGGATAATTAATCAAAACCTCTCGTTGAAAAGCGGGAGGTTTTTTTATTTGATTTAGTCAGAAAAATATGGTAGAATAAATGTTAGTTTATTAATCGATAGAAGGAGCATATATTCATGCTCCGGAAAGGTGGGTTAGATATGTTTGAACAGGTAAAACTTGACTATGGAAATGATGGACTGGAGCCGGTGATTGATACTGCAACAGTTGAGACACACTATGGCAAACACCACGCTCTGTACACAAAAAATCTTAACGATGCTGCAGAAAAAGCAGGAGTAGCTGATAAGGATATAGAAAAGCTGCTCGCATCGCTTGATGATGTGAAGGATGAAGCTCTGCGCAAAGCGATTAGGAACAACGGAGGAGGATACTACAATCACAATCTTTATTTTTCGACTCTTTCTTCAGCAGGAAATAATGTTCCGGAAGGTGAATTGAAGGATAAGATTGATGCAAAATTCGGTAGTTTTGACAAACTGAAAGAAGAGTTGACCACACTCGCGCTCGGACAGTTCGGTTCGGGGTGGGCGTGGCTCTCTGTTAATCCTGCAGGTGAGCTTATGACTTCGAACAGTCCGAATCAGGACAACCCGATAAGCGAAGGAACAGGATTTATTCCGATTGTTGCCATAGACGTGTGGGAGCACGCTTATTACTTAAAGTACAAAAACCTGCGCGCTGATTATGTGGCAAAGCTTTTTGATATACTTGACTGGAAAAAAATAGGAGAAAACTACAAGCGCATCACAGGTGCGTGAGAGGTTTGTCTGATCTGATATGAAAGAGTCATTTTTCAGAAAAAACAAAAAAGACATCATCATATGGGCCGCCGTGATAGTTATCGGGGCGGCTCTGTGTTTGGTGTTGTTTTTGATGAAAAAAACGGGGAAGACAGTTGAAGTCAGAGTTGACGGAAAAGTAGTGGCAACGTACAATATTTCGGATGAGGTTGATACGGAAATCAAAGGAGCAAACGGTGGATACAACAGACTTGTGATCTCGGGTGGGCAGGTGCGCGTTTCAGATGCTGACTGCCCCGATAAACTGTGCGTTCACCAGGGAAGCATAGATAGCGCGCCTGACAGTATAGTTTGTCTGCCGCACAAACTGGTTGTGACTGTGATCTCGGATGACGAAGTCCCTGATGCTGTATCAGGTTGATTGGTATAAACAAATGAAAGGAGAGCCGATATGGGTGCAAAAAGACTGAGCCTGCTTGCTATGCTTGTGGCCTTGTGTTTTGTTTTAGCTTGGCTTGAGTCACAAATACCTGCATTTATAGCGGTTCCGGGAGTGAAGCTCGGGCTTACGAATTTGGTTGTCCTTACGGCTCTGTATAAGCTTGATTGGAAGCAAGCAATGCTTATAAATATCATCCGAATCGTGCTTATCGGCATAACTTTCGGTAATCTTTTCTCTATGTGGTATGCTCTTGCGGGAGGTATGCTTTCAACCGCGGGCATGATATTTTTCAAAAATGTCGTGAAAGCGCGTATAGTAACGGTTAGTGTTGTGGGTGGACTTTTGCACAATTTGGGTCAGATTATCGTTGCAATGATAGTGCTTGAAACGAGTTCTCTTATGTATTATCTGGTGATTTTGTGGGTGAGTGGAGCTGTCGCCGGAACGATAATCGGACTTCTTGGCGCGGCGGTGGTGTCAAGATTGAAAAAAATTGACTAATTTCTATTATTTTTCTTAACTTTCCTCTTGTGACGCAAGGTAAAATTTGATATACTTATGTATGTATGTTTTTATCTTATTTTGAGAGGTGTTTCTTTGATTAGTGAAGCAAGGATCAGAAAAATGATCCGATTGTCAGACTATGAGGGAGGTCTGGGCGAACAGGATATCAGGAGGACGAGATATAAAAAAGCTGATTATATCCGTCTTCAGGTTATCAAGACCATTTGCTCGGTTATAGTTTCGTATGCCCTTATCATAGCGCTCGTATCTCTGTACTATATCGATCGTATTCGTTTCGGCGACCTTATCAAAGAGGGTTTTTTTGTGCCGGAGAGGATTTTTGTAGTGGTAGCAGGTGTTCTGGTACTGCTGATTTCCCTTGTTGTATGGGGCGGGTTCTGCAAAAAAAGAAGCGCCAAAGAATATGATGAATCCGAACTCAGGGTCAGAGAGTACGAAAAGACTCTGGAAGAGCTTTTGGCCTTGTATGAGGCAGAGCGAAAGGAGGAGAGCGTATGATAGCTACCCTTCTTGTATTCAGAGGAAGAGTTCAGGGATTTTTTGAACAGAATTATCGTGTGATACGCATCCTGCTAAAAGGAATAGTTGTGCTTCTCGCGTTGCTTATACTTACATCCGCATTTCCGCAGGGTTTTTTTGCTGATATTAAGTGGGTTTTTGCATTGGCAGCTCTTGTGTGCGCGTTTTCACCGGATATAGTTGCGATAGTGACGACTATGGGGACCATAGTGATAGAGAGTTGGAATGTATCCTATGTTTTGTCGCTGACAATGATGGTTACATTTTTGATCTATCTTCTGCTCTTCGGAAGAAAAACCAAGTCACAGTGGTATCTGATACTGGCGATACCGATACTTTCCGTACTGAAAATCGGCTTTTTGGTGCCGGTTGTAGCAGCGTTATTTGTGGGACCGCCGATGATTCCCGCTCTGCTGATGGGTGTCATTTTGAGGTTCGGAATAGAGGGAGTTGCCGAGTATACAGCGACTGCCCAGAGTGTTATGACGGACACTAACCCGTTTTCAAGTTTGAAGTATCTGGTTGACTATATGGCAACAAATCGTTTGCTGATGGTTGCAATGATTGTGTATGTCGTGACATTTTTGGTGATATACCTGCTCAGAAAAGCAAATTTCAGATATTCGCCGCAGATAGCGATCCTAACGGGATGTATAGTCTTGTATACGCTTGAAATGGTGAGCAATATCATATGGCAGCTTGAACTTGACCTTTTGATGACTTCTTTGCTTGTTACACTGACGATGGTTATCGCATACA
>JAIKWQ010000177.1 GCA_024684535.1 Eubacterium sp. | reverse complement strand
AGCAATTGGTCGCCGTATGTGGGGGTGATGCCTGTATCGTAGGCAGAGAGTTTTTTGATGTTTTTGATGTAGGTGTCGAATTCTTTCTCGGTCAGGTGACCTTTGTAGTCGTAATACTTGAAAACGTCTTTGTCTTTTTTGTCTTTGTATACCTGTGATCTGAAGGCAGCGACTACCTCGTACTGTCTTCTGTCGTAGAGCGTATCGAATGATACAATCTTATGTTTTTTATAGAAATCTTCAGATTCGTAATTCATAATGTCGGCGAACATCATACCGCTTTTCATATGGTGTCCGTAGACCAAGAGGCATGATTCAGCGTCATCCGGGTCACAGTCTTTGTCAAGAAACGGCAGGCCGTTGCGGTCGTATTTTTTTTCGAAGTTCCTGTGGAGATAATACTCATTATCTTTTGGCGTCATCATCACCGGATAATCAATCATAGTATCGTCGATTTTGACCCAGCCGATCATATCGTTATTCTTTTTATACAGTTTTTTATATCGTTTCAGGATTTGCTTAGATTCGCCCGAAGGGGTATTCACTTTCATATCTTCAGAAACCGACGGATCGTCGTCAGACAGAGCTTCAGAATCGGCCACGATTTGGCTCAGCTCATTCAGGTCATCTTTGGTAGCCTGCATATCAGAGTAGTAGATGAACAGGTAGATGCCGCAGCCGATAAAGGCGAGTGCGCAGACGGCAAAAATTATATTGAGAATTATCTTTTTACCCATATAAACCTCTAATTTATCTCACTATACTTTTATAGGTCTTCTCATGGGAGTAAACCTGATGCCGTCTTTTCGCTGCTCGACATCTATGGCCTCGAAACCTACTGCCTGGTAGAACCCGACCGCATATGGCGACGAATTTACTGTCACCACAGGGTTTGACGGATTATCCGAAGCGATATCCGCTATCAATGCATTCACGAGCATCGTCGCCACGCCCAGATGATGAAACTGCTTTCTGACGAAAAGCAAGCTGATATGCTGACCCTCACGGATGGCGCCGACGCCGACCAGACCGTTGTTCTGATAACATCCCCAGAATTTCATCTGTCCTGCGTTCACCTTTTCAATTATCGATGATGGCTCTATGAAGTGACGGAAAGTCTTCACTCCCATCTCCTCATAGTCAGGTGCCTCAAACTCCTCAAATACTTCCCACACAAGTTCGAGTGCCGCCTTAATCCTCTCCGGTCCAAGTCTACATATCTGCATCCGTCACAGCTCCTACCGAAAGTCACATATTATCGAGTGTTTCTCTGATTGCCTTGATGAAATTCTCGCTGTTAAGAACTGTAACGTCCTTCATCGAAGTGATAAGTGCAAGGTCTTTTGTCATTTTTCCCGACTCGATGGTTGAGAGTGTAGCCTTGTCAAGTTTGTCAGCAAACTCCATAAGCTCAGGGATATTATCGAGCTCTCCTCTTTTTCTGAGCGCTCCCGTCCAAGCAAAAATAGTTGCAACGGAGTTCGTTGATGTTTCTTCTCCGTTCAAGTGCTTGTAATAATGTCTCTGCACTGTTCCGTGAGCTGCCTCATACTCATACACTCCGCTCGGAGAAACGAGCACTGAAGTCATCATCGCAAGTGATCCGCAAGCTGATGAAACCATATCACTCATCACGTCGCCGTCGTAGTTTTTGCAAGCCCAGATGAATCCGCCCTCTGTTTTCATAACTCTTGCAACAGCGTCATCGATCAGAGTGTAAAAATATTCTAATCCTAAGCTTTCGAACTTATTTTTGTAACTATCTTCATATACTTCCTGGAAAATGTCCTTAAATCTGTGGTCATATTTCTTTGAAATGGTATCTTTGGTAGCAAACCAGAGATCCTGCTTGGTATCTATCGCATAGTTAAAGCAGGATTTTGCAAAACTTCTGATGGAATCATCTGTGTTATGCACGCCCTGAATGATTCCGGGGCCTGTAAACTCGTGGATTGTCTCCCTAATCTCGGTTCCGTCAGCTGCTGTGTATACAAGCTCAGCCTTTCCTGCTCCCGGCACCTGTATCTCTACATTTTTGTATACGTCACCGTAAGCGTGACGTGCGAGAGTGATTGGCTTTTTCCAGTTCTTCACGCAAGGATCGATTCCCTTTACCTGTATAGGCGCTCTGAAAACCGTTCCGTCGAGAAGCGCACGTATCGTTCCGTTTGGCGACTTCCACATCTGCTTGAGGTTGTACTCTTTGACTCTGGCAGCATTCGGTGTGATTGTGGCACACTTGACAGCAACTCCGTATTTTTTTGTCGCTTCAGCTGAATCGATTGTAACCTGGTCATCCGTCTCGTTGCGGTGCTCGAGACCGAGGTCATAATACTCGGTTTTTAGGTTAATGTACGGTGTGAGCAGCTCGTCTTTGATCATCTGCCACAGGATTCTGGTCATTTCGTCCCCGTCCATCTCGACGAGCGGTGTTTTCATTTCAATCATGGTTATTATCTCTCTTTCTTTATTTCTTACGGGTTGCCTGGTTATGAGAAGTAAACTTCTTCTTCTGCAGGTGGGTCTGCGGGGGTAACTGAGTCCGCCCATAAAATCGGGTACATCTGCTGGTAACCCGGATTGAACTCAGGCTTAACCTTTACCTTCACCATAACCCACGAATCTATCTCGAGTTCCTCCGCTTCTTTGGCGTGGCAGAGAAATCCGATTTTCTGTATATCATCGGCGCAGCAAGTCATCGCTGCCCTGGCCGGTACAAATGTCCCTGACGGGAAATTTTTCGACCTGTACACCTGACCTTTGAATTCTATCGTTTTTTCGGTGTATCTCTCAGGATGCTCGCTGGCATCTAAGTACCAAAGGCCGAAATCATCGTCCTCAAGCACAATCTCGCTCGCATTCACATCGTACGGAAGCTCATCGGCCACATTATTCTCGACTGTTCCGTCGACTGACTCGAACATAACCTGCGCAGCGCGGTTAATCGCCTTGACATTTCTGCGCATCGACGGCTTATTCATCTCCGGCTCACATCTGTTAAAAATGACAAGATCGGCCATCTGGAAATGCGCCATCATCATTGATTTCATGTTGTTTACATACATATCAAATGTCTGCGCGTTTACCGTTGTGAAAGTCTGAACCACAACCCAATTTTCAGGCAACACCTTGTTGTAGATGTTGTCGAGGTCCCACATTCCGTTGACCTCGATCAAAACACGGTCAGAACGATACTTCTTGATGTCGTAGAGGCACATTTTTTCTGTGAATTCTTCCTCTTCGTCAACGGTTATCACATCAATCTTGTATCTCTTGAGCAACAAGTCATCAAGCTCTTCCTCACCTTCCTCAGTCAGGATCAGAAGTGTCCTTTTGCCGTCGTCGAAGTTGCCCTCTTCTATGATTTCTCTGATGCAGGTCGTCTTTCCACTCTCGAGAAACCCTGTGAAAAGGTAAACCGGCACATCTCTGTCACCAAACATTATTACTCCAATCTATTCGTATAAAAACGTTCTAATCTTAACATTTATATTCTATTTCACGAAAACAAACCTCTGATTACGTCTTCCTTCAGCTCTGCGCCAATGACGCACAGGCGTCCCGTATAGTCGGCCGAACCGCGTCTGATTTCATACTCTCCCGGAACCAGGTCGAAGTGGAACCACTCGCCCTCCTTCGCAGGCACAATTCCCTTTGCACGAAGGATGTTTCCGTATTCACCGGCATCTCCGTCTTCGTCAACTGCAGAAAGCTTTTTGAGGATACCCTCAAGCTCAGCCTCATCATATTTACGAGGACTCTCGATTCCAACACTCTCAAAAACCTCATCCGCGTGATGATGCCCATGATCGTGGTGATGATGATGTTCATGGTCGTGGTCATGGTCGTGATGACAGCATTCACCGTCGTGATGATGATGCTCATGCTCGTGGTCATGGTCATGATGACAGCATTCACCGTCGTGGTGATGATGCTCGTGCTCGTGGTCATGGTCGTGATGACAGCACTCACCATCGTGGTGATGATGTCCGCACTCCGGGCACACATCCTCTTCTTCCATTAATTCAAGTGCAAGCGAATCAGCGCTCTCCATTGCTTGAAGGATTGTTTTTCCGTCAATCTCATCCCAAGGCGTCGTAATAATCGACGCTTTTTCGTTCTTTTCTTTTATTAAACTTAATGCTGTATTTAATTTTTCTTCGCTTATGTTTCCTGTTCTCGAAAGAACTATCGTCTGCGCGCTCTCTATCTGGTTATTGTAGAACTCACCGAAATTCTTCATATACATCTTTGCTTTGGTGGCGTCCGCAACCGTCACAGCCGATCCAAGCTCAACCTCTGAATCTCCGACGTGACCTGACATAACCATATCAGCATCATCTTCTACACCTTTGTTTTCATCAAGGATTCCCGCAACCGCGCGAACCACGTCGGAAAGCTTGCCGACACCCGAAGGCTCGATAATTATGCGGTCCGGAGTGTATTTCGTGAGCACTTCGCCGAGCGCAGTGCCGAAATCTCCAACCAGAGAACAGCAGATACAGCCCTGATTCATCTCAGTAACCTCTATACCTGCATCCTTCATAAATCCGCCATCTATACCGATTTCGCCGAATTCGTTCTCAATCAGCACCAGCTGCTGACCGGCAAAAGCTTCTTTGATAAGCTTTTTGATAAGCGTCGTTTTGCCCGCTCCCAAAAAACCTGAAAACACGTCTATTTTAGTCATTTTCTACTCTTCCTTCCTTCCTAAAAAATCCTTCATCTTTATCGACATACAACCTGCAATTATATGATCAACTCTGCCTGCTTCGCCTCTATCCACTCATTTGCCTGCTTCAGGCCTTCATCCGTAAAGTCGAAAAACTCCTCAAAAATTTCCTCATCGGTTTTCTCAAGAATATACGGGCCTTTCCAAGCCTGAGCACGCAGGCATTTTTCCGGCTCGTCGACTTTGCCTATACGAAAGCAGATACCGCGATAACTTCCCTTGAATACGGTCTTTTCGTAATACGATATGGAATAAAGGTTGACACCTTCCATCATAAGGCTGCCTCAACAAAAATGTTGTAAAGCGCGCGTATAGCGTTGTCGAAATCATCGTTGCTTACGCCGATGATGACATTGAGCTCGGATGAGCCCTGATCGATCATTTTTACGTTTACGTGAGCGTGCGCAAGAGCTGCGAAAATCCGTCCCGCAGTACCTCTGGCGCTCTTCATTCCGCGTCCAACCACTGCTATCAATGCGAGATCAGAATCTATATCCATCTGATCCGGCTCACAGGATTCCTCTATCTGTGCAATTATCTGCTGCTCTTTCTCAGCGAATTCGTCCTGATGAACGATAACTGAAAATGTATCGATTCCTGAGGGCATATGCTCAAATGATACGCCATGCTCTTCAAACGCCTGAAGCGCTTTACGACCGATACCTATGCAGGAATTCATCTTGTCTTTCTCAAGAGTTATCGATGTGAAGCCCTTTTGGCCGGCAATACCTGTAATTGTGTACTTGGAAACCTTGGATGTCTTGTCAACGATCATCGTTCCCTCAGCCTCAGGGTCATTGGTGTTGCGGATATTGATAGGAATTCCCACCTGGCTAACCGGGAATGTCGCATCCTCGTGCATTACGGATGCTCCCATATACGCAAGCTCCCTGAGCTCTTTGTATGTAATTGTGTGGATAACCTCTGAATCCTTCACGATTCTCGGGTCTGCCACCATAAATCCTGAAACATCGGTCCAGTTTTCGTAAATATCTGCTTTTATTGCACGCGCAACAAGCGAACCGGTGATATCCGAACCACCTCGTGAAAATGTAACTATCTTGCCATTTTTGAGACTTCCATAGAAACCGGGCACGACCGCTCTTTCGTAGCCCTTCAGATACTCAGCCAGAAGCCTGTATGTTTCGGGTGCATCAAGTGTTGTCTCATCCGAGAAGCGAATCACGTTCGCTGCGTCGACAAACTCGTATCCGAGGTAAGCAGCCAGAACTTTTCCGTTCAGGTACTCGCCTCTGGAAGCCGCATACATCGGGCCTGCGCCCTCTTCCAGCTTTTTTGATATCTCTTCGAATTCAGATTTAAGAGTGAGTTTCAGTCCCAGACCTTTGATGATCTCTTCATATCTGTTTTTGATCTTTCCGAGTTCTTTCGCATATGCTTTGCCTGCAGCCGCAAGTTCGGCACATTTATAAAGCATATCCGTAACTTTTGTGTCTCCCGGGTTTCTTTTGCCCGGCGCCGACGGAACCACATATCTTCTGGATTCCTCAGCTTTGATGATGTCTCCTACTTTTACAAACTGCTCGGCGCTTGCAAGTGAGCTGCCGCCGAATTTTACTACTTTCTTCATTTTGGGTACTCTTCCTTCATATATTTGATGGCTATCAGTATAACCTCTTATACCAAAGCTGTCAAGCTATAGAGAATACTTATATCACTTATATCTCTACATCTTCCGAATAGTCGACGTTATCAAACTTGAAACCAAACATTTCGTAGAAGTCCTGCCAGTAGCCATCAATATCTCCCAGCTCCTGTATATTCTCTGTAGATACCGTCTCCCAGGCTTTTGCGACTTCGTCCTGAACCTCCGGTTTCATTTCCCAGTCATCGAGGCGGATGTAGCCTTCAGCATCAGTTTCGTCTTTCGGCAATTTATCAAGATAAAGTCTCTCCATCTGCTCGATACAGCCCTCGTGCAGGTTCATTTTTTTCATAACCTTGTACAAAAGCGTGATGTAAAGTGGCACGATCGGAATCGCTGCCGAAGACTGTGTGACAAGCGCTTTATTTACGGATATATACGCGCGCAAACCTCTGTCGGAATATTTTTCTGTAATCTCGTCTGCTGTCTTTTTCAAATGCTTCTTCGCCTGACCGATACTTCCGTCTTTGTATATCGGGTGCGTCATCGTCGGTCCGATGTACGAATACGCGAGCGTCACAGCTCCGTCAGCAAGCACGCCGGCACCGTCAAGCGCCTCTATCCAGGCAGCCCAGTCCTCACCGCCCATAACCGTTACGGTATCAGCTATCTCATCTTCCGTCGCAACAGGCACAGTTACGTCGGTTATTTCGTTCGTGCGCAGGTCGAGAGTGCGGTTCGTAAACTCAGTACCTACGGTTTTCAGCACACTTGAAACAGCCTTTGTTACAGGCGTGCCGTCCTCTGCTACTTCACCGGTCTTTACCGTTCTTCTGGGCGCTGCAAGCGAATAAATCACCATATCAACCTGACCGAAGTCATTTTTGATCGTATCAATCACAGTCTGCTTCATCTCATCTGAGAATCCGTCGCCGTTGAATGATTTCGCATATAGTCCGTCAGCCTTTGCCTGAGCATCAAACGCCTTCGTGTTGTACCAGCCCGCCGATGCCGTCCGCTTCGGTGGCTTAGACTCCTTCTCGAAAGCAACGCCTATCGTATCCGCGCCGTAACCGTACGCAACAGCTATACGACTTGCCAGGCCATAACCGGTCGAAGATCCGATCACAAGCACCTTTTTGGGCGCCTCCAAATCTCCCCCGAGTTCACGCGAAGCGCGTTTTTCCTTGACATACGCAATCTGCCTAGACACACTTTCAGCGCACCCTTTCGGATGCGCTGTTGTACAAATAAACCCTTTTACCTTTGGTTCAACTATCATTTGAAAAATACCCCCATACTGATTATTTTTGTTGTTCTTTCTTCTGTTCCTCGTAATTCTCGATCACATTGCCGTTTTCATCGACGTAAATCCACTCATAACTCAAACGTCTCTTGATGATGACAACCGCAATCATTCCGAGAAGCGCTACGACAAATCCGATAATCATCGGAACGATAGGAGCATTATCTCCTGTCTCAGGATAGCTTCCTGTATTGCCGTCAGTCTCAACGCCGTAGTTTCTTGTACCGTATCCGCCGCCTGAACCGCTGTAGCTTGTAGTTCCACCGCCGGAGCCTGAAGAACCTTTGCTGCCTCCGCCTGATGATGCTGAGCTGTTTCCTGAACCTCCCGAGTCACTGTCGGATGAAGAAGCCGTATCATCTCTGTATGCAAGCGCGTATACCGAGAATCTGCTTGAATTCACGGTTACGGTATTTGCCGATGAATCCTTGTCCTGAAGCACCGTACCTGAGCCGTTATGAACTCTGACAAATGCAAACTTCCTGACTTTGCCGTTTGGCGCTTTCCTGATACTCTCAGGAACTGTCACTGTTATCGCTATCGAATTATTCGTCGATGTTATCTGTTTTTCCTCACCGTTACCCACAGTAGACCACAGAGTGATATCCAGATACTCGGCAACCTTGTAGTCTCCAAGTGCCGCAAATACCACCTGCTTATCAGCCTGGCTGACGCTTCCGCTGATATCCTGAACTCTCAGCTTAATTTCAGCATCAGAGCCTTCCTTGACCGCTGTACGTTCTCCGGAACTAAGCACTGAAGTTTTGAGCTGTTTAACAGATGATGTCATATCTGTTTTCGGAGCTCCATCCACAAGCTGAATCTTTTTGGTTACGGTTCCCGCATCAGGATCATCTCCCTCACCGGTATCATCCTGCGTACCGTCATCATCAGGATTGTAATCATCCTCTTCGAAGTCATCGTCATCCACGCCA
>JAIKWQ010000144.1 GCA_024684535.1 Eubacterium sp. | reverse complement strand
GACGATAAGTATGACTTCGTCTTCTACATCCATCTGCCTGTTTTCGGTATTTAATCCGGTCTGCTCAAGCGCATCGACAAGCACCTTTTTCGCTTTCTCGGCAACCAGCTTGTCCCTCAGGTCGAATTTATCCTTGAAGTACAGATAAAATGTCCCCTTGGCAATCTTTGCCTGATTCGCAATATCGGAAATCGATGTACTCTTGATTCCCTTCGATGAAAACAGTTCAAATGCAGCAGCAAATAATGCTTCTTTTTTCTGTTTTTTCTTGGTATCAAGTTTTACACTACTCATTAATCCTCATCTGCCTTTACACTTTCGGTTTCGATGATAAACTTAACCTCTCCACCTTTTACAGCCGATCCTGAAAAACTTGTGTATTCTTCGCCGGCTTCTTTTACAGCTTCTACTCTGTCTATGATAGTTTTGATATCTTCATCAAAAATATTCAGAAGTTTGTCGATAGCCTTTTTCCTGAATTTATCAAATCCCGTATCCAGACTTCTTGCTCCTTCCGCAAGTTTGTCACCGGCTGAAGCAAGTTTTCCGACACCATCATTAACCTGATCCGTTGCTTTGTCAAGTTCTTTAGCTCCGTTACCGAGCTGTGTCATACCTGCGCCGAGCTTTTTGACTGTCTTTTTCATAGTCTTGCTTGCTTTCACAAGCGCAGATGCTCCTGCAAGGATTTTTTTGTCATTTGCTGTAAGTTTATCTGTTCCTGCTTTCAGAGCCTTCACTCCGGCCAGAAGCTCAGGTAGTTTTGAAGAAATCAGATTGAGTCCTACAGACAGTGCCTGAACATTTTTATTATCGCCCATAGCAACGAGACCGTCTGTAAGTTTCGTAACTCCGTCAGATACCTGACTTGCTCCGCTTCCGAGCGCGCCTTTAGCCGAAGTAGCATCCTCGATCTTTTCTACTCCTTCTTTCTGCGCTTTTGCTATAGTCTCCAATCCTGCTATGGCAGCTTTCTCTCCTGCAGTAGTTTTCTCAAGAGTTTCTATAGCCTTATCAAGTCCTGCAGCACCTGCTTCTTTCGCTGTCTTGAGGCCTTTCAGAACCTCCTCGTTTGCAGCAAGTGTAGTCTTGAGTGTTGTTATAGCAGTATCTTCCTGATCATATGAACTCTTGAGTGTTCCGAGTCCCTTGTTTACAGTTCCAATTCCGTCCGAAACAGCTTTTGCTCCATCGGAAAGCTTCTTCATATCATCTTTGTTTACTGCTGCTGATACGCCTGCTGCAAAGCTTTTGAGTCCCTCAGTAAGCGCTGTGATCTGATCCGCGCTGATAGATGAAAGACCTGTGTTCAAAAGATCTACTCCGCCTGCGACCTGCTCTACACCTTTGACATACGGTGTGATACCTTTTGCAAGAGAATCAACTCCGTCAACATACTCTCCTACACCCTTTGTGAGTTTCGGAGAATTCGCTGCAAGTGTGCTGATACCTGCAGTAAGTTTTTTTACACCTTCAGTTGTATATTTTTTCAAACTGGATTCGAGTTCTTTTACTCCGTCATTGAACTCTTTTGTTCCGTCTGCAAGTTTTTTTGTTCCGTCGCCAAGCTTTGATGTAGCGTCTTTTAAACTGTCAATTTTGTCATCAAGTTTTGAAAGATCAAGATCACTGTCTGAATCGGAATCAGAACTCATACCTCCGAGAATGTTTGCGCTTGCGTATGTGAATGTGTTTTTCATCTCGAAGTCTTTTACATCACATTCGACAGTAAACTTGCTGTTTAACTTGTCTCCGATTTTGTCCATAATCTTCTCAGGAAGTGAAAGGCTGTCCTTAAGCCCCGGAAGACCTATGCAAACAACGATGTTATTTGAACCGCTGTCGATAACCTTTCCCGTTCCGTCAATCTTGACATTTGAGAAAACATCACTGTCAAGAATCATACCTGTAGCCATCAGAAACGGCGGGTTTATTTTTTCATTTTTTCCGTCAATTTCTTTCGCTACAGTTTCGTTATTTATATACTCGATAGTAATCTTCATTTTTCCGCTTTTGCCCACTACATCCTTCGGGTTTACCTCTTTTCCCTCAAGGAAATATGTGAGTTTCACGGAAACCGGAAGCTGTTTATCAGTAGTTCCCTGATAAAAAATGTCCGCTCCGTTCAGATTCCATGTCAGGTCTTCTCCGCTCTGCTCAAACGTCTCATCACCTTTGACATTTTTGATATCCTTTAAGTTTGATTTGTCCTTGAAAGTACCTGTGAGTTCTCCGGTACCCTTCAGCTGATTTGAAACAGTCACTGACTTCGGTGTTCCGAAAGCATCGGCATTGACATACACTGACTCGAGTTTCTCAACCGCAGCGCTTGCAACCATAGGTGCCGCAAGAGACAACGACATAGCTGCAGCAGCAACCCCCGCCAAAACTCTTCTCATCATTTTTCTCATAATTCCAGTCTCCCTTCTAGAGTTAATTAATTATTTATGCAAATCAGTTAGCATCGTCTAACTCGTCTGATACTAACACATTTTCTTCCCAAAGTCAACCATCCCCCTCGATGATAAGTCTTCAGATATGTAAAGCTTACTCGTCCAATCATCAGATAAATTGTTGACTTATGTATCTAATTGATTTCAAACTTAACTGCTTTATGTGAAGGGTGTCCCTTGCCGTCAGTGTGAGAACTTGGTTTTTTCAAGTTCCACACTGCTACGTGCAAGGATGAGTGCAAACGCGCCCTGAACAAAAGCAGTTAAGTTGAAATCAATACAGTTACCAATCAATCTTCCTCATTGACCACGTAAGCTTACATATCAACTTATCAAAGACCATAAACATCGCCGGCAAGAACAGTATAACCGCTATCGTACTGATCACAGCCCCCCTTGCAAGCATACTACAGATAGCATCAATCAAATCGATATTCGTGACAACCGCAACACCAAACGTCGCAGCAAAGAATATCAATCCACTGGTGATAATCGACTTGATCGAAGCGGAATGCGCGATTGATATCGCTTCTTTCTTCGACTTGTGCCGCTCGAGTCGTTCTTTCTGATATCGGCTGGTCATCAAAATAGCGTAGTCGACCGTTGATCCCATCTGTATGGTACCGATAACGATACTCGCCACGAACGATACATCATCGCCCATATAGAACGGAAGTCCCATATTGATAAGTATCGCAAACTCGATAACCGCAACAAGGATTACCGGAAGCAGAATCGACCTGAAAGTAATCATTATGATCAGGAATATAAATCCTATGGAAACGATATTAACGTTTCTGATATCCGTAACCGTTGTCTCACGAAGATCCTTGATCAGCGGAGCCTCTCCGATTACGACAGCCTGATCGTTATATTTTTTAACTATATCCTGAACTTCTCCGACCTGAGCGATAACCTCGTCGGTGGCATTTTTATACTCGGAACAGATAAACTCTATCTCGTGCTCGTCTCCGACAAGCTTGCTATTTATCTCCTCCGGGATTATGGCATCAGGGATTTTTTCTCCGACAAGTTCGCTCATACCGAGCACCCACTTAACACCCTTCACGCCGTTAATCTCTTTGTTGAGCTGTTTTATATCCTTTGATTCCATATCCTTCGGAAGCATAACTATATGCATGGTTTCCATATTGAAGGTGTCCTCAAGTTTTTTGTTCGCGACTGCAGAATCAAGGTCCTGAGGAAGCGAATCTGCGATACTGTATGTCGTGTGGTAATGTGTATTTCCATACCAGGCAAAAGGAAGTATCACGAGGAACAATATGAAAAGCACGAGCCAGCCTTTGTTGATACCCTTTGAAATCTTGTCGAACTTCGGCATCAGGCTTCTGTGCGAAGTCTTCTCGATAGCTTTGTCGCAACACAGGACGAGCGCCGGCAAAAATGTCACGCAGACGATAACTCCGAACACGACGCCTTTCGCCATAACGATACCCATATCCATACCAAGTCCGAACGTCATGAAACACAACGCCATAAATCCGGCTATGGTCGTGATCGAACTACTTGTGACAGACTTAAGCGCATTGGCAATCGCGTGCGCCATCGCCCTTTGGTTGTCACCCGGATACCTCTCCTTGTTTTCTCTGTAGCTCTCCAACAGGAATATCGAGTAGTCCATAGTGACACCGAGCTGAAGTACCGCCGCCACAGCCTGAGTCAGATATGAAATCTGCCCCATAAAAATGTTCGTACCCATGTTGTATACGACAGCCATTCCTATACCGGCAAGGAATAGGAATCCTGTCACGAAAGAATCCATCGTAAGCAGCAGGATGATCAATGTCAGCACAACCGCAACTGCAACATATATCGGCATCTCCTGAAGCGCGATACCTTTGATATCCGTAACTATCGCAGACATACCGCCGATAAACGCGTGATCCGCAACAATTTCTCTCATATTAGATATGGCATCCATCGTTGTTTCTTTGGATGTTGTATCATCAAAAAGAGCAATCATCATCGTAGCATCGCCATTGAACAATGCAGTTCTGAGCTTCTCCGGTATCATCTCGACCGGAAGCGTGATGTCTACCACATCATCGTACCAGAGAATTTCCTTCACATGGTCAACTTCCTCCAAGTCCTTCTCGAGCTTCTGGACATCTTTTTTCTCCATGCCCTCGACAACAATCATCGAAAAAGCGCCCATTCCGAACTCATCCACCATCACATCCTGACCATGAACCGTATCAAGTGAATCAGGAAGATAACTGAGGACATCGTAGTTGACCTTCGTCATTATGAATCCGATGCCTGCCGGGATAAGCAAGATGACCGCGAGCAATATGATGAGAACTCTGTGTTTTGCAATCATTCTGCCGAACTTAATACCCACTTTTAACTGCCTCCTTTAGTTTGCTTTTGTGCAAAAATGAATAATGGTCATTTTTATGATAGTCCTAGAATACCACAAAAATGACCATTGGTCAATATCTTTTTTTATTTTTTTTATTTCAGGTGCCAGATATCCTCGTTATACTGCTTGATTGTGCGGTCTGAAGAAAAATATCCAGCCTTGGCAATATTCGTGATCATCTTCTTTGCCCAAGCTCTCCTGTCCTCGTAATCCTCATAGACTTTGTCTCTGACCTGACAATAATCATCAAAGTCAGGGAAAGTCATAAACCAGTCTTTCGACAAAAGCTCATTGTAGAGGCGTCCGAGATTTCTCCTGTCACCGATCTTGAGCATTTTTTTCGACACGATGAAATCTACACACTCTTTCAGCACAGGGTTTTTCTCATAGTAATCTCTCGAACGGTAGTCACCCCTTGCATATCTGTCGATGACAGTCTGAGAATCCTCTCCGAATATATAAATGTTGTCATCTCCCACGAGTTGGTGGATTTCTACATTTGCTCCGTCCTCAGTTCCGAGCGTCACCGCGCCGTTCAGCATAAACTTCATGTTACCGGTTCCCGATGCTTCCTGAGACGCGAGCGAAATCTGCTCCGATATATCGCAGGCAGGTATGACTCTTTCAGCCAAAGTTACGTTGTAGTTCTCAAGCATAATCACCTGCAGGTACGGTTTGACATCTTTGTCTTTTTCTATAAGTCTCTGCAAACAGAGAATCAGATGAATGATGTCTTTTGCAATCGTATACGCAGGAGCTGCTTTTGCTCCGAAGATAACCGTAATCTTTCTCTTCGGACGCACACCGCGCTTGATTTCGAAATATTTTTTGATCACATACAGACAGTTGAGCTGCTGTCTTTTGTACTCATGAAGACGCTTAACCTGTATATCAAAAATTGAATTCGGATCCACATCGATATGCATCGTGTGTCTCAGATAGTACACAAGCTCAAGCTTTTTCTTTCTTTTTATCTCAAGTATTTTTTTGAGTGTTCTGTCTTCATCAATATGAGACATCAGCTTCTCTAAATCATTTGAGTTATTCTTGTATCCGGTTCCTATAACTTCATCCAAAAAATGTGTCAGCGGACGGTTGCACTCCATCAGCCATCTTCTGAAAGTGATACCATTTGTTTTGTTGTTGAACTTGTCAGGATATATATCATAGAAGTCTTTTAACTCGGTGTTCTTGAGTATCTCTGTATGCAGTGCCGCAACACCGTTGATACTGTGACCGAAGTGCATATCCATCTTTGCCATATGGATGCGTTTTTCATCATCTATGATTGCAAGTTTATCGTCGTTGTATTTTTCACGAACCTGCTTGTCAAGCTTCTGAATAATAGGAAGAAGTTTCGGCGCAACTTTTTTTATGAAATCGACGGGCCATTTTTCCAATGCTTCCGCAAGGATTGTATGGTTCGTATATGCGCAAATATTTGTAACTGTTTCAACTGCCTCGTCCCACTCGATTCCGCGATTTGTAAGCAGTCTGATAAGCTCAGGTATGATCATCGACGGGTGAGTGTCATTGATCTGTATCGCCACATAGTCAGCAAGATTGTGCAGATCACTTCCTCTCTCGATTGCCTCATCAAGAATCAGCTGAGCTCCTGCGCTGACCATGAAATACTGCTGGTAAACACGCAGAAGTCTGCCCTCATCATCACTGTCATCAGGATACAAAAACAGCGTCAAATTCTTGCGTATGTTCGCTTTGTTAAATTCTATTCCTTTTTCTATAATTGAAGGATCAACCGAATCAAGGTCAAAGAGGTGAAGCCTGTTTGTGCGGTTGTTGTAGCCGGTAACTAAGATGTCATACATTACAGCATGAACCGTAAATCCTCCGAAATGAACGGGGTATTTTTTTACACTTCTACCGAGCACCGAACGTTTCTCACGCCACGCATTCGGATATTCCATCTGACGATGACGCTTAAACTTCTGATAAAAAAGTCCCTCGTGGTAGCATATACCAACACCGTCTCCCGGAAGTCCGAGCGTAGCTATGGAATCAAGAAAACAAGCCGCAAGTCTGCCGAGACCGCCGTTTCCAAGTGATGGCTCAGGCTCGCGTTCAAGAATATTTGCCAAAGACTTACCCTTGATTCGAAGCTCTTTGCGGATGTCGTTGTAGATACCTAAGTTTATAAGGTTGTTACCCACAAGACGACCGATCAGAAATTCAGCTGAAACATAGTAGAGTTTCTTTTTCTGATTTTTACCGGTTTTTTCCTTTTTCTTTGCTTCTCTTTTCACCAGATGCAAGAGCGCGATATACACCTCTTCATCCGTACATTTCGAAATGTCTTTTCTGAAAAGTTTTTTGCAAATATCACTGACCATATCGGTTTCCTCCAAGTTGTTTTTTCATAAAAATACTCAAATCGCTTTTGCTGCATTCAGCGCCGCTACCGCGCCGTCTGCAGCTGCTGTCGCAAGCTGTCTGACTTCTTTTGTCCGACAGTCTCCCGCCGTATATACGCCTGAAACTCCTGTATAACAATCCTCTCCTGCTTCGATATATCCGCTTTCAGAAAGCTTCACTATATCACTGAAAATATCCCCTACGGGCACCTGACCTATCGCGACAAAAAGACCGTTTATTTTCAGTTCATTTATCTCTTCGGTCTTGACATTTTTAACTTTTATTCCTTCAACTAAGTTCTCACCAAGTATCTCTGTCACGACACTGTCAAGCACGAATTCGACATTGTCTTTTTTGCGAAGTTTTTCAACATCAGATTCGTCGCCTCTAAACTCATCACGCCTGTGGATGATATATACTTTGTTGCAAATGTCTGAAAGAAAACCCGCATCTTCAAGCGCTGTATTTCCGCCACCTACCACCGCAACATCTTTTCCTCTGAAAAACATACCGTCGCAGGTTGCACAGTAGGATACGCCTGCACCGGTAAGCTCTTTTTCTCGCTCAAGTCCTATCGGTCGGTTCGTAGCTCCGGTCGCGATTATCACTGCCTTGCATTCATACTCAGCCTCATCAGTGACTACCGTTTTCGTCTCGCCGTTATCGATTATTTTTGTAGCTTCTTCAAGTTTGAATTCAGCCCCAAGTGATGTCGCCTGCTCATACAAACCGTTCGCGAAATCAAAGCCTGATATATGCGCTATTCCCGGATAGTTCTCGACATCGGGCGAGTTGATAATCTGACCGCCATAGGTCTTTTTTTCAAGTATAAGCGCACTTTTTCCCGCACGCACAGAATATATACCGGCGGAAAGACCTGCTGTCCCACCGCCGATAATAATTATATCATACATATTTTTCTCTCTCTACTTGACCAGATCAAGTATCTCTGATTTTGAGATGACTCCTACTGATCTTTTGTATTCACTTCCGTCTTTGAAAGCAATCAGTGTCGGGATGGACATCGTTTTATACTCCATCGCAAGCTCCTGATTCGTATCGACATCAACCTTGCAGACTTTTATGTCATCGTTTGCTTCTGCAACTTTGTCAACTATCGGCGAGAGCATCTTGCACGGTCCGCACCACTCGGCCCAGAAATCTACGATGACCGGTTTGTCGCTTTTTAACACCTCTGCTTCAAAGGTTTCTTTTGTAACTGCTATGGTTTTCATTACGTAACCTCCTCCTGTAAATCTTAGCGATTATTCTAACATGAAAGACGTGATAAATCAAGTGGGAATCATTTTTTCAAGTTCCAATAAATACCTGTCATAATCCGAAAGATACTCACTGTCCTGAATCACGCGATATTTTTCATATTCACTCAACGCATGGTCTTTGGCTATTTTTGCGGATATTTTTCCTGAGTCCTGCAACAACTCTCTGTCATCAGCCTGAAGAAAAATATCCAGCCGTTCAGCCCAGTCATTCATGGTCATCGGAATATGACGCTTAGCTCGTCCTTCTGCCAAATCAAGGTACGCGGATACAATTCGCTCCAGCTGATACAACTCGTCTTCGCTCAGATAATTCTTTGCAATAACTACATCAGACGGATATATTTTCCCTTCCGGCGCCTCTTTCCAACTGGTCAATCCCATATGCTCCCGTTTGGCATCCGCGCGGTCATAAATCACTTCTGCTGCAGTATGTCCATGAACAGCAAAATGCATTTTGTTCTGAACCTTAGCAAAAAACTCTTTCGTCTCTTTTGCATTTTTGTCATAATCAAGAGACGTGGCGTAAATATCTGTGATTTTCTGATAAAACATCCGCTCGGAGGTTCGTATTTCACGAATCTTTTCAAGCTGTTCATCAAAGTATTTCTGCGTGAGCACTCCGCCCTTGCGAAATCTTTCTTCATCCATCACCCAACCTTTAATGGTGAATGTTTTAACTATCTGGTTTGCCCAGATTCGAAATCTCACAGCTCTTTCGTTGTTAACTTTGAAGCCTACTGCGATGATCATTTGGAGGTTATAGTGCAGAACGTTTCTCTCGACATTACGCGAACCTTCAATTTGAACTATCCGAAATTTTCGGATAGTTGAATCCTCCGATAATTCGCCGTCCTTATAAATCTTAATTATGTGATCGTTTATCGTCCTAACGTTTACGTCATATAGCGCCGCCATCATTTTTTGCGTAAGCCATATATTTTCATCTTCATAACGCATTTCGAAGCTTTCTTCATCTGCGCCTGTAGATGCTACAAATGTAAGATACTCCGCTGCTGATGAACGGATAGTGATGTCGTCTTTCTTCACGCCAACCTCCAAACAAACCGCTTATCTACCATTTTTCAGAAAATCAAATCCACCGCTTTCCAGATTGCAAATGAACCTAATCCAATCGCTCCAACAACGACCGCAAGCGAAACCGTTGCTGAAAAAATTCCAAGCACCAATTCTCTTGTTTCATTTTGCTTTTTTTCAACTGTCATATCGTCCTCGCCTCCTTGATTCCATTCAGTTATTCATCTGAATTTACACATATCAAATTTACGCCGGTACGTTTCTGAGCTTCGGTCCCCCAGCGCCCATCTCCCAAACATTGGTAAAGTCGAAGCCTGAGAAAAATGACTGATTCGTCAAATCTGCATCATCAACTGCTGTGACTCCCGGAACCTCGAATGGTTCACCCAGATAGTAAAAAGCATCGTACTTTGATTTCAGGTAATATGCGTCCTTATAATCTGACATAACTCCCAAGTTCAAGCTTTCTTTCGATCTGGAATAACCATCAAGTGCGTATTTGGCATTACCCGTAGTTAATATTCTTTCAACAGTTTTGCCTTTACCATTATCCCATCCGGTAATACCTGCACTGTTTATGTAATCCGAACCTTCAATTGTTCCTGTAAACAGACAGTCTGATATCATTGATTGATTTGTTCCGCATAATCCTCCTACATATGCACTACTGTTTCCTGTCACACTTATTCTTCCATCATATAAGCTTTCAGATATGGTAGCGTACTGACCATTTCCTTCATATCCGTAGTTTTCACATACCAAGCCACCGATATAAGCAAAAGGATGAGTATTCTCAGAAAATGTAACTGCTATATCCACATCGCTTCTGCAATTACTTATCTTTGCCGAATTATTATTCCAGGATGCAAGTCCCGATACCCAAACATATGATAATTCATTTGTCGGCTTGGAATCATTTCCTTTATACAAAAGGGTTTTGTCATAATCAATAGTTATACTTCCTGTGGCCTTACAATTTGTCAGCGTTCCGTTATTCTCAACAATCGGAGCAATTCCACGATATGAATTGTAGTGAACATCACTCCATATCTTGCTTACTGCATCATTTTTTGAAACTTTGCACTTCATGTTGACATCAAAAACAATATTTTTAACAGTTCCACCTACTACAGTAAATATGGGCGTATCAGATTTTATCTTCTTCCCTTTTCCGTCAAGATAAATCCCCTCATACGAATCATACGGATATACATTAGGATGTGTCGCTATTCCTTTGCCTGTCATATCGATATCGTTTGCCAGGTAATACTTCCATTTCCATTCTGTATAGCTGTTCGGTCTGATTTTGCACAAATCAGACGCAGACTTGATTGCTATTGTGGAACTGCCCTTGA
>JAIKWQ010000085.1 GCA_024684535.1 Eubacterium sp. | reverse complement strand
CACACTCATCAGATCAACGCCCCATTTTCCCGGCTTAAGTTCCGTTTTTGCGTATGCCTGAACAGCATCTGTGTGAAATCTGATTTCAGGGTTTATTTCTTTTGCTGTTTTAGCAAGCTCTTCTATGTCCTGAATTGTTCCGATTTCATTATTCACCGTCATTATGGAGACAAGAATCGTGTCAGGTCTTATGGCATTTTTCAATTCATCTATGGTTATCTTTCCTGTTTTATCAGGTTTCAAATATGTGACTTCAAATCCCTGTTGAACGAGATAGTCAGTCACAGCCGAGACTGACGGATGCTCAATTTCCGTAGTCACAATATGCTTTCCGGTTCTTTGATACGCCAGCGCGCTGCCAATGATGGAATAGTTGTTACTCTCAGTTCCCCCTGAAGTAAAAACGATATTACCTTCCCTGACCTTCAACGACCCCGCTATCGTTTTCTTCGCCTCGCGAATAAACTTCTCGGCATCTATCCCTTTTTTGTGCAGAGAAGATGGATTACCGAAGTCTTCTCTCATAGCTTGCGCTACTTTTTCTATAACTTCTTCCGTCGGACGGGTGGTCGCGGAATTATCCAGATAAATCACGACTGCCTCCTTTTATTTTGTCTTATTATACATCTCAACAACAAACATAATATGCGCCAATACCGCTATAGCTGCGGTCTCTGTACGAAGTATCCTGTGTCCGAGCGATATAGCTCTACCTCCCGCATCAACTACCGCCTCAACCTCGCTTCTTTCAAATCCACCCTCCGGCCCGATAAATACGGCAATACTCTTTGCTCCGGATTCGATGCTTCTCTGTATGCTTTTCAATCCCTCATAATCTTCACTTAACTCATACGGTATCAGGATGCACTCGGATTCTGATGCTTTTTTAACCGCTCCGTCAAAATCCATAACCGGAAGCACTTCACAAATCTCACCTCTGCCGGCCTGTTTTGAAGCCCCCTCCGCAATTTTTTGCCACCTGATATGCTTTTTCTCTGCCTTTGCTGCATCCAGCTTTACGACACTTCTTGCTGATCTGACCGGAATAACCTCCGCAGCTCCCAGTTCAACTGCCTTTTGAATCACAAGCTCAAGCTTATCGGACTTTGGCAAACTCTGATACAAACTGATTTTTACGGGAAGCTCCGCGATATCAGGCTCCTCATTTTTCACAGAAAGCTTTATCTCATCATCTCCGACTGATGTTATCTCACACAGATAATTTGTACCCCTGCCGCAGGAAGCCACCACACTGTTGCCCGGCTTCATCCGAAGCACATCTCTCATATGGGTGACATCTTCACCACGAACAAAGATTACATCACCGACTATCTGTTCCGCAGGAACAAAAATTTTTCTCATAGTTCCACCTTATACATAGCAAAGGGCACGCATCAACGTGCCCTCACAATACTTTTCCTATAACCAACAACTACATCAAAGCAATGCTTCAAATGTATTTCCGGTTCCCGAATCAGCTTTTTTTACTTCCTTATTCGAGTCGTAAAACACTGCATCGTTCGAAGTGTTTGCAGATGATATCGCATTTGATACAGATTCTTTTACCTCGTCTTCATCCTGCTTTGCATACACGCTCGCAAGAGTTCTTTTGTATGTTCCGCTCTGAATCATCTTCAAGTCACCCAGATTGTTCATCCAGCTCATAGATGAATTGTTCAACCCCGACTGACTGTTGATGAGCGCAGAAGTAGGATTAAATCTGTTCAATGAGGTAACATCTATTCCATGTGCCATAGCTATCACTCCTTTGATTTTATCCACTCGGTCATCCTTGACCAACCTATAGTTCCACTTTTATTCTATCACACTGTCCCGAAACAGGCAAGCTAATTTTCAAAAAATTATTCCGACTTAAATCACAAAGCTTTTCTGATTGCTTCAAACAGATCATCATATTCCTCAAATGCTTCATATTGAGGATAAGCTTTGATTATATCCGGTGTCGACTTAAAAAGAAATCCTGCCTTGCTGGCCTCTATCATTGCCAGATCATTGAAGCTGTCACCGCTCGCTATAGTTTCAAATCCCATAGACTGCAAAGCTTTGACTGTAGTATACTTGGACTTTTCAACCCTCATTCTGTATCCTGTTATTTCACCGTTTTCATCAACCTCAAGCGTATTGCAAAAGATTGTCGGGAAGCCGAGTTTTTCCATAAGCGGTCCCGCAAACTGGGTAAATGTATCACTGATGATTATCACCTGACAGTCTTCTTTTCTCAACTTGTCAAGAAACTCTTTTGCTCCCGGAAGAGGTTCTATTTTGGATATAGTCTCTTTGATTTCTTTTAATCCGAGTGAGTTTTCCTTCAAAAGATCCAATCTGTATTTCATCAGCTTGTCATAATCCGGCTCATCTCTGGTTGTTCTTTTGAATCCTTCTATACCAACTGCTTCAGCAAATGCAATCCATATCTCAGGCACCAGCACGCCTTCCAAATCAAGACAAACCACATTCATATCGCTCATAGTTACTGTCCCTCCATTTTTTATGATTTATAAAAAAACTTTCATCCTTCAAGCTTGGCAAGCTTTGCGCTTTGGTCCGCAGCTATCAGTCCATCTATAACCATATCCAAATCGCCGTCCATTACCGCATCCAACTTGTGTATCGTAAGTCCTATCCTGTGATCGGTAACTCTTCCCTGAGGGAAGTTATATGTTCTTATTTTTTCAGATCTGTCACCGGTACCTATCTGCGACCTTCTGTTTTCCGCCTGCTCGCCCGCAGCTTTTTGCTGTTCAAGCTCAAACAGTCTTGCGCGAAGAACCTTCAACGCTTTGTCCTTGTTTTTTAACTGAGATTTTTCATCCTGACAGGAAACCACGATTCCGGTAGGGATATGTGTAAGCCTGACCGCTGAATCTGTCGTATTTACGCACTGTCCACCATTTCCGGAAGCTCTGAAAACATCAAATCTGCAGTCATTCATATCGAGGTTTACTTCAACTTCTTCCGCCTCAGGCATAATCGCTACCGTAGCCGTAGATGTGTGAATCCTTCCTCCAGACTCAGTCACGGGAATCCTCTGAACTCTGTGCACTCCGCTTTCATACTTGAGTTTCGAGTAAGCCCCGAATCCTTCAATCATAAATACTATTTCTTTGAACCCTCCGAGTCCGTTTTCATTGGAGTTCATAGTATCGACTTTGAACCCCGATTTTTCCGTATACCTCGAATACATTCTGAAAAGGTCGGCCGCAAACAACGCTGCTTCGTCTCCGCCTGCTCCGGCCCTGATCTCGACGATAACATTTTTGTCATCATTTGGGTCTTTCGGCAAAAGCAAAAGCTTCAGTTCTTTTTCAACATCATCAACTCTTGAACGAAGATCATTTAATTCCTCTTTTGCCATATCCTTGAGTTCCTCGTCACTTTCCTCTTCAAGAATAGCCAAAGAGTCCTCTATGCCCGTTGTTATATCTTTGTACTCTTTGTATTTATTTACTATCGGCTCGAGCTCAGCCTGTTCACGCATCAGTTTCTGATACCTGTCATTATCGGATATTATCTCAGGCTCAACTATATCCCTCAAAACTTCTTCATATCTGAGCACTATATCCTCTATATGGTCAAACATTATCTTTCGCCTCCGAATAAACTCCCGTAACCACTCTGTCAAGTCCGGCAAGATCCTTTATCACTCTTATTTCAGACAAGCCGACACCGGACAACAATTCTGAAACATCTCTTCCCTGGTCGTATCCTATTTCAAAAAAAACTCTTCCGTTTCCTGATAAAAATTCAGGCATCCTGTCAATTATTATTCTGTATTTTTCCAGTCCGTCTTCGCCACCGTCAAGCGCCAGAACAGGCTCGTAGTCCTTCACTTCACGCATCAGAGTCGGAATAATATCTTTTTTTATATATGGCGGATTGCAAGTTATGATATCATATTTCTCGTGTATATTATTCCAAAAATCGCTATTAACAATACTTACTTCTGTGTCATTTATTTCTGCATTTTTCTTTGCTGCATTTAAAGCTTCATCCGAGATATCAGACACCGTAACTGATTTGCAATTCCCCAGTTTCGCAAGACTTATGCCTATACATCCCGAACCGGTGCACATATCAAGAACAGTTTTTCCCTCACAGTGCTTCAGACACTCCTCAACAAGACACTCTGTATCCTGTCGGGGAATCAACACCGAAAAATCAACATAAAAAGGCAGTCCCATAAACTCTGTTTCGTGAGTTATATACTCAAGCGGAACACCTTTTGACCTGTGATTTACAAAAATATCAAGACAGCTTACCAGTTCTTCAGATGCTTCCTCATCACCATGCGTGTGCAACCAAGCTTTGTTGATACCGGGCAAACCGGAAGTTTCCCGATAAGCTTTCTCAAACAGATACCATGCATTCAACTCTGCTTCCGGAACACCGCTTTTTTCAAGATTAAGCCTCGCATTCCTCACAAGTTCTTCACTTGTCATCTTCTTCGCTCTCAGTTTCTTCTGCTTTTTCCGTTTCCCCTGTTTCTTCTAAATCATCGAAATCTTCTATTTCTACTTCTTCATCCTCTTCAATTTTATTGATTTCTTCTATTTCCTCTTTTATCTCAGTTTCAACTTCCTTTGCTGCTTCAGCTATTTCTCTCGCAGTTTCCGTTTTTTCATCCGTCTCTGTTTTCTTTTCAATTTCTTCAGGTACTTCCGCATCCGTTTCCTTTTTATCATCATTTGCCTGACTGTCCAGAAACTCTTTCCAATCAAATACAGCGTTGACTGAAGCTATTGCAACCTCTATCATATCATCGTCAGGCTCTTTTGTGGTGAGTTTCTGAAGCCACATTCCGGGACGACTGATCACATACACAACCTTGCCCTCGTGACTTCCCAAAAAACGAATAAGCTCATATGACAAACCGGCTATAACAGGTATCAGGAGAATTCTAAGCAACATCCTGAGCCACATCTGGCCGATAACTATAAACATGAAAAACAGTATGGAAACAACCATTACAAAAAGCAAAAAACTCGTGCCGCATCTGCGGTGTTCGGTTGACTGTTTTTTTACATTTTCAATGTTGAGTTCACATCCGTTTTCTATACAGTTTATGGACTTATGCTCAGCGCCGTGATACATGAATAGTCTTTTTATATCCTTAACAAGCGATATTGCTTTCACATAAATTATAAACAATACTACTCGTATAACTCCCTCTATGAAACCTCTGAGCATCTCAGATGGAATAATTCTCTTGCAGGCTTCCATAATAAAAAACGGAGCAAGAACAAAAAGACCGATAGCAATAACAACTGAAAGAACAGTTATTATTCCCATTATAATTCCATCTTTTTTTCCGGCATTTTTCTCTTCCTTTTCCTCTTCTTCTTCAAAAAATGAAGCGGAATAATTAAGCGCTGTCATTCCAACAGTGAAAGATTCAATAAATGTTACCACACCTCTGATTATCGGAAGATCGAAAAACTTGTTTTTATCACGCAAACTCTGTGACGGTTTACGCATAATTTCAATCTCACCATCGGTTTTTCTGACTGCAACACTGTAGCGATCCTTATTCTTCATCATTACGCCTTCGATTACAGCCTGTCCGCCTATGCCCGAGTAAGCCATTGTTTTACCTCCATTAAAACGCCAAAAAAGACCCGGCTGTGGCAAAACAACAAGCCATGGTCTCTTTCGAAAAATATAATATGTGCTATTTTATACCATAACGACGGTTGAACTTCTCTATAGCGCCACGAGCAGCAGCTGTTTTCTGCTGTCCTGTGTAGAAAGGATGGCACTTTGAACAAACCTCGACATGGATATCCTCCTTTGTCGAACCCGTCACGAATTCATTACCGCAGTTGCAAACAACTTTGGCCTGGTAATATTCCGGATGAATTCCCTCTCTCATGATACACCTCCTGTCACGTATATGTGCATAAAACCTGATTTTTTCCAAAAACGCCTGCTTATTGTAGCATATTATCGCACATAATGCAAGTATTTTTTTCAAAATATCGAAAAATATAGTATTTTCTACAATCTGAGCTTGCGAACAGTCTCGATAAACTCGCGATTATCCTTAGTTCTTTTGAACATCTGAAGCACTTCTTCCATCGCCTGATCGGACTTCATACCGCCGAGAGCCTTGCGAATTTTGATGACACATTCCTGCTCATCGCTGTCTAGGAGCAAATCTTCACGTCTCGTACTTGATTTGGAAATATCAATCGCAGGGAATATTCTTCTCTCCGAAAGAGATCTGTCAAGCACAAGCTCCATATTACCTGTTCCTTTGAATTCCTCGAATACAACATCATCCATACGGCTTCCCGTATCTACAAGCGCTGTCGCAAGGATTGTCAGGCTTCCTCCCTCTCTCATATTTCTGGCTGCTCCGAAAAATCTTTTCGGCATATGGAGCGCCGCGGGATCCAGACCACCGGAAAGGGTTCTTCCACTTGGCGTCACAGTGAGGTTATACGCTCTGGCAAGTCTTGTGATACTGTCAAGAAGAATCATCACGTCTTCTCCGCTCTCAACCAGGCGCTTTGCGCGCTCTATAACCATTTCAGAAACTCTTTTGTGGTTTTCAGGCAGCTCATCAAAAGTTGAATATATAACCTCTACCTGATTTCCCTCTATAGATTCTTTTATATCGGTAACTTCCTCAGGACGCTCATCTATGAGCAGTATGATCAGCTTCATCTTCGGATGATTTTTGGTAACCGCCTTTGCAACCTGCTTAAGCAAAGTTGTTTTTCCGGTTTTAGGCTGTGACACGATCATTCCACGCTGCCCTTTTCCTATAGGCGCAATCAGATCAAGCATTCTCATCGACACAGTCGAATTCGGAGTTTCCAAATGAATCCTGTTATCCGGGAAAATCGGCGTCAAGTTCTCAAACTTTTCTCTCTCATAGAGATAACCGGGTTTTCTTCCGTTTACTCTTTTCATATACAAAAGAGCAGAAAACTTTTCATTTTGGGTTCTCATTCGAAGATTACCCTCTATGATATCTCCGGTTCTGAGTCCGAATCGCCTGATAAACTGAGGCGCCACATACACATCGTCCTCACCCGGAAGATAATTATCACATCTGATAAATCCATACCCTTCAGGCATAATCTCAAGTATACCGTTTTTGGTAACTCCGCTGTCAAGGTGTTTTAATTCAGTCGGGGGGATTTCCACTACCTGTCTTTCTTTCATTACGGAAATCAGCCCATCTGAACCATCATGATACCTTGCTTTCTGAATTCCTCTGTGAAACTCATGTTCATTATTCTTTTTGTTATCCTGATTTCTGTTATCCTGAGTCCTGTTCTCAGTTCTCTGTTCGCGTACACGCGTCTCCTTTGCAGGCGCCGGTTTTGCTTCTGCTTTCGGAACTTTTTTCTCAGGTTCAGCAAGTTTTGACAACTCTTTGATCAACTCAGGTTTTCTGAGTGTAGTAACCTTTTGTATTCCCTTTTCCTTCGCTATCTTACGAATATCTGCCAATGTAAGTTTTGATAACTCATTATTATCCATCCGCACAAACCTCCTGTTCATCCCTATTTGATATTTTTCTTAACCGCTTCACTTACTACATCAGCAACTCTCGGATCAAAAGCTTCCGGTATGATATGATCCTCATCCAAATCATCATCCGATATAAGTGATGCTATAGCAGTAGCTGCCGCAAGTTTCATATCCTCTGTTATCTGTGGTGCCCTACCCTCAAGCGCACCCTTGAAAAGTCCCGGGAAGGCAAGAACATTGTTTACCTGATTCGGGAAATCCGACCTTCCTGTTCCAACTACCTTTGCGCCCGCTGCCTTTGCGATATCCGGCATTATCTCAGGAACCGGATTTGCCATCGCAAAAATGATCGGATCGTCATTCATAGACTTAACCATTTCTTCAGTGACAACTCCCGGTGCGGATACACCGATAAAAATGTCACTTCCGACCATAGCGTCTGCAAGATTTCCGCTTTTGTCCTCAAGATTTGTAATTTTCAGCATTTCTTTTTTCACATCGTTTAATCTGGCTGATTTGCTTGATACGATTCCTGCGCTGTCGCAAAGAATGATATGTTTAAATCCATATCTTAGTAAAAGCTTACTGATGGCTATTCCTGCTGCACCTGAACCATTTACCACGATACGGCAATCTTCTTTTTTCTTGCCTGTAAGCTTCAGTGCATTGATTATTCCCGATAGAACAACTATGGCAGTTCCGTGCTGATCATCATGAAACACGGGGATATTCAGTCTTTTTTTGAGTTCTGTTTCTATCTCAAAACATCTCGGTGCTGATATATCTTCGAGATTTATTCCACCAAATCCCGGAGCTATACGTACGACAGTCTCTATTATTTCCTGAGTATCCTGTGTATCCAAACATATCGGAAAAGCATTGACTCCACCAAATTCTTTGAACAGAACCGCCTTTCCTTCCATAACAGGCATAGCAGCCTCAGGCCCTATGTTTCCAAGTCCCAACACTGCACTGCCGTCAGATACGACCGCTACAGTATTCTGTTTAATCGTATATGTATACGCTGCTTCTTTGTCATTTGCAATAACCTTGCAAGGCTCTGCAACTCCCGGTGTATACGCCAGAGCGAGATCTTCGCTGCTTTTTACCTCACATTTTGGTGTTGTGTCAATCTTGCCCCTCCACTGAAGATGCAGATCAAGAGCCTTTTCGGCATTATTCATTGTTTTTTACCTCCACATAAAAAATTATCTTGATATTTTTTTAAATTTGTTTACAATAGTATGAGAAAGGAGTCCGAATATGTCTTCTCCATCAATTAATTTGTATAAACAGATCATTTTATATATATTGCACAGGTCGAGGGTTTCGTTGGCACAGCATCTGGTAATCGATACAATTGTAAATCTCGGTTACACTGATTACATCAATGCCCAATCTGCTCTGGGTGAGCTTATTGTGTCTGAACTTGTGGTCGAACTCGACACCTATCATCGCACTTACATTTCATTAAGCGAATCAGGCGAGGAAGCGCTGGGGCTTTTTATCGATCAGCTTTCTCCTGATATACGAAGGGAAATCGATGATTATCTGAAAAATAACCATGTAGAGACACTTGATGAATCTGTATTGATAAGTGATTATAAACTTGATGCCGACGGCAACTACACTGTGACCTGTTCTATACGTGACAGAGAATCAGTCATTTTCTCCGTTTCAATAAGTGTTTACAGCGAAGACGACGCTATGCGTGTCTGTGATGCCTGGAAAACGCAAAGTGAACCTCTGTATGGTGAGGCACTTCGCAGACTTCTCGGCGAGGATATAAACAATCAGGCCTGATCCAACTTTTTCCTCACCATAAATCTCATCTTGTCTTCTGTATTTTCCTCTGCAAGCGGATTGTAAACAGCCACACCTCGTTTTGTGGTTCTTTCTTTGCCCAACTCATCTGCACACCGTCTGCAGTAAATTCCAAATCTGATTCCTATTCCACATCTTTCACAAACCGGCATAACATCCGAGCCTTTTGATACTTCAAGACGTCCTTCACGAAGAAGCCTTGTTATCACAGCTCTGCTGACACCTGTTTCTTTGGATATTTCAATAATATTTCTGGGACCGTTTTCTATCAGATATTTTTTGATAATTCCGAATTCATCGTAAATTTCAGCATCACAGTCTTCACAGACATATCTGCCGCTTCCTTTGTAGATAAGCAAGCCATCGCATTTATCACAGAACATGTAGTTTTTTGAGACAACTGCGTTCTCAAGTGCTTTTTCTATCTCTTTTTCTCTAAAATCTTTTTCTTCCATAGGCGCCACCTGCTTTTCGTCACCCTACTCCCAGAGTTCCGAGTTCTTTGTATTTTTGATAAGCACCATATGTCATCGTCACAGCTCCCGAACCGCTTCCCACAGTTATCCTGACAGAGTCAAGATCCGTATCCGTCGGTTTTTCACCCTCATCAAAGGTTGAAGCTTGTGTTTTGGTTGTTTCCGTATCCGATGACGTGGTTTTCGATGTTGTTGTCTTTCTGTCTTCCTCTGAAACCTTTATCTTGTTTACCTTTTTATCAGGGACCTTGACCCCTTCTTTCATATACTGCTTAATTCTCTTCACATAGGTCTGGGTCTCTTTGTACGGAGGAACTCCACCGTATTTATTGACCGCTCCGCTTCCCGCGTTGTATGCTGCAGCAGCAAGCGTGTAGTCGCCCTTGAACTTCTTTAAATGTGCTTTCAGAAGTCTGGCAGCAGCCATGATATTGTCATATGGATTAAAAGCATCCTTGACATGCATATCCTTGATTTCATCCGGCATAAGCTGCATGATTCCCCTCGCTCCTGCAGATGATACACAATCATACTGGAAATCCGATTCCGCTTTTGCAACTGCCACCAGAAAATCATATGAGATATCATACTTTTTCGAGGCAAGCTTAAAAATGTCATCAAGCGTTTCTATGGTATCGGGGATATCAAAATCAGTTTTCTCTTTGGTTTTGGCGGTTTTTTTCTTTTCTACTTTTGTAGATTCGCTGTTGCTTTCAGCTTTTTCCGCCGTTTTTTTCAGAACTTTACGAAACGGGGTAATCGATGTTCTCTCAGCCTCGCTTCTATTGTTTGATATATTCAGAGTACCGCCACCGGTAACAGCTGATGTCACATCTGTCACTATTATAGCTGACATATGGATCACTCCTTAATCATTTGATAAGTCTATAATACTATCATATCAAAAATAAATCAAGCTTTTTTCAAGTTTCTTCCAGATATTCTTCGTTCATTGCTATCACTGCTTTCATCGCTTTCGGTCCCGGAGCACCAATGGTATTTCGTCGTTCTACACAAGTCTTCATCGAAATTGCCTCATAGATATCCTCGTCGAATACAGAGGAGATTTTTTTGTATTCTTCTATCGGCAGTTCATCAAGTGAAATACCTTTGTCAATACATGTCAAAACCAGCTGTCCGATGATTCCATGCGCATCCCTGAACGGAACACCATGATTTACAAGATAGTCTGCAGCATCAGTAGCATTTGTAAATCCGTTTTTTGCGCTTATCTCCATCGCTTCAGGATGAATAGTCATCGTATCTATCATGCCGGTACACAGAGCAAGGCAGCCTTTAACCGTATCTATCGCATCGAAAGTAAGCTCCTTGTCCTCCTGCATATCCTTGTTATACGCCAGAGGAATGCCCTTCATCGTGGTAAGAATCGACGTCAGCGCTCCGTAAACACGACCTGTCTTTCCCCTGATAAGTTCAGCTATATCCGGATTTTTCTTCTGTGGCATAATCGATGATCCGGTAGAATATGTATCATCCATCTCCACAAATCGGTACTCATCACTGTTCCACATGATTATCTCTTCACAAAGACGGCTCATATGCATCATTATTGTGGAAAAAGCCGAAAGAAGCTCTATCAGATAATCTCTGTCGGAAACAGAATCCATACTGTTGAAAGTCGGTCCGTCAAACTGAAGAAGCTTAGCGGTATCATTTCTGTCAAGCGGATATGTGGTTCCCGCAAGCGCTCCCGCTCCCAAAGGACAATAATTCATCCTGTCGTAGATATCACGAAGTCTTCCCCTGTCTCTGCGAAACATTTCAAAATATGCACCCATATGATGCGCAAAAGTAACCGGCTGTGCTTTCTGCAGATGAGTAAATCCCGGCATATATGTTTCCACGTTTTCTTTCATAAGCCTGTGAATCACGCGCATAAGTTCTTTTACGAGGTCATTTATTACTATTATCTCATCTCGCGTATACAGACGCATATCCAGAGCGACCTGGTCATTACGGCTTCTGCCTGTATGAAGCTTTTTGCCGGGTTCACCGATTCTTTCAATCAGCGTTCCCTCTATGAAGCTGTGTATATCTTCAGCGCTCTCGTCTATCGCCAGTTTTCCGCTTTCGATATCATCAAGAATTCCTTTGAGCCCGGTAACTATAGCATCTTTCTCATCACATGTAAGTATCCCCTGCTTTTCAAGCATTGTTACATGCGCGATGCTTCCCAGTATATCCTGCTTGAAAAACCTCTGATCAAACCCTATGGATGCATTGAATCTGTTTACAAGCTCATCCGTTTCTTTTGTGAATCTTCCGCCCCAAAGCTTCATAAAAATGTTCCGCCTTTCGATTTTTGTTTTATTCTATTATACCTGTCTGACTTCCGTCAATCACATATCTTTTGTCAGAAAATCAAACAATCCTCTGCACCCCTCATCCACATCTCTGTAGGTATCCTCAAAGTTGCCGGTATACCAGGGATCTGCTATATCCTGACCTTTTCTCGGTGTATAATCAAGCAGAGATGACACCTTATTTTCAGGATCACTGCCGATGATGTGCATGATATTTTTCTCGTTCCACTTGTCCATACCGATGATGTAATCATACTTATCATAGTCATCACGTCTCATACGCACTGCCCTATGCGGTCTCATCGGTATTCCCATTTCGTTCATTTTTCTGACGGTTCCATGATGCGGCGGGTTTCCGATTTCCTCTCCGGAAGTAGCAGCTGATTCTATAACAAAGTCATCCGCAAGCCCTGCTTTTTTCACCATGTCTTCCATCACAAACTGCGCCATAGTCGATCTGCATATATTTCCATGGCAGATGAATAAAACTCTTATCATGTGTATTTTTCCTCTTAACAGCCTAATGCCTTCCTTCACTTTTTCGTGTGAAATGAATACACTTTGCTCCACTTCAAGATAATCATTAGCTATAAGCTTGTTACATCGGCACATGACATACATTGGATAACCTAAATCCATTCTTACATGCTCCCGTTTTCTCATATCTCTGCACGAACGCCTTTCAGAACAAGATGTCCGTTCATTTTTTTGTGGGCTGCCACAATCTGGCGGATTCCTTTTGCATCAATCAATCTTGTATTTCTTTTGTGTACCTGACTCAAAAATGTCCCCCCCAACATTCCTAACTGATCTTTTTGGTTATCGCAGGATTCCTGCGGTAGTCAGTATATTTAGCATTATAATTCTTGTGAAAATCCCTTGACTTGGCAAACAGCGGATCATACAACCTTCCGCCTATGTCATCCCAGGCGTGACCGGTATCACAACAAAGTGTTACTTTTTTGTATCCGCATTCCTTGGCCATCAAAGCAAATGCCGCAGAGTACGAGACACAACATCCGCTTTTTTTCTCAAATATATCGTTTGCAAAAACTAAATCCCAAGTCTTTTTCCAATTTGCCCGGGTCATCATCTCTTTCATTTTTCTGTGGCGAACGTAGTTGAACTGCATAACCCAATTATAACATTTTTTGAGTTTTTTTGATTTTTTATCTTTTGCTTTGGTTATTTTTCTGACTACATCCGCCGCTTTTACATATGTTTCAGCACGTTCCTTGTTTATAGCCCCTGATTTGACCGTTCCGTACTTCCCGAGCTTAACTCCCTCGGCAGTTTTGCTTTTCGCAAGCTTACCATTTTTTCTTGAGAAGAAATATATATTCCCCTTGTACTTAAGCCACGTTTTTTGTATTTCGCCGTCTTTTCTCGCAAAATATATGCCTTTTTTGTTCAAAAAGAATCCTTTTTTGTATTTTTTGCCGTTATCTTTTTTGAAATACAGTTTTTTATTTGATTTTGTAAACTCTCCTTCAGTCTCATATATCTTCTTCACTTTTTTTCCGACCTTAATCTTCGCCGAAGGCGGTTCGGGTGTCGGAGTTGGTTTCGGAGTCGGCGTCGGACTTGCCGTAGGTGAA
>JAIKWQ010000074.1 GCA_024684535.1 Eubacterium sp. | reverse complement strand
GGCTTGTCAGGTAACTGCTTTAATTCATTTGACAGATTAAACACGGATACCTCCTGACGTTTGTTGATTTATGATTGTTACAGATAATCGGTTGATTTTATTGATTACTAAATCTCGTTACTATCATTATCTTCATTATCTTTGTTATCTTCATCATCCTCAACAACTGACCCATCCGGGTTTTTCTTCTTCAAATGAATCCCCGTCTCAGCTTCAAAAATCTCCACAAACTCATCACCCGTGATCGTCTCTTTCTCGATCAGATGAGCCGCCAGAGTCTCAAGCACATGCTTATTCTCGCGGATGATCTTCAGCGCTTTCTCATAGCAATCATCAAGGATTTTCTTAATCTCTTCGTCGATTTCGCTCTCGGTTGCCTCACCGCAGTTTGTCACCGGACGACCGTCCAGATACCTGCTTGTGATAGTCTCAAGCCCCATCATACCGAATTTTTCGCTCATTCCGTACTGGGTAACCATAGCGCGCGCGATAGAAGTCGCCTTTTCGATATCGTTTGAAGCTCCGGTTGTTATATCGTCAAACATTATTTCTTCAGCGGCGCGGCCACCCAAAAATGTCGTGATCTGGTCAAGCAACTCGCCTTTTTTCATCAGGTATTTTTCTTCTTCAGGAACCTGCATCACATAACCTAGAGCGCCCATCGTACGCGGCACGATTGTGATTTTCTGGACAGGTTCTGTATTCTTCAGAAGAGAAGTGACAAGCGCGTGTCCAATCTCGTGGTGAGCGACGATGCGCTTTTCTTCCTTGCCGAGGATTCTGTCTTTTTTCTCTTTTCCTGCGAGCACAACCTCGACAGCTTCGAAAAGGTCTTTCTGTGATACGACTTTTCGACCGTCCTTAACAGCCATTATCGCGGCTTCGTTTACCATATTTGCGAGGTCTGCGCCGACCGCACCTGACGTCGCAAGAGCGATTTCTTCGAGGTCTACAGTCTCGTCCATATTTACATCGTGCGAGTGAACCTTCAGCACATCTATACGGCCTTTCAAATCAGGCTTTTCAACTATTATTCTTCGGTCAAATCTTCCCGGACGCAAAAGCGCCTTGTCAAGCACTTCAGGACGGTTTGTGGCACCGAGAATAATGATACCTTTTGAAGAATCAAATCCGTCCATCTCGGAAAGCAACTGATTCAGAGTCTGCTCACGCTCGTCGTTTCCGCCGCCGTACTGAGAGTCACGACTCTTTCCGATAGCGTCAATCTCGTCGATGAAGATGATACATGGCGCCATCGATGTGGCCTGCTTAAACAGGTCTCTGACACGAGAGGCGCCCACGCCGACGAACATCTCCACGAAGTCTGAACCCGAGAGTGAGAAAAATGGAACGCCTGCCTCACCGGCCAAAGCTTTCGCAAGAAGAGTTTTACCTGTTCCCGGAGGACCCACGAGCAGTGCGCCCTTCGGAAGTCTGGCACCGATTTCTTTGTATTTGCCCGGGTTTTTCAGGAAGTCAACCAGCTCTGTGAGACTCTCCTTGGCCTCCTCTTCGCCTGCAACATCATCGAAAGTAACACCGGTTTTTTTCTCAACATACATTTTTGCATTGGATTTTCCGACGCCGCCAAGCATACCGCCGTTTTTTGTGGCAGAGCGCATGAAAAACCACAGCAGCACCCAAAGTCCGAGTATAGGCAGAAGATAGGTAAGCAGAAACTCCCATATGCCGGAGCTGTCCGAGTCTATCTCCGCAGTGAAGTCAACCTTGTAGGTGTCGAGCATTTTTTCGATGAGCTTTGTGTCGTTTACGTAGCCTGTGTAGTAAGCCATCGCAAATGACTTCGTGCCGGCATCGATTTTCGGCTCGATATAGATGAGGTTCGACTTAAACGTAACTTTCTCAACTTTTTTTTCTTTGAGCATTTCGATAAATTCGGTATATGTTATCTCCTGCTCGGTGCTTCTTTTAATCTCACTGTTCAGGAAAAAGATCAGGAAAAATGCAAAAAGCAACGCGCCAAGCGAAATTATGATATTAAATTTCAAGCGCCTGCGGCGTTCTTCGTCTCTTTTTCTATCATTTTGATTGTTTTGATCCATTTTTTTCATCCAATCCGGAACTCAATCGTTCCCACTGTTTTTCGCATTTTCACACGATTAATCTGTAAAAGTATACCATATCTTTTTATATATGACAAGGAAAAATGAAACGATGGTTGAGTTTTGCGAAGAAATATGGTATTCTGTAACATATGAAAGGCATATAGCCTAAATAATACCTGCGGGGGTATCTATGGAATATAAAAGAATAGAAGGAAAACTGATTATATCTCTTCCGGAGAGAGTCAATGAAAGCAATGCAAAAGCTGTCAAAGACGAGATGACCAGCCATATAAACGGTAGCGCGACGCTTGATCCGGTGCTTGATTGCACCGAGCTGAAGTATATCTCAAGCAGTGGACTTCGTTCTATATTAAGTGTTCAGAAAAAACTGGAAAACAAAAAAATCATACTTAAAAATGTAAATAAGGAAGTATATGAGATACTTGAGTTGACCGGCTTTATTGACATTTTTCAAGTGATCAGAAGTGTGCCGGAGATAAGTATTGACGGATACGAAAAGATCGGCGCCTGTATAAACGGTATTTATTATCGTATGCAAAAAGGCGTTATGGTCAAGATATATGACAAAGGAGTTACGGAAGAGGAAGTTTCAGCTGAGCTGAATCTCGCGAAGAAAGCACTGACGATAGGAGTCCCGACTGCGATTTCGTATTCTATGGTCAAGTGTGAGGGCAAGTATGGGATTATTCTTGAAGAAGTCAAGGCTCTGACGTTGGCGCAGAGGATAAGCATGCACCCGAACGAGCTTATTTTTCTGGCCAGAAAGTACGCAAACATGGTCAAGGAACTTCACGAAACGAAAGCGCCCGCGAATTCGTTCCCGAGTATCAAAGAACGCTATCTGAAGTGGCTTGCTGAATACGAAAACTATATAGCTCCCGAAAAATGGGCCGGATTAAAAACGATGGTAGTCAATATGGCCGACAGCGACACGTTTGTGCATGGTGATTTGAACCTGAACAATGTCTTCATGGTGGATGACGAGCTGATGCTTATGGATATGGCAAGCTGTGGATACGGACATCCGGTGTTTGACTTGCAGGCACTGTATGCGTCGTTGGTTGCGATAGAGCTAGACCATCCCGGATACTGTGCAAACACATTCGGAATCAGCGCCCGAGACGGTCGACTTTTCTGGGAAGTATTCATAGAAACATATATGGGTCACGGTGATGCACAGTCGCATAAAAAAATGAACCAGCTGTTGGCAACTCACTATATGCTGAAAGAACAGCTGATTGACGGAATGAAAGTAGCAAATAAATAAACATTATATAAGTAAAAACATAGGAGGTTGAAAAAAAGAAACTGAAGAAACTGATGAAATTGTGAGTGACGGTGCAGTTCAGGCGGCGACGGTAAAACCTGCGAAAAAAAGCAAAGTCGGACTGGTGATTGTTATCGCCGGAACGGCAGCGGTTGTAGTGCTTTGCATCGTTGGATTTGTTCTTATGAAAAAACGCGGCGGATTAGTCGTATCAGAAGAAGAAAACAACGAAAACAATGACAACAAAGAGTAGTGTCTGAGACATAACTGAGTATTGATCCCCTGAAACCTACGGGTTTCGGGGGATTTTTTAGTGTTCGGAAAAATATCAAAAAAATGCTTGACAAGTAAGCGCAGACTAACTATAATAATATCGGTTAGTGAGAGCTAACTATATATTTTGCACATAGGTTAGCGTAAGCTAATCAGAAGGAGAAGCGATGATGCCACTTATATATGCAGATAAAAATGAACCGCAGATTATCAAAAAAATCGGGGGCAATCCCGAAGTTAAACAACACCTGGCTGATCTCGGACTGAATGTCGGAGGCGAGGTCAGTATAGTCAGCGCGCTTGGAGAAAACCTGATTATCAAGGTGAAAGAAAGTCGGGTGGCAGTCAGTGATGAATTAGCAAAAAAAATTATGGTATAGATATTTTTAACAGGAGGAAGTGAGATGAAAACACTCAGAGATGTGAAAATCGGAGAAACCGCTACGGTGGTCAAGCTTCACGGAGAGGGAGCAGTCAAACGCCGCATCATGGACATGGGAATCACGAAAAATACTGAAGTCTATGTACGCAAAGTTGCGCCGCTCGGAGATCCGGTTGAAGTTACGGTCAGAAACTATGAGTTGTCCATCCGCAAAGCTGATGCGGAAATGATTGAAGTCAGATAACAAAAGGAGAGAATGAAAAAATGAGTTTGAAAATTGCACTTGCAGGTAACCCGAACAGTGGAAAAACCACCCTGTTCAATGCGCTTACAGGTTCCAATCAGTTTGTCGGAAACTGGCCGGGTGTAACTGTAGAGAAAAAAGAAGGAAAATTGAAAAAACACGATGATGTGGAGATTATGGATCTTCCGGGTATATACTCCCTGTCACCGTATACGTTGGAAGAGGTTGTGGCCAGAAACTACCTGATCAATGAAAGACCGGATGCTATATTAAATATCATCGACGGTACAAACCTCGAGAGAAACCTTTATCTCACTACACAGTTGACAGAGCTTGGAATTCCTGTTGTTGTAGCTGTCAACATGATGGACATCGTGAGAAAAAATAAGGATGAAATAAACGTTGATGAACTTTCACGCCAGCTTGGATGCAAAGTTACTGTTATATCCGCGCTCAAAGGCGAGGGAGTTATGGATGCGGCAGAAGCAGCAATCAATGCGGCGAAAAGCGAAAAAACCGTTCCGCTTCATACTTTCTCAGGACCGGTTGAGCATGCAATCGCGCATATCGAGGAGGCTGTCGTACACGATATGCCTGAAGAGCAGCAGAGATGGTATGCTATCAAGATATTTGAGCGTGACGACAAAGTGCTCGAGCAGATGAATATTGCGGAGGATACGCTCTCACACATTGAAAAAGACATCGCCGCAGCGGAAAAAGAGCTTGATGATGACGCAGAAAGTATCATAACAAATGAAAGATATGTATACATAGCTGAGGTTATCAAGTCCTGCTACAAAAAGAAAAATGAAGGCTCACAGACGACTTCTGACAAAATTGACAAGGTCGTTACAAACAGATGGCTCGGACTT
>JAIKWQ010000068.1 GCA_024684535.1 Eubacterium sp. | reverse complement strand
CACAATCTATCGGGTTCGGAGGGGCTTGTCGTAACTTCGAAACTTGCGTCGCAGTATGGTATCACGAGATCGGTGATTGTCGGTGCGCTTAAAAAACTTGAGAGCGCGAGACTTATACGTACGCAGTCCTCGGGAGTCAAGGGCACTCGCATAGAGGTTCTGAACGATATTGTTTACGAGGAATTCGAACGTATATACAAAGAGAAATGGATTTCGTAAACGAACGCAAACGGAATTGTGAGATTTCATGATGCCTTTTGCGTTTTTGTCAGATTTAGAGATAAGGAGGGAACGGTATGATTCTTTCAGGTGCTTATAACTATGTTAATGTACTTGATAAGGCGGCTGATGCCAGCTGGAAGCGGAATGATGTGCTCGCAAACAACATTGCGAATGCGGACACACCAAACTATAAGCGCAAGGATGTGCAGTTCGAGACCTATCTCATAGGTGCGATAGGAGGTACGGATTCTCTTGATAAAACCATAGCGAATATGGACCTCGATGATATCAACGCCACAACCTATACCGAGCAGGCAAATTTGAGTTATCGCTACGACGGAAACAATGTTGATATCGCAACAGAAAACGTGGAACTCGCAAAAAATCAGATCAGATACAACACGCTTATGTCATCAATTCAGCATGAATTTGCGGACTTGAAGTCGGCTATGGGCGGTAACCACTGATTTGCGTTCTGATTTGAATTTACGGAGGTAGTTAAATGTCAGTATTTGGAGCTTTTGATGTCAGCGCTACAGGGCTTACTGCCCAGATGCTTCGTATGGATACGATATCTGAAAACCTGGCAAACATCAATACTACCAGGGACGGTAAAGGAAATGTATACAGAAGAAAAATGGTTGTGTTCGAGGAAAAAGCTTATCCTACGTTCAAAGAGAGCTTGGGACTTGCCGGACAATATATCGGCAAAGGTGTCAAGGTCTCAAGGATAGTTGAGGATCCTACAGAAGGAGCTATGGTTTATGATCCTTCACATCCGGACGCAAACGAAGACGGATATGTGACATATCCGAATGTCAACACAGTAACAGAGATGACAAACATGATTGATGCAACACGTGCATACGAGGCAAATGTCACCATGTTGAATGCATCAAAGAGTATGGCTACCAGAGCATTGTCTATCGGACAGTGATGATTTGGAGGATAAGATATGGTAATTAACAATATATCCGCGATAACAGACCTTGAAAAAGTCAGCAGATATAGCACTACCAATCCGATTAATGCGCAGAGCAAAGCAGAAAAAACAGGAAGTTTTGATGCGCTTTTGAATTCGGCTATGGGACTTGTCAAAGAGACAAATGATTATTCAAACAAATCAGAAGAAGAGGAAATTAAGTTTGCCACCGGCGAATCAGACAACCTCCACGATCTGATGATAGCTCAGCAAAAAGCGGCCATCTCGCTGCAGTATACAGTGGCAGTAAAAAATGCCGCAGTAGAGAGTTATAAAACGATAATGAACATGCAATTCTAAACCTACGGGTTTTTATTGCAACAAATAAAAGAGAGGCACCAATACTATGATGGATCGGCTTATCGCGATCAGAGACAAACTTCTTGCCTTCTGGAATCGCTATACGACCAAGCAAAAAACAATCATAATATGTGTTACCCTGGCGATCTTTTTTGCGATCGTCCTTTTGGCGTATTTTCTTACACGTCCTGTATATGTTGACCTCATCACACTCGGAAGTGAATCGGCGAGCGAATTCAGAGAAAAGCTTGACGATGCCGGAGTATCCTACAAGGATGAAGCGGTTTCAACCGATCGCGTGAAGTTTATGGTTGAGCAGTCGGCGTACTCGGACGCTGTTGTTGTGATGGGCGCGAACCAGATTACGGATGATACAGGTATGTCCTGGACGGATGCGCTTCAGGAAGATATGACTACGACATCTCAGGTCAGACAGACACGTATCACGCTGGCGTTGCAGTCATCCATCAGAACCGGACTTCTCACCTTTGACGGCGTGGAGGATGCTACGGTATATCTTGACAGACCGGTTGATGACAATACCATTTTTTCAGAGAAGGCAGAGTCGTCTGTCAGTGCATCTCTCAAGCTTGCAAAAGGATATGAGGTGAGCGAGGATATCGCGATGGGTATCGCTTACTACATCGCAAATGCGGTAGGAAACAAAACAACCGACAATATCATCATAACAGATACCGCAGGAAACCTCCTCTACGGAACCAAAGAGGACAACACCCTCGGCGGATCGGTGTCAAGCACGAACGACTACCGCGAAAAGCTTCAGAACACCTTCGCTAAAAATGTTCAGACAATGCTTCGTAAAGCCGGATGGGATGATGTTGAAATCGGAAAAAGCGCTATCAAGTTCCGTATGGACAAGATAGATGAACTTGTAAAAACATACACTGCGAATGAGGGCATGGATCAGGGTCTGTACTCACATAGCTATAATTACAAATCAGTCGGACAGTCAGGAACGGGTGGCATTCCGGGAACCGATTCAAACGGTGATGTGACTGATTATATGATTCAGAACAACGGAACTACAAGTACGGAGACTACGCTTGATAAGTATGATTACCTGCCGAATGAAACTGTAAGGAATATTCAGTACGAGGTCGGAGCGGTAGTACCGGAAGAGTCTTCGATAGCTATCGTGCTTACACACTATAACGTAGTTCACGAGGAGTCTCTTGAAGATCAGGGACTGCTTGAAGATATCACTTTTGATCAGTACGTGGAGCAGAACAGCGCTGCGACACAGATAGATCTGCCGAATAGAGATGAGTTGATAGAACTTGTAGCGGCAGCAACCGGAATAGCAACAGGAAATATTGACATACTTGCATATGACAAGCCGGTGTACGAAGCAGCTGAAAAAACATCGTTCTTTGATAATATCACAAATTACCTGATGGTGATCCTCACAGTGCTTATCGCTGCATTGCTTATATTTGTCATCATCAGAGGTACATCGCCGGTTGAGGTTACGGAGACTGATCCGGAACTCTCAGTGGAGGATCTTTTGGAAACTACCAGAGATGACAGAGAAGCTCTCGATGAAATAGAGCTTGAAGATAAATCCGAAACCAGAATACTTATTGAAAAATTTGTCGATGAGAATCCTGAAGCAGTTGCGCTTCTGCTCAGGAACTGGATAAATGAAGATTGGGGAGGCGCGTGATGGCCAGTTCAACAGTAGACCTTGATGGTATTCAGAAAGCAGCGATACTTCTGATAACTATCGGTCCCGATAAGGCATCAACAATATTTAAACATCTGAAAGAGGATGAAATAGAGCAGTTGACTTTGGAGATAGCGAACACGAGAAGTGTATCGCCTTCTCAGAAGGAGGCTGTTCTTAATGAGTTTTATGAAGTATGTCTTGCTCAACAGTATATTGCCGAGGGTGGTATCGGATATGCCAAAGACCTTCTGCAGAAAGCTTTGGGTGATGACAAAGCCGCTCAGGTGCTTGGAAAACTTACTGCATCACTTCAGGTCAGACCTTTCGAGTTTATACGAAAAACAGAGGCTTCGCAGATACTCAACTTCATTCAGGACGAGCATCCGCAGACTATAGCCCTTATACTTTCATACTTGTCTCCGCAACAGTCGGCAGCAATCATCAGTGCGTTGACGCCGGACAAACAGACAGACGTTGCGAAGAGAATTGCGATGATGGACAGAACTTCACCGGATGTCATCAAAGAGGTGGAGAACATACTCGAACAGAAGCTTTCATCTCTGGTCAGCCAGGACTACACTATCGTCGGTGGTGTGGATTCTGTAGTAGAAGTCCTCAACACGGTCGATCGTGGTACAGAAAAACATATCATGGAGAACTTGGAAATCGAGGAGCCGGAACTTGCAGACGAGATCAGGAAAAAGATGTTTGTGTTCGAGGATATCCTTATGCTCGACGACCGTTCTATCCAGCGTGTGCTCAGAGAAGTGGAAAACTCAGAACTTGCTGTTGCGCTTAAAAATGCCAATGAAGAAGTTCAGAATGTCATATTCAACAACATGTCATCCCGTCTTGCTGATATGATCAGAGAAGATATGGAATACATGGGACCTGTTCGACTCAAAGACGTTGAAGAGGCACAGCAGAAGATAGTTAATATCATCAGAAAACTTGAGGATTCTGCTGAGATCGTTATTTCCCGAGGCGGAGGTGATGAGATAATTGTCTAATGTAGTTAAATACCCGTTTGTAAATATACAGGGTAAAGAAGCCCGGACGATCGCATATGAGGATCCGGGCGAATTTACGCCCCTGAACAGATCCTCCAAGGTAGTTATCCGCGATGCGAAGGAAGTGGAAGAAGAAAAAGCACGCGGACTCTCCGTTGAGGAAATTTTTAAAATGAACAAGCCCGACCATGACGGTTTGCTAAAAAAAAGAGAAGATCTCGAAGTTGATGGTTTTGTTCCGGGACTGAATGTCACAATAGCTGATGAAATTCTGAAACGACATATGGAAGGAAAAGATTTTCCGGATGTTGAGTCCAAGGAAACGAGTGGGGCCGGAGAAGAAGCTGATCAGATCATACAGGATGCCAGAGATCAGGCGGATCAGATAGTTATCGATGCCAGAAATCAGGCTCAGGATGTGCTTGAACAGGCAAGGAATGAAGGCATAGAACTCGGCCGGGAAGAGGGACTGGCGCTCGGAGCTGAGGATACCGAAAGAATCAGGGCTGAACTTGAGGATGAAAGAAGAGCGCTTGAGCAGGAATACGAAAAAATGGTTACAGAGCTCGAGCCTAAGTTTGTAAACATAGTCGGCGGACTGGTTACGAAACTTACCGGAGTAGTGGTAGAAGACAAAGAAGATTTGATTCTTCACCTGATAAAAACAGGACTGTCTGACGTAGAAAAACCTGAAAAGATAATTATCAGGGTCGGTCAGGATGAGTCCGTAATCGCTGAGGGAGCGAAAAATGAATTCCTGCAGGAATTTGATGAAGAAGTGTCTATAGAGATACATCCGCAGGAGGGACTGGGTCCCGGAGAATGCATAATTGAAGCCGGAGATCAGATGATAGATGCAGGCATACATACGCAGCTTGAAAATCTGATGAGCGCGCTTAAACTTATGGTTTAGTATTTAGGAGACTATACATGTCTGCAGAGCTTAATTTTAATATAGCAAAATACGAAACGCTGCTTGATCGCAGCTATACCAGAAGCCTCGGCAAGGTTGCCAAAGTGGTTGGACTTACGGTTGAGTCGATAGGTCCTGAAGCAAAGCTGAATGACCTGTGTCTGATTCATTCACAGGCAAGACCGGAGCCGGTAAAAGCAGAGGTTGTTGGATTCAGAGATGACAGAGTACTTCTGATGCCCTACGATGATGTGGAAGGAGTGGGGCTCGGAAGTTTTGTTGAAAATACGGGTGCGCCGTTGACGGTAGCAGTTACCGATGACCTCCTCGGACAGTCGCTCGACGGGGTCGGGAATCCGATGTCTTTTGAGGGGCTTCCTGCGGGATCACCCAGATATTCGGTTGAGGCAGATCCTCCCGATCCGCTTGCCAGAGAGATTATTACAGATGCGCTTCCTCTTGGAGTGAAAGCCGTTGACGGACTTATCACTGTCGGCAAAGGTCAGCGTATAGGCATTTTTGCAGGGTCGGGTGTTGGAAAAAGTACACTTATGGGTATGTTTGCCCGCAACACAAAAGCTGATATAAACGTGATAGCTCTGATCGGAGAGCGAGGACGTGAGGTTAGGGAGTTTATCGAACGAGATTTAGGTGAAGAAGGTATGAAAAGGTCGGTTGTGGTTATAGCAACCTCAGACAGACCGGCGCTTATCAGAAATAAAGCAGCAAAAACCGCAACAGCTATAGCTGAGTATTTCAGAGATCAGGGAAAAGATGTGCTTTTGATGATGGATAATCTCACACGTTTTTCCATGGCACAACGAGAGATAGGACTTGCATCCGGTGAGCCGCCTGTATCAAGGGGATATCCGCCAAGTGTTTATTCTGAGATGCCGAAGCTTCTCGAGAGAGCCGGAAACTCAGACAAAGGATCCATAACGGGGCTATATGCGGTGCTTGTAGACGGTGACGATTTCAATGAACCGATAGCAGATACAGCCAGAGGAATCCTTGACGGACATATAGTTCTTTCTCGAGGAATGGCGCAGAAAAACCATTATCCTGCCATAGATGTGCTCGCAAGTATCTCGCGTGTTATGTCAGCAGTTGCAACAAAAGAGCATAAATTCGTGGCAGGCCAGATGAAAGAAGTCCTGGCAACCTACCGCGATGCTGAGGACCTCATCAACATCGGCGCATACAAAGCCGGTTCAAATAAGTCCATCGACTACGCCATCGAAAAGATTGACCCGGTCAATTCATTTTTGAAACAGGGCACCGAGGAAAAATTTGATTTCGATGATATCGTCAACCAAATGGAAGATATATTCAGTGACAAGATAACACCCGAGCAGCCGGAAGAAACGGAGGCGTAAATGGCGCGATTTATTTTTCCGCTACAAAACATCCTCAACATGAAAGAAAAACTCGAGGATCAGGCGAAAAACGATTACTCCCAGGCAAACATGCGTCTTCGTGAAGCCGAAGAAGAGGAGGAACGCTTGAAACGTCGTCAGGCCGAAGCTGAGGATGACCTTTCCGAAAGTCTGAATCAGGCACTTGATGTGCTGAATATCAAACGCAAAGAAGACGCTGTCGAGATACTGAAAATGTATGTAGGAAACCAGCATCTGGTAGTGATTCAGAGAAGAAGAGAAGTTGAGATTGCCAGGGAAAAATTGAACGAGGCAATCAAAGAAAGAAAGACTTTCGAAAAACTCAGAGAACATGCATTTGAGGATTTTGTGAAGGAACAAAATGCTATAGAGCAAAAAGAAATAGATGAGCTTGTCAGCTACCGACATGGCAGAGTTTAATATTAACCACATGGTTTGAAATTTATATAACGGTGAAACAAATGGCAGAAAAAGAAGAAAAGAAAGAAGAAACAAAAGAGGGAAATCCCGAGGTTACCGCTGATGCTGATGAGGACAATGCCGGCTCCAAAGTGATAACCGCAATCATAGTGATAATCATCGTCGCCATCTGGTTGGCGATTTTTGGCGTGCTCATAAAACTCGATGTGGGAGGCTTCGGAAGCGAGGTTCTCTATCCCGTGCTCAAAGATGTTCCGATCATAAACAACATTCTCCCTGAACCGGAAACGAAAAGTTCAGACACAGGTTATTACACAAACTTGGAAGCGGCGAATGCAAAAATTCAGGAGCTCGAGAAAAAGCTTGCTGCAACCACGAGTTCAGATACGATGAACGCCGATGAAATCGAACAGTTGAAAAAAGAAAATGCCAGACTCAAAAAGTTTGAAGACGAGAGAAACGCATTTGCAAAACGACAAAGCGAGTTCCAGAAAAATGTTCTCTTCAAGTCCGGTAAACCCGATGCCGAAGAGTACAAAAAGTATTATTCTGAGATAAGTGAAGACAATGCCGAAAAGCTTTTTAAGCTTGTGGCGAAAAACTATATATACCAGCAGGAATTATCTGACCAGGCGGACATTTTTTCAAAAATGCAACCTGCCAATGCAGCAAAAACGCTGACGGAGATGACGGGAGATCTGCAGCTGATAGCAGACATCCTGAACAAAATGCAGGCGTCGAAAAGAGCGCTTATCATAGATAAGATGGATTGGATAGTAGTTGAAAAGATAGAAAGAAAAATGTCCAAAGGATGATATACGGAGTAGAAAAATGGCAAAAGCAGACAAAGACAATTCAGTGACCGAAGACGCCGGAAAGGGCGGAGGTTCAAAAGCAGTCACAATCATAATCGTGTTAGTCATAGTTCTCATATGGCTGGCAGGCTTTGCTGTGCTCATAAAACTTGATGTCGGCGGTTTCGGAAGCGGTGTGATGTATCCGGTACTCAAGGATGTTCCCGTATTGAACAAGATTTTGCCGGAGCCCGAGGAGCCGGAGACTACGTCGAAGTATTATGACAATCTGGACGAAGCAAACGCAAAAATCAGGGAGCTTGAGGAAAAGATCGCGAACAAGTCAAAATCAAACAGTGGAAATACTTCAGAGATTGATAAGCTCAGAGCTGAAAATGCCAGACTGAAAAAATACGAAGCCGACCAGGCGCAGTTTGCCACCAGAGTGTACGATTTTGACTCGCAGGTGGTTTTCGGGGACAAGGCTCCCGATACTGAGGAGTATTACAATTATTACTCCGAACTGAACAAAGACAGAGCTGAACAACTGATGAAAAAGGTTGCAAAGAAGTTTAATTACAGCCAGAAGATCATAGATCAGGCGGATACATTTGCAAAAATGCAACCGGCGCAGGCTGCAGCGGCGCTCACAGAGATGTCAGGAGATCTCGATTTGGTGGCGAAAATCCTTGATTCCATGCAGGCATCGAAGGCAGCATTGATTCTCGACCAGATTGAGCCTACAGTGATGGCTCAGATAGTGACCAAAATGACCAACATGAAAAAATAAAAAAATACAGATAAATCCTCA
>JAIKWQ010000132.1 GCA_024684535.1 Eubacterium sp. | reverse complement strand
TAGCCATATACGGAAGTGTTTCGGCGATTGTGCGCCGTAAGTACAGATGTCCTCGGCTTCGTGATGATATATCTTTGATTAGGTATGTCCGGACATATAAATCCCCTGTCATCAGTGCTATATGACGACAGGCTTTCTTTTTCCGATAGTACAAATCGTGAAAAATAGCGCACTGAATCAGATTCCGTATATACTACGGAAACTATAAAGAGAATTATTATCACAAAAGACAAACTGCGTTTTCTCACTGTATGCGCCATCCCTTTCATTGATTCGAAAAACCATTATACAACATATGCCCTCGCTCTGCAAGTGGAAACTGTGCCATTTCAAACCCTTGCGCTCTCTATCTTCCTGTTATTACAATACTGACAAGCTATGCTTTTCAATAATGATAGTTGTTTCGCTTTTGGATAGGAGAAAAAGATGATACCTGAATACCCTGAAAAGAGCTTTTGCTAGCTTATCTGCACGGTCTGGGTGATAGGTCACTTGTCCAAAGTTAATTCTGCCACTACAGAGTTTCATCCGGACAATCAACAAGCAACTGACTTAACATTATTACACTTTACAAAATCAGCATCCAAACTATTTTATTTTATAACTGGGCGTCTCACGCCCAAATTAGCATCTTTCCGAGCAGGCATCATTGGGCCATTTGCAGCATGCACTGGGCGTCACACGACGATTTTTGGGCGTCTGACGCCCTGGAATTCCGGATAAACGACTCTTGACAGAATAATTATCGCGTGATAATCTGTTCTCATCTGAAGTCTTCGGTTTTATAATTCTATCAATTTTTCGTTATCGCCAAATACACCATGTGCGGATATTTTTTATTGAACACAAGGTCTTTTTGTGTTACAATTAAAGGAGGAACAGGTATGGAAAAAAATGAATCCGTCGCCATTGGAACACCGTACGATGATGTGTTCCGAACTATGATCACCGACAGTGACAGCCTTGCGATATCGCTGATAAACCTGATGTTTGGCTTGAGCATCAGCAAGGATGCCAAGTTGGTGCGATACCAAAACGAGGTATACCTCAAAGAAAACAAAAAACGTATAACCGATTCGCAAATCGGCGTGCAAAACAGCGATGTGTATTATCACATGGAATGTGAGTCCACTGCAGGCGATGAAAACATATTATTACGACTGTATGAATACGACTCCACTATCGCACACGATCACGCGTTGATCGAAGACAATGTACTTAAAGTGACATTTCCAAAAACAGGGATCCTGTATTTACGAGATAGCTCGTCCACACCGGATGTACTGAAGATGGAGATAAAGGCTCCTGACTCAACAGAATCACTGGTTTTGGAAGTCCCGACGGTAAAAATCTCAAAGTATTCGATTGATGAGATTTTTGAGAAAGAGCTATGGTTTCTGCTTCCTTTTTTCATTTTTAACTACGAAAAACGGTTAAAGAGATCAGATGAATCTGTCGAAAATGAAATACTGGAAAAATTGGTATTCATAAAGAACCAGCTCGAAAACTCGGATGCTCGCGGAGACATCGATACATATTCGCGAATACTCATTGAGCAGATGACTGAAAAAGTAACAAAAGCATTGGCAATAAAACACGAAAAAATCACGAAGGGAGTTGATGAAATTATGGGTGGAAAAGTACTGGAATACGAAGCAAAGACGATACGAAACCAGGCTCTGGAACAGGGTTTAGAACGTGGTCGCAACGAAGGTGCTCATCAATTAGCATCAGCAATAGATAGCCTTAAATCCGGCAAATCAGCTGATGATCTTATCAAAGCCGGAATCGACTCTGAAACGGTCAATCTCGCACTGAAATACGTAGGATAAAAAAACAACCCCGAGAGCGGCTTTGCCGTTTCCCGGGGTTTTGATTTCTGATAATCTCTGTAAAAAGTTATCTCTTTGAGAACTGCGGTGCACGTCTCGCTTTTTTGAGACCGTACTTTTTACGTTCTTTCTCTCTTGAATCACGCGTAAGGAATCCTGCTTTCTTAAGCGGTGCTCTGAACTCATCGTCAGCTTTGTTAAGAGCTCTGGCGATACCATGACGAATCGCACCTGCCTGGCCTGTGAAACCACCACCATGAACATTGACTTTTACATCATACTTATCAGCAGTGCCTGTAATCTCAAGCGGCTGGCGAACGATGATTTTGAGTGTCTCGAGACCGAAGTACTCATCCATATCTTTCTTATTGATGGTAACTTTTCCGGTTCCCGGTGTGATATATACGCGTGCGACACTTGACTTACGTCTTCCTGTGCCATAAAATGTTTGTGCAGCCATCTATATCTCCTTTCTGATCTTAAAACTCATAAACTTCAGGTTTCTGTGCCGCATGCTCGTGCTCAGCTCCTGCATACACGTGAAGCTTCTTAAGCATCTGTCTTCCGAGCTTGCCTTTTGGCAACATACCTTTAACTGCATGAGTGATAACGTACTCCGGTTTTTTTGCAAGCATTTCTTTCAGAGTTGTCTCTTTCATTCCTCCGACATAATCTGAGTGATGATAGTAGATTTTCTGATCAAGCTTTTTGCCGGTTGTAGCCACTTCTTTTGCGTTGATTATGATAACATAATCTCCTGTGTCTACTGAAGGTGTATAGATCGGCTTCTTCTTTCCACGCAAGATGTTTGCAACCTCAGATGCAAGACGTCCAAGAGTCTTGTCCTTTGCATCGATAACATACCATTTGCGCTCTACGTCGGATGCCTTTGCTACATAAGTTTTCATCCTTCGTTTCCTCCTAAAACTGTTCTGCAAACCTCTGTGAGGTATGTCCGGACCTCACCGTCTGCAACTGTACCGGCGTGCCACCTTTCCAGGGCTAGTGAATCGGGAACACGCGTCAACCTTTCACATTATATGACAAAGCCCCCTAAATGTCAATCATTTTTTGTCATTTTTTCCATAGACTTAAGCAAACTATAGTGATATAATGTTTTGTGAATGACATTACACTGCCATAAATCTTTTGTAATATATAATATATTGTATTCGTTGTAATCGGAGGCGCATATATGTTGGGATTTCGTAAATTCATCAATAATAATAGAAAAAAATGCCATATAGCTGTCGTACTTTGCTTCGCAACAGCCGTTATGATGCTGTTGCCGGGTTCTGCAGTCGGGACATTTTTCTCGAGCTCATCGGCAAAAACTTCAGGCGAGGGTTATACTCTGAAGTTCGGTAAACCCGGAGCAACCAAAGTACAAGGAGGCGTCACCACAAGGAATCTTCCTGAGGGTGGCGTGTTCCGCGAGGGTGTCGTGAAAGATTACCGAAGCAACAAGGCCAAAAAGCTTTCAGGCCCTTCTATGAGTGTGAAAAATGCTACTACAGCAGATCCGTATCTCGGTACCTGGGTTGACGGTCTGGGCGAGATGATGAGCACTCAGTTGACAAATTATTTCACGAATTCAACAGGCGAAAGGGCAACTGTTTCCACTGTTCTGCCCGAGTCATTTGCCAACCGCACCCCTTCAATAAAAGATATAAATTCAAGCGTTACATTTACCTTTTCAACAGATCTTTTGCCGAATAAAAACAAAAATATGACATCAGCCGATATACTTCCCTATATCGAGCAGGCTATCTCCAGATATCCGAGGCTCTGCTGTCTGTTTACCCTTGTATATCTCGAGATTTACGATAACCAGGCAACTATGACGGTATACAGTCCCGTCAAAAAAGATGATTTATATAAGACCACACTTGAATATGAGGCTGCTTTGGATGATATTCTCAAAGTTCCTACCAAAAATACTTCCATGAATATAGCAGAAAAGCTTCTCTATCTGCACGATGAAGTATGTGCTTTGACTGAATACGCCTACAGAAGCGGTCTGTATGCTATGGATTTCACTCCTGTTGGCGCAATGATATACAACTCTTCAGTTTGCCAGGCATACGCGGCAGTGTTTAATCAGGCAGCACGAAAGCTCGGTTTTACCTGCTATGTTGTAGACAGTGATATACACGCATGGAATGCAGTTAAAATTAATAATTACTGGTATTACATAGATACAACCTACGACGATACGGTTTCCGGAAAAGATGCGCTCAGTCACAAAAATTTCCTGTTCAAGGAAAACCCGAATCATCAACTTGAAAGTGGTTTCTATGAAACGACTTTTTCGGGAATAACCGGAAGCAATATGGGTTCAGCGTATGATAATTACTTCCCGAAAGCACAAGACATCCCAACTCAGATGGGATATCTGGGCGGATATTTTTACTTCGTTGACAAAAACTGCAATATGTTCCGTTGGTCAGGTTCGGCTACCAAAGCAGAAGCTATAACCACTGTTCCGGGAGTTTTGTACAGACGTGCATCCGTATGTGGTGAAAAGCTCTATATAAGCGGCAACGACGGACTGTACGAGTGCAATGATGAAATAACATATGCTATTAAACTAAGCAATTCACAGTTTAAAGGAATGTATGAAGCGGCTGCCAAACTCTACCTGACAACAGGCGGAAGCTGGTCAATTTACAAGGATTATTCCACTCCCGCTTCATCACCTACACCGGGACCGACAGGATCAATCATGACTCCTACACCGGTTCCGTCAGCCTCAGCTTCAGCTACGGCAAGTGCTACTGCAAGCGCCACAGCAAGTGCTTCACCAACACCAACCGGCCCGAATATCCCGACTGTTCCACCTTCGGGATCACCGAGCACATCACCGACACCTACATCTACTCCCGAGGGTATGCCTATCGGCACGCCAACACCTACGCCGAAGGTTACCACACCGGCGCAGACGAAGATTACGAGCATCAAAAATGTCAAGACACGCTCTGTCAAGCTTAAATGGAAGTCGGTAAGCACGACCAGGTATCGCATAGAGTATTCGACAAAATCGAATTTCTCGGCACCGTACTACTACAGAGACGTGCTGACGAACTCGGTCAAGGTAACGAATCTGTATAAAAATAAGACTTATTATTTCCGCGTCAGAGGTGTGAAGATACGGAACATCGATGGGAAGCTTGTTTACAGGTATGGCAAGTGGAGTAAGAAGCGTAAGGTGAAGATCAAGAAGTAGATTTATTGTAATTTGGATGTATTAACGAATACTAATAGAGTTTAGTAAACCAAATAAAACATAAAAAAACAATAAAACTATATCAAAAGGAGACAAGAAGAAATGAACAGATTATTTAAAAAAGTAGTAGCTCTGGCACTTGGGTTGTCACTTGCTATCGGTGGGATTTCTGTCGGTGGACCTTCCTCGAGCGCGGCGGTTGAGGTTAAACCGTACATAGCGTTCGGCGCGAGTTTGAAAGCTTCTGAAAAGAATACTGTTATGAAGCTTTTCGGAATCTCAAAAGAGCAGCTCGCTGACTACGAAGTTATCGAAATAACAAACAAAGAAGAGCATGAATATCTGGATCCGTATCTTGCAAAAAATGTCATCGGAACCAGAGCTCTTTCTTCAGTTAAAATAGAAGAAAACGGAGATAACGACGGAATAAAAGTAACTACAAAAAACATTAATTTCTGTACGGAAGCAATGTATGTAAACGCCCTTGCAACAGCAGGTTTTACAGATGCCGACGTAACTGTTGCAGGACCTTTTGAACTGTCGGGTACAGCTGCTTTGGTTGGTGCTATCAAAGCGTATAGCGTTATGACCGGAGAGGAAGTAAATGAGCAGGCTGCAGACGCTGCTATGGATGAGTTGGTAACAACAGGAGAGCTTGTTGATACTCTTGGTTCGGATAAAGCGTCACAGCTTATCGCGATCGTCAAAAATGCTGTTTTGGAAGGTGATTTAAAATCAGATGAAGATATACTGAAAGCTATAGATGATGGTGCCGCAAAGCTTGGTGTCACACTGTCAGACAGCGACAAACAGGAAATACTTGATCTGATGAAGAAGATAGGAAGTCTTGATATCGACCTTGACAGCCTCCAGAAAGCGGCTCAGTCGATTTACGATTCACTCGGCGACATAGGTATCGACTTGGATGACGCCGGCGGATTTTTCTCGAACATCTTTTCCGCTATAGGCGATTTCTTTAAAGGTATAGGCGATTGGTTCGCGGGCTTGTTTAGCTAATAACAGCCGCCTGAATAAGTTGTTAAACTTATTCAGGCGGTTATTTAAAATCAAATATTCTTAATTCTATCAATCGCCTTCGCAGTATTCTCAGCTGAGCCAAACGCAGTCAGGCGGAAATAGCCTTCTCCGCTCGGACCAAATCCCGATCCCGGCGTACCGACAACATTTGCCTTCTCAAGCAACATATCGAAGAAATCCCATGACGAAACTCCATCCGGTGTCTTCAACCAGATATACGGAGCATTTACACCACCATACGTTTTGTATCCGAGAGAATTAAGCCCTTCTCTGATTGTCTTGGCATTATTCATATAGTAAGTAATCTGCGCCTTTGTCTGCTCTTTTCCTGCAGCCGAGTACACAGCCTCTCCTGCGCGTTGAATGATGTACGGAGCACCGTTAAACTTGGTTCCATGTCTTCTTGCCCAGAGTCCGTTTAATTCGACATCACCACACTTAAGTGCTTTCGGAATAACAGTAAATCCAAGACGTGTTCCGGTGAATCCCGCATTTTTCGAGAAACTTCTCATCTCGATAGCGCACTCTTTTGCACCATCGCACTCATATATGCTGTGCGGTACATCTTCCTCTGAAATATAAGCCTCATAAGCAGCATCATAGATGATAACCGCTTTTTTCTCAAGCGCATAATTAACCCAATTTTGCAGAGCATCTTTGGTAAGAGTCGTACCTGTGGGGTTATTCGGGCAGCAGATATAAATGATATCAGGCGTCTGCTCCGGGAAATCAGGTGTGAAGTTATTCTCCGCTGTACAAGGCATATAAACCACATCAGACCAAGCCTGCTTATCCTGCAGATACTCGCCTGTTTTTCCTGCCATAGCATTACTGTCGATGTAAACCGGATATACCGGATCTGTCACAGCTATTTTGTTGTCCGTAGAAAAAATCTCAACGATGTTTCCTGAATCACTTTTGGCTCCGTCACTTATGAAAATCTCATCAAGCGCCAGGTCAACGCCTCTTGTCTTGTAGTCGTTATCCACGATAGCACGTCTCAAAAATTCATATCCGAGATCAGGCGCATATCCACGAAACGTCTCGGCTACGCTCATCTCATCAACCGCCTTGTGGAGTGCCTCTATAACAGCAGGCGCCAAAGGCTGAGTCACATCTCCTATACCTAAGCTTATAACTTCTTTGTCCGGATTTGCTTCCTTGTAAGCAGCAACCTTTTTTGCAATTGTTGAAAACAGATAGCTGCCGGGAAGTTTTAAATAATTGTCGTTAATCTTAAACATTTTTTTCCTCCAATTTTTTATTTAACTATAATTGTGAACGTCACTTTCTTCCAGGGTGAACCTGCATAAGTTTTATTACCATATGCAGATACTCCTGCTCTTACTTTGTATGTGCCTTTTTTCAAACCCTTTGCAACAGTGACATTTCCTGTATTGTAATCAATCTCGAAGTATTTGTTGTAGTTTTTGTTTCCTTTTTTTGCATTAACAAATGAATACTCCAGCGATCCCTTTGCATTTTTAATAGTAATTACATCCTTGCGTTTGATTTTCTGTGCACTCTTCTTCAACGCACTCTGCTTAACTGTTGCAGTTTTTCCGGAAACTTTTATCGGATTGGCCTTCAAAAGCTTAATCGGAACTTTGACCGAGCCTCTGTATCTGCCTTTTCCTTCGAGTGTAATAACTGCTTTATGTTTTGCCGTATCAAATGAGTCACAAGTCGCTGTGAAATCCTCGTCAAAGTTAAGCCATTCTGATTTCGGAACAATATTTCCTTTTTCATCCAATGACGGGAAGTATTCCACTGACATACTATATGCAATTGATTTCTCAAGCTCTTTGGCACTCTTGCAATCAAAGCCTGATCCGATATCACCGATTTTGATTAACTGCTGGTCAAATTTTCTGTTACGTATTGTCTGTTCTATCGAATCCGGATTCCTATAGAAGTCCTCAAGGAACCAGATACCGGGTGTTGCAGTAGCTGAAAACTGTTTCGGATAATCCTTGTACTGTGCATAATGAACCCCATCTGTACCGCTTCCCTTCTCTATATACGGTTCAGCGAAATCCTCATCCGTATCCTGATGCAGGGCATATGTTTTGAACCAGTCGTGGTAGTTTGTCTCAAAACAAGCCTTGATTCCAAGTGGATACCACGAATACTCCGGCTCATCCGATTCGCCTTGCTCTTTTTCAATATCCTCTATAGCTTTCTTTTTATACTCCGGATCTGATTTATCAACCGGTTCATCTGTAATAGGGGTATCTGTAATTTGCCCGTCTGAGAGATCATTTTTCTGACGATATTCAAAAATATGACTTGTACAATCCTTTGTTATGCAGGCAAACTCTTTATCTACATTTTTAGCAAATGAATTGGAATCATCTGACGTTATGAAATCTCCCTCCGTAACATCAACATAATAAGCATTTCCGTTGATATCAGGGATATAGTTTATCGTATGATCAAGTCCTTTTGCCGGGTCAAGTCTGACAAACTTACATGGCAAGCCGGCCGCGTGACAAAGTGCTGCGTACGTGATCGCGATACCCGCACAAACCGATTTGTCAGTCAACACGCCATATGTATCCCACTGATGTCTGTAGTACTCCATATAATAACGACCGCTCCAAAACTGACCGTCATACGTAGCGTGATCATTTAACCACAAAGCAAGTCGATAATATTTTTCAAGATCACTCATATCTTTGTCACAAACTATCGACACCGCTCTGTTAAGTCTGTCAATACAAAACTCTTTTTGATCAATTGTCAGGTCGAAATTCTTTTCAAACGTGGACATCTTGGCATGCACGCTGAGGCCTTCGTTCGGATCCTCTTCTGCAAGCGCCACAGGTCCATTGACAATCGACGTCATTGAAAATAACAATGAGAAAAATAATACTGCTGTCTTTTTAATTCTTTTTTTCACGGCTTTTTCCTTTCTTTATTTTTTTCTTAATACTTTTGTATATGTTAGCAATTATCGCGCAAACAATAATTTCTGAAATGGCGATAATAAAAAGCGAAATATCTCCGAAAACAATATCTCTGTAAAAATAACAAATCAAAATATATGTAATCGGAATCAGGTACCACTGAATGATGTATATAACATCGACGTTGCTGCTCATTTTTGAAACAAATTTAACGGCGCCCTCTGATAAAAATCTTGATACAAGATGCCATAAACCTATAACTCCGTAGATGTTTATCAGACAGAATACAACGTCGAGTGTTGTCATAAAATAATAATGACGATAGTCTGTCAAAAATCCGTTCGGAATATACCACGAAGCCACGAAATAGGCATTGGCTATAATCAGCGCCACCGGCCACAGACACAACAGTTTTTTCTTATTCTCACATCTGGAATAATATTCCGCAAACAGGATACCCGCTGCCGGAATCAAAATCCAGTTAAACAACGGAAATGCCGTAAATCCTCCGACGCTTCCTATGAAATAACCCGCTATCAGATTCGGAATATCACTTCCAAAATCGAAAAATCTCAAAAATGATCCTGCCACAGACATCACAAGCGCAATCGCAACCATCTGCCAAGCTGAGAGCTTCAGCGCCTTGAATATGCCTATGAGAATCATCGCCATACCGGCAAAAGCAAGGATATCCACACAGAATAATAAAAGCCCACCGGCAATCGGGAATATATCCCATCTATCCAACAGTTTTCCCGAAAGGAAGTACGGAACGAAAAATTCTCCGACATTTACCACGATACCGAGCAACAGCTGTTTAAATCCGCGCTTTATCAGGTAACTCGGAGCCTGATTTCTGGAATACACGATTCCAAATCCCATAGAGAACATAAAAACAGGCGCTGCAAACGGTCCTCCCAACAGATGCGCGATAGCCTGACTTATGTGTGGGTTGATATCATTTGCAAAACCTTCTGTAACCATTAGGCTGTGCAAAAAAATCATAAAAACGATAGACATGCATTTCGCTAAATCAAGTTCTATCTGTCTTCCGGTGTTTATCTTTTCTTTTGAAAACATTTTTTCACACTCCTTCTGCGACATTATACCACAACGACAGTGCAAATTCAATCTGTTATTTTCAAAGTTCTCAAAATTTCCCTTTACTTTTCGGCTGTTTTGGGTTAAAATCATAAACATAAGAACTTGGAACGACAAAAGGAGGTTTTGTACCGATGAAAAAGTTTTTGAAGGTTACCTTTACACTTTCGCTTATCGCAGCTGCAATAGCGGGTGCACTGTATTTTATCAAAAATGTTCTCATGAAGGATTATCTCGATGATTACGATGACGACTTCGACAATGACCTTTTCGATGACGAGGATGACGAAGCCGATCGTGACTACGTAAAACTCAACAAGGATTCATCAGACGAAACAAAAGAGGAAACTGAGTCTGAAGCGGAAGAAGATAAAGCTACAGCATAACAGCATAATTACAAAAAGGAGCGGAAATCCCGCTCCTTTTTTTATTTCACTCATTTATGTCGCACATACTCAATTATCTTGACAGTCTGCGTACCAAATCGTACAGATGCTCATCAACATCCTTTGTCATATTCAGCGCCTGATCGATGTCATAATCAACAAACTCACCGTCTTTGAATGCAACTACACGGTTTGTCTTGCCCTCGTTCAGCAGGTCAACTGCCTTCGCTCCCATCGCTGAAGCATATACACGGTCGTGACAGGTCGGGTTTCCACCTCTTTGCATATGACCTATAACAGTTGCTCTGGTCTCAACTCCGGTTGCTTTTTCTATACGCTCGGCGAGTCCCATCGAATCTCCGATTCCCTCGGCATTTACGATGATATGGTGTTTCTTACCGATCTTTCTTTTCTTCATAATCTTCTCGATGATTTTGTCCTCTTCGCCATCGTATCTCTCAGGAATCATCACATACTCTGATCCGTTTGAGATTCCGCACCACAGCGCGATATGTCCTGCAGTACGTCCCATAACCTCGATGATTGAACATCTCTCATGAGAAGCAGAAGTATCACGAATCTTGTCAATCGCTTCCATAGCGGTATTAACCGCGGTATCAAATCCTATAGTATATTCCGTACAAGCGATATCAAGGTCGATGGTTCCCGGAACTGCGATAGTGTTGATTCCGTTCTCAGAAAGCCTCTGCGCGCCTCTGAATGATCCGTCGCCGCCGATAACAACTATTCCGTCGATTCCTGCCTTGCGACAGTTGTCAGCAGCAAGTTTCTGTCCCTCGGGAGTCATCATTTCCTTGCATCTGGATGTGTTAAGAATTGTTCCTCCACGATGGATAATATCAGAAACACTCATCGTATCAAGATCAGTGATTTCCTCCTCTATCAGGCCCATATAACCTCTGTGAATACCCTTCACCTTGAGCCCGTCATTGATGCCCGCACGAACAACCGCACGAATCGCAGCGTTCATTCCCGGTGCATCTCCACCGCTTGTAAGTACTCCAATAGTTTTGATATCTGACATTGCGTCCTCCGTTCCGAAGTCTAGAGAGTTTTCCCTCTATTCCCTTCATAAAAATTCCCTTTAGTCTGTAACGACTATCGTAACCTTAGAAATTTTACCATTTATTAATTCATTTTGCAAGCATTTTTATAAAAATGTTCCGAACGTAGTTTCATCTGACCATCACGGACTCCTCTCCGAATTTTTCTTTCAGGCTTCCAAGCAGGTCGTCTGTGCACGAAACTCCGCGTATCGGCAGAACTTTTGCCTTTTTCTCATCGACGATATATATGTGTACGCTGTCCTTTCCGTCGTGGTTTTTCAGCAGTTCCTTCAGCTTTTCATCATTTTTCCCATACTCGTCTCGCGATGCAAATTTGATCCAAAGCTCTTTCGCCTCGTCTCCAAACCTCGTGATATCCGATGCAATCAGCTTCGCCGGCTTATCTTCTTCGACAGTTACCCTGCCTCTGATCAAGAGCTTTTCGCCTTCATCGAGTGTCGTTCTGAACTTGTCATACTCTCTCGGAAATACGATGATTTCAAGCATTCCGTAGACATCTTCAATCTGCAAAAATGCCATGAGTGACCCCGTCCTGGTATTTTTGACTGACTTTGATTCGAGTATTCCGGCGACAACTGCATTCTCGCCGTCTTTTACCTTCAGTTTCATAACCTCCGTATCCGATTCACTCTCGGGAACAAAGTCAACCGAATATCTGGTGACGTGTTTTTTGATGAATTTTTCATCCTTTTTGAGCGGATGTCCACTTACATAGAAGCCCAAAACTTCCTTTTCGAATGCAAGCAAATCCTCTTCTTCATACTCGCCGACATCCGGGAAGCTTATCTCCAGTTCTTCTTTTTGTTCGGGCTCCATCAGGTCAAAAAGTGACATCTGCCCGTTCATCATATTTTTCTTTTCTGCGGCTACCGCATCAAGCACCTGCATGTAAACATGCATTTTTTGTAGTCTGGTTCCCGGCAGGCAGTCGAGAGCTCCGGCCTTTATGAAGCTTTCTATGGTTCTTTTGTTTATGCTCTTTGACGAAAGCCTCATACAAAAATCTTTGAGACTCGTGTACGGACCGTTTTCTTTTCTTTCTTCTACGAGCTCATCAATAACCGGTTTTCCGATTCCTTTTATGGCGGCAAGACCATACCTCAACCGCCCTTTGATCTTCTCACCGTTTTCTTCTGACGCCTCATTTACCGCAGTGAAACGGTATTCTCCTGTATTTATATCCGGCGGGAGTATCTCTATTTCTTCTTTTTTGCAGGCCGCCACGTATCTGATTATTTTGGAAGTATTTTCCATAAATGATGTCATCATCGCAGCCATAAATGCCACAGGAAAATGGCACTTCAAATACGCCGTCTGGTACGAAACAACCGCGTATGCAGCAGCATGTGATTTGTTAAATGCGTACTCTGCAAAACTGATCATTTCATCGAATATTTTGTTTGCAACATCCTCTGAGATGCCATTTTTCACACATCCCGCTATGTTGTTGTCTGTATCACCATGTACAAAAATTTCCCGCTCGCGCTGCATCACATCCATTTTTTTCTTTGACATCGCACGACGAACCAAGTCACTCCTGCCGAAGCTGTAACCTGCGAGATCCCTGACTATCTGCATAACGTGTTCCTGGTACACCATACATCCGTAAGTGTTTTGCAGTATGGGTATCAGCTCCTCGGTATCATATGCGATATTAGCCTTGTCTCTTTTTCCTTCGAGATACTTGGGGATGAATTCCATCGGGCCCGGTCTGTAGAGAGCTATACCCGCGATGATATCCTCCATACAGGACGGCTTGAGGTCCTTCATAAATCCTGTCATACCTTCGCTTTCAAGCTGGAAAACACCATCGGTATGGCCTGCGGAAATCATATCGTAAACTTCTTTATCTTCATAATCAATCTTGTCTATATCGCAATTTCCCTCAGCAGCATCCTTGATCACAGTGAGGGTTCTCAGTCCCAAAAAGTCCATTTTCAGGAGCCCGAGTTCCTCGAGAGTCACCATAGTATACTCGGTAACTACGCCGCCGTCTGATGATGTGGCAAGTGGAACAAACTCCTCGACAGGCTTCGGACTTATCACTACTCCCGCCGCGTGAACAGAAGTATGTCTCGGGAGATTTTCAAGACGCATAGACATATCGATAAGCTTTTTTACCTGCTCATCGTCATCATACATACTCTTCAGGTCAGGGTTTACTTTCAGCGCTTTTTCTATGGTCATTTTTAATTCTTCGGGGATCGATTTGGCAACCGCATCCACATATGAATACGGCATATCAAGCACGCGTCCGACATCGCGGATAACCATACGCGCTTTGAGAGTTCCGAAAGTAACTATCTGAGAAACATGATCGGCACCGTATTTTTCTTTGACATACTCGATAACTTCATGCCTTCTCTCATAACAGAAATCTATATCTATATCAGGCATCGTCACACGCTCAGGATTAAGGAATCGCTCAAAAATGAGTTGATACCTGACAGGGTCTACTATATCGGTTATTCCAAGTGTATAAGCAACTATACTTCCCGCAGCAGAACCTCGTCCCGGACCTACGGGGATATCATGGTCTTTTGCAAATTTGATGAAATCCCAGACTATCAGGAAGTAGTCTACAAATCCCATATCAGAGATAGTTTTTAATTCGTAGCTAAGTCTGTCGGAGTATTTTTCTGCGTCATCTCCATAGCGGCGAACGAGTCCCTCTTCGCACAATTTTTTCAAATATTCTTCCGACGTAAATCCGTCCGGAACATCAAAATGAGGCAGCTTATAATTCCCGAATTCTATTTCGACATCGCACCTTTCGGCAATCTTAACAGTGTTTTCTATAGCTTCGGGAGCATACGGAAAAAGCGCCGCCATCTGCTCGGGTGACTTCAGGAAAAATTGTCCGCCCTCGTATTTCATTCTGTCTGTATCAGAAACTTTTTTTCCGGTCTGAATACACAAAAGAATATCGTGCGGTTCCACGTCGGTATCCATGATATAATGAACATCATTTGTAGCGATAAGGTCTATGCCTAAGTCTTTGTGCAGGCGCATAAGTCCTTGATTTACAGTTCTCTGCTCGGGCATACCATGGTCTTGTAATTCGAGGAAAAAATTTCCCTTGCCGAATATTTTTTCAAACCGGATCGCTTCTTCTTTTGCTTCTTCATAAAGTCCTTTGTTCAAATACATAGGAATAATACCTGCTAAACATGCACTGCAGCAGATAAGTCCCTCGTTGTATTTTTCCAGAAGTTCATAGTCAACTCTCGGCTTATAATAAAAACCTTCGGTATAACCTTTTGACACGAGCTTCATTAAGTTTTGATATCCGGTGTTGTTTTCAGCAAGTAGAATTAAATGATTGTAGCGCTGTTCATCCTGGTTTAAATCTTTGTCAAACCTGGAGCCGGGAGCCACGTAGACTTCACACCCGATGATCGGATGTATGCCGGCATTTTTGCACTCTCTGTAGAAATTGATCACACCATACATGTTTCCATGGTCAGTAATCGCAAGATGAGACATCCCGAGCTCTTTTGTTCTGGCAACAAGCTCGGGAATTCTCGATGCTCCATCAAGCAAACTGTATTCCGTATGTACATGTAAGTGTGCGAAATCCATAGATAAAACCTGCTTTTTTAATTAATGGAAATGCTGACAAATCAGGCCAAAAATTCCTCGATACCTGTCATTGCTTCTTCTTCATCTTCACCATCAATTTCAGCAGTTATGGTACTGCCTGAAACTATACCGAAGTTGAGCATACCCATGATACTTTTTGCATTGACCGTTTTTGAATCAGCCGTAAAATGAATCGTACTTTTGTACTGACTAGCTTTTTGCACGAGAAGCGGAATCAGCTTTCCACTATCTTTTTTCTGCGCAACTGTAATTTCTTTGGTTAACATTTCTTTCCACCTTCTTCTCTTTTCCTTGCGGCGATCTCACACAGTTTTCTGAGTCTGTGATTGACGCCTGATTTTCCTACCGGAGGATCAAGCATTTCCCCAAGTTCAGCCAAAGAAACATCAGGATTCTCAAGCCTTACTTCCGCTATTTTTTGCAACCCTTCCGGAAGGGTTTTGAGTATTTGTTCTTCTTTTAAATACTCTATATCTTTTATCTGCTTTGCAGATGCGGATACTGTTTTATTTATATTTGCTGTTTCGCAGTTGACGCGACGATTTATGCGCCCTCTGACTTCTTTTACTATCCTGGCATTTTCAAATTTCATCAGGCTCGCGTGCGCCCCTACAAGTCCCAAAAAATCAACTACTTTTTGTCCTTCTTTTATATACAAAACATAGTTATCTTTTCTACGGGATATCCCCGGGTCTATGTCATATTCTTTCAGAAGTACAGCTATGTTTTCTGCTTTTTCTTTTTCAGTAAAAACAATCTCCAGGTCGTACTGCCCCTCGGGGTCTGAAACAGTTCCTGCTATCAGAAACCAGCCTCTCAAGTACGCTTTTTTGCAACATTGTTTTTTGTATTCTTCCCTGTTTTCAAGAGCATCTGCTATTTGTTTTTCATAGGGAATCTGAACACAATTCGCTCCGTTCACATTTTTCTCTGAAGCGTTTTGCCTGAAGGCTTTCTTTGCAAGGGTAATACATTTTGTGCGAATTGTCAAGCTTTCGGAAAAAATAAAAATGAATTCATCGTTCGCACTCACAGCTGCGGGAACATTTTTTTTGCACCCCTCATATATTGCTCTGAGTTCTGCAACTGCGCAGTGTGAAGCTTTCCCCATACACTGCGACAATTCTTTTCTGACTTCTCCCGCAAACGACATTTATTTACCTCTTTTTCTGTCCTTGTCTATATCACGATGGAATTTTTTGCAACCAAACTGACCGTCTTTGTAGATGTCATAAAGTGCATTGGTAAGTGTGACGGATCTGTGCTTGCCTCCTGTACAGCCTATCGCTATAACTATGCCTGTTTTTCCCTCTATACGATAGTTCGGAATCAGGAAGTCAAAAAGGTCTTTGATAAGTCTCAAAAATGTCTTGCCTTCTTCTCCCTGCATAACATAATCAACTACTTCTTTGTCATCGCCGGTTAATTTTTTTAAGTCTTCCACATAGTACGGATTCGGCAAAAACCTGACGTCGAATACCAAATCAGCATCTGTCGGAATTCCGTATTTATATCCGAATGATACAAATGTCAGATAGAAGTTTACATAGTCATCATCTGTGCAATACAGTCTGTCTATCTCTGCTTTTAAATCCCTGATAAGCATCGAAGATGAATCGAGGATAACATCTGCTTTTTTTCTGATTGCAGACAGCAACTCTCTTTCTTCTTCTATCGCCTGCTCTACGCGCTCACCGATTCTTTCGGAGTCTTTGCTCATAGCGAAGAGCGGGTGAATCCTCCTGGTTTCCTTGAATCGGCGCACCAGCGCGCCTGTGGACGCTTCCAAAAACAGTATATCTATATCGTAGTCTTTTTTGAATTCTTCTACGACATTTAAGCTTTTTTTGATGGATGATGCACCGCCGGTTTCTATCATCCTGATGTCGAGGCCTACAGCTATTCTTTGCGGACCTTCATCGGCGTCGTCTTCTTTTTGCTTTTTGGTCAGACTTAAAAAATCAGCGAGCAGGGCGACAGGAAGGTTGTCGACGCAGTAGAAACCGTCGTCTTCCAATATCTTCATGACGGAGCTTTTGCCCGCGCCGCTCATGCCGCTTACGATCAATAATCTCATAAATAGTCTCCTCGGATTAGATTAAAAACTGTTATCGAAGCCGACCATGCGCACCTCGGGCTCCAGCTCCACCCCAAATTTGTCGTGAACAACTGAGCTGACGTGTTGGATGAGGTTGTAAATGTCATCGGCAGTGGCGTCGCCTTTGTTTATGACAAACCCACAATGCTTTTCGCTTACCTGCGCTCCACCGATAGAGTACCCCCTCAAGCCGGCATCCTGTATAAGCTTACCTGCGAAGTATCCCTCAGGCCTTTTGAATGTCGACCCTGCACTTGGATATTCAAGCGGTTGTTTTTCTTTTCTTTTGTTATTTAATTCTTTTATTTTTGCTGTTATTTCTTCTTTGTTTCCGGGTTGCAATTCAAACATTGCAGACAGCACTATTTCGTCATTTTCCTGAAATATACTATGTCTGTAAGAGAGGTTTAATTCATCCGGTTCAAGCATATATATATCACCTTCTTCGGAGATGACAGTAACCTCTTTTATAACATCTTTTATCTGTCCGTCGTAGGCTCCCGCATTCATAACCACAGCACCGCCGACGGTTCCCGGAATCCCTGCTGCAAACTCAAGTCCTGTCAGTCCTGCATCAGCTGTTTTTTTTGCCAACGAGCTTAAACTCACTCCCGCGAAAGCTTCTACAGTCGTACCTGTTATGTTAAACTCGGATAGTCCCGAACCGATCTCTATGACAACTCCTTCGTAGGGTTTATCCGAAAACAAAAGATTGCTGCCTCGCCCTACTATGTAGTAAGGCAGACTCATATTTTCAGCGTATTCAAGTGCAGCTTTCACATCAGCAAAGCTCTCCGTTATCAGATAATACCTCGCTTCTCCTCCGACTTTGAAAGTGGTGTGATTGCTCATCGGTTCATTTTCTATTATCTGCATATCAATACCTGTCTGACCGCTCCGTAGATTCCTGCGTCGTTACCAAGTTCCGCAAGTCTGAACTGCTTATTTTTAAGCGCGTTCATAACATTATCATTATAATTGTTTTCGATAGCATCTATAACCATTTGTCCGGCTTTTGATACTCCTCCACCGATAACAAACGCTTCGGGATCAACCACAGATGCGATATTTGCAAGTCCCACACCCATCAGATATCCGAAGTTTTCAACTATCTCGAGGCAGTAAGCATCGTTTTCTTTTGCTCCGTCAAATACATCTTTTGCAGTTATTTCTTTGCCCTCCAGATATGAACCTGCGAGAGTATTTTTCGTTTCAACAACACCGCCTTTTGCCATTCTAGCTATGCCGGTTGCTGAAGTATAACACTCGAGACATCCGTGACCTCCGCAACCACATACTTCGGGAGCACCCGGTTTGACCTTCATATGCCCTATCTCTCCGGCTGCGCCCGATGAACCGCTGACAATCTTTCCGTGCTGGATGATTCCTCCGCCGACTCCTGTTCCGATGGTTACCATAACTATGGAATCGAAACCTCTTCCGCCGCCTTTCCAGATTTCTCCGAGTGCAGCGACATTGGCGTCATTGCCGACTTTGATATTGCCAACTCCCGTCAAAGACGCGAGTTCATTTTTCACATCAAATGTTCCCCATCCGAGATTTACACATCCTTTGACCACGCCGTCTTCGGTGACAGGGCCCGGAAGTCCCATACCGATTCCTTTGATATGTCCGTCGTATGAGGACATTTTTTCTTCTATGCTTTCAACTATATCGGGAAGAATATGCTTTCCGTCATCTTCTTTTCTGGTCGGAATTTCCCACTTGTCAAGCAGTTCTCCGACGTCCGAAAAAAGTCCGAGTTTAACAGTTGTTCCACCCAAATCAATACCTACGTAGTAGCTGCTCATTTTTGCATTTCCTCCCTTTTATTCAAGATAATCCGGCGCCAAAGTATCACCGAGATTTGAAGTAACCCTTTTGTACAATTCTTCTGCTGCGTTATAACCCATTTTTTTCTGTCTGAAGTTGACTGCCGCAGATTCACATATGATTGCCAGGTTTCGACCTGACCTGATAGGAATTTTGTGACAGGGAACTCTGTTTCCGAGATATTCAATATAATTTTCGGTAAGTCCCATCCTGTCGTATTCCTGATTTTTGTTGTATTCCTCAAGCTGTATGACGAGGTCGATTGCTTGGGTATTTTTCACGCATTCGACACCGAAAAGCGATTTCGCGTCGATGATTCCGATTCCCCTAAGCTCTATGAAATGCCTTGTGATATCCGGTGCCTGACCGAGTAGTGTCGCATCGCTGACTTTTCTGATTTCCACCACGTCATCTGACACCAGACGATGTCCTCTGTGGATGAGTTCGAGCGCAACCTCCGATTTACCGATGCCACTCTCCCCGGTTATCAGCACACCCTCTCCAAAAATGTCTACGAGAACGCCGTGTATACTGATGCACGGTGCAAGCTCAACTCGAAGCCACCTGGTCAGCTCTGCAGAGAACGCTGATGTTTCCTCTGATGTAGAAAAAATGGGCACTCCGTATTTTTCAGATAATTCTATAAATTTATCAGGAACCTCTATATCCCTGCAAAATACGATACCGGGCACGTGGTAAGACATAATTCTTTCCACATTCTCGGCGCTTTTATCAAATCCCTGTTTTTCCATAAATGTGTATTCGACCTGACCGATGATCTGCACGCGGTGGTGGTCGAAATAATCAAAATATCCCGCCAGCTGCAACGCAGGCCTGTTGATATCGTATAGAGTTATGCCGATTTCATCAAGCTTGTTTTCACAGGACAGCGGTCTGACTTTCTGGACTTCTACGAATTTTCGCAAAGATACTGAGTTTTGCATCGTTTTCCTCCGATTCTTTTGATTGAGCGCGAGTGAAGCGCGCATGAATATATGATAGCACAGTTTTGTTTTTTTCGCAATGAGTTTTCGCTTTTGAAGAAAAATTATTTGACAACAGTGGTGTTTTCGCATAAAATTGATAGTTGTTGTAAATAAACATCTCAAATTGTATAAGTATACCAACGGAGGCTATAACTATGAGCGAAACTAATGAAAACAACATACCTGAGGGAGCGCCCGAAGGCTGCACCGGAAGTTGTTCGTCGTGCGGAGCGAGCTGCTCGTCGAGAAAAGACCCTGCTGATCTGATTGCGACTCCGCACCCTGATTCAAGGATTGGACATGTGATCGGAGTTGTCAGTGGAAAAGGCGGTGTCGGCAAGTCGGCAGTCACCGAGCTTTTGGCTACAGCTTTTGCAAGAGCAGGCAAAAAGGTCGGAATACTGGATGCCGATATCACAGGTCCGTCGATACCGAAAGCATTCGGATTGAAGGAAAGAGCTATGGGCGACGAAACGACTATTTTTCCTGTCACTACAAAAAAATACGGCATTGACGTAATGTCTATAAATCTGCTTCTTGAAAATGAAACTGACCCGGTTGTATGGCGTGGTCCCGTAATCGGCGGTACTGTCAAGCAGTTCTACACCGATGTTTTGTGGAAGGATATTGATTATCTGTTCGTAGATATGCCACCGGGAACAGGCGATGTAGCGCTGACTGTGTTCCAAAGCATACCGCTTGACGGAATCGTGGTTGTCACCACTCCGCAGGATTTGGTTTCGATGATTGTCGGCAAAGCTATACATATGGCAGGTCTGATGAATATCCCTGTGCTTGGTCTCATAGAGAACATGAGCTATGCGGTTTGTCCTGATTGCGGCAAGAAGATAAATATCTTCGGCGAGAGCAGGATCGGTGAAGTCGCAGGTGAATACAGCGTACCGGTGCTGGCGCAGTTGCCGATCACGTCGGAACTTGCGAAGGCGTGCGATGCCGGAACTATCGAAGATTTTGATGACAACGCTGTGATAGAGGCAATATCAAATTGCTTAGTGGTACTTGGAGATAACTAATGGAACCAATTTGCTATATCTTTGGAGCGGGAGAACGCAGTGATATAAATATAAGCCTGAATCCTGATGACCTCGTCATAGCTGCCGACGGCGGGTTTGACTATCTGGAAGAGGTTGGACTCAGGGCTGATTTTGTGTTAGGGGATTTTGACTCTGTCATTTCATATGACTTGCCATCCGATGCAATCCGCTATCCGAGAGACAAAGATGATACTGATATGATGCTTGCCGTAAAGCTTGGACTTGAAAAAGGTTATACGGATTTTGTGATTTACGGTGGACTCGGAGGCAGACTCGATCATACGCTTGCAAACATACAAACTTTGGTTTATTTATCAAAAAACAATGCCACAGGAATCCTATATGGCAAGGATACTGCTATACGCGCAGTAAACTCCGGAAGTATAGTTCTAGGCAAAGATTCTTCGTTTAATGTTGCAGGGAATTATATCTCTGTTTTTTCACTCGACAGACACTGTCACAATGTAACTATTTCGGGATTAAAATACGAAGTCAGCGGTGCTGATTTTTATAATCATTTACCGATGGGTGTCAGCAATGAATTTACCGGAAAACGTGCAGTAATAAGCGCAACAAAAGGTTCAATTGCAGTGTTGTATCATTTACCGGAACAATAATTATATATTTTTTCAGCGTGCATTTTTAATTCCTGTTTTGCAACTATAAACAATTTTTATTTACATAGGAAAGGAGAATATCATGAACATGAAAAAAAGAACTCTGTCAACTATGCTCGTGTTATTTTTAGTGCTTTGCGGACTTGCTCCCGCCAAGCCTGCACAGATGGCGGGCATCAAACTTAACAAAACAAAGGTTACTCTTTCCGTTGGAGAAAGCGTCAAACTCAAAGTCACAGGCACAAAGAAAAAAGCGTCTTTCTCTTCTTCAAACAAAGCCGTTGCAAAGGTAAATAAAACCGGAAAAGTAACAGCTATCAAAGGCGGAAAAGCTACAGTCACAGCCAAAGTTGCAAAGAAAAGTCTCAAGTGCAAAGTTACCGTAACTGCACTTACCAAGTATTGGTCAAAAGATTCTGCAACTGCAAAAAAACTTCGTGAATACGTAGAAACAGTAACTGATAAAAATAACAAAGATTACATACCTGAAGACAAAAGAATAGTAACATTTGATATGGATGGAACTCTAACTTGCGAGACTTATTCCATTTATTTTGACACAATGATGTTTTGGGAATACTGCCAGGAACATAAAGATGAACTATCCCCTGAAGTACTTGCAAAAGCCAACGAAATGGTCGATCCCGACTACAAAGCAGGCCCCGAACAGGCACAACTATTTGCTGAAACTTACAAAGGAATGACAATTGAAGAGTTCTATAATCTCACTGAAAAATACGGAAAAATGTCTGCAAAAAGATTCAATAATATGACCTATTTTGATGGAGCATATATGCCGATGGTTGAGCTTGTAGAATACTTATATGATAATAATTTCACAATCTATGTAGTTAGCGGAACTGAGCGTACAACTTCAAGAGCAATTATTGCAAATTCACCATTTGCAAAGTTTGTTTCACCAAGCCATATCATAGGAACGCAGTTTGAAGTAAAAATACCGGGTGACGAAGATAAGTCATTGGATTATTACTCCAATTACGACATCGGAGACAACCTGATCATAACAGGTAATCTGATTCAGAAAAACCTAAACACAAGCAAAGTGATAATGATTGAGCGCGAAATCGGTCAGGTACCGGTACTTGCTTTCGGAAACAGCGGTTCTGATACAAGCATGATGAATTATGCTATAGATAAGACTAAAAATCCATATCTCTCACAATCATATATGATTGTAGCCGATGACGGCGAGCGCGACTGGCCGGGCTACGACTGGGATAAAAAGAGCGCAGAGTATGCCGGAATGGGTTATCACCCTGTATCGATGAAACAGGAATTCAAACAAATCTACAAAGACGGCGTTGAGAAAGGCGACGACTGGCGCCCGACAGAAAACTGATAGAAACAACTTGACAACTCAAAAATGCTCCGACTGTTGATGCCGGAGCTTTTTTTATTTCTTCGCACAACAATAATGGCGATATTTCGGAAATCATTTGACTTTTTGGATATTTTTCGGTATAATACTGGAAAGTCTTTCTTTTAGGAGGTGCAACAGATGGCATATATGACTCTTAGCGAATTAAAACAACTTAAGAATGAAACAGGTCTCAGTTATGAGGAAATCGCAGAACGTTCAGGAGTTCCGCTAAGCACCGTTCAGAAAGTCTTCAGCGGCGTCACAAAAAGCCCGCGGTCGGATACCCTTTTCAAACTATCTAGGGCATTTAGTCCAATTAAAGATACAAGTGTCGCTCTTGAACCGGCATTTGAACCGGGCAGTCGCGCGCCGTTTCAGCGACAGGGAACATATACCATCGAGGATTATAACCGAATACCTGACAATCGCAGGGTCGAGTTAATCGACGGGGTAATATACGATATGACCGCACCTACAACGGTTCACCAGCACCTGGTCATGTTCGTTTCTACAACAATATATAATTTCATACAATCAAATCATGGCGACTGCATTCCTTTTGCTGCGCCAACCGACGTACGCCTCGATATACTGAAGGATGACCGCACTATGGTCCAACCGGATATTTTTATCGTGTGCGACGAGAAAAAAATAGATGGCAAAAATGTCAAGGGCGCCCCCGATTTTGTAGCGGAGGTCCTCTCCCCATCAACGCGAAAAAAAGATATGACAAAAAAACTTGAAAAATACGCCGACGCCGGCGTCAGAGAGTACTGGATCATTGACCCTGAAAACGGTCAAATCACCGTTTATAACCTTGAGAATAATTGCGAATTATTTGTATACTCTTTCGGGCAAAAAGTACCCGTAAATATCTACAACGGAAAGCTGAAAATCGACTTTGGCAATATGCCAAAATATATCACCAAGTGGTATAACGAGAATTGGCAACTGATTATTGAATAGGAGAAAACCGATGCAAAAACCAACCAATAAAAACGCAACTGAAAATGCGAAAAAACTACTTGAATACCTATGCGAAATTTCCGGTCAGGCTATCATCACAGGACAGCATACTCAGACTAATGCCATGGAAGAAATAGAGTACATAAAAGAGAAAACAGGCCGTGTTCCAAAACTTCGCGGGTTCGAACTTTTGGCTTACTCTCCGAACATCAACTACGATGACGCATCAGAAGAATGTTTAAAAGAAATATATGAAAACCGTGGAACTCTTGATACGGCTATGAAATGGGCAGAAAAATCAGACGGAATACTGACATTCAGCTTTCATTGGTATTCTCCTCTCGGCGGTCGCGACAAAAGCTTTTATACTGAGCATACAGATTTTGATGCAAGACGTGTTCTCACGGAAGGAACGCCCGAAAGAGAAGCATTTTTTCACGATATGGACGCCATAGCAAAACTATTGAAACCATTTTGTGAAAAAGATATACCCATACTGTGGCGCACGTTTCACGAATCAGACGGCACTTGGTTTTGGTGGGGCGCAAAAGGTCCTGAAGTCGCCAAAGAGCTCTACAAACTGATGTATGATCACTACACAAATGCGCATCATCTCGACAATCTCCTGTGGGTTTGGAACTGTCGATTGCCAGAGGGCTATCCCGGTGATGATTATGTCGATGTAATTTCAGTGGATATTTATCTTGAAAAATATTTAGAAACTGATTACAAATCGGAATACGAATCATTGATAAAAAATACAACAAAAAATAAAGTCGCTGCGCTTGCAGAAGTCGGATATATGCCGGATATAAAAATGCTTGAAAAATCCAGAATTCCCTGGGCGTATTATATGACCTGGTCAAAGGAATTCTGCATCGGAGAGGCATACAACTCAGTTGATAAGTTGAAAGAAATGTATCAAAGTTCGTATGCGATTACCGAATGATTCATCTCTACGCCCTCCTACTTCATTATCATTTTTATCTAATTTTATTCTTTTTATCTATTTTTATTCTTTTTATCTATTTTATCATTTTTATCATTTTTGTCAAGATGCAAAAAAATCCCTCACGCACAGCCATCCGGCCATTCGTGAGGGATTAATTTTTTTCACGTCAGTTATTATTTATTCTTCTGTCCGTTTTCTTTTTTCCTCTGACGGCTTCCACCGCTTACTCCTTTTTTGTTATCTTTGGAGTAGCTCTCGGTCTTTTTGGTTGACTGTTTGCCTCTACCACTGAGCAGGTACCAGAGCGGTGCCGCAACACAGATAGATGAGTAGCAACCTGCGATTACACCGACGATAAGCGGAATAGCAAACTGTCTTACAGATGCCACACCGAGAATCGCGAGCATAAATACCATTATAAATGTCGTCACAGAAGTGTTTATTGATCTTGAAAGAGTCTCTGTGATTGATCTGTTGATAATCTCTTTCAGATCGTCGCGGCTGTTCGCCTTGTTTCTGTTCTCTCTGATACGGTCGAATACGACGATGGTATCGTTGATTGAGTATCCGACGATCGTAAGCATAACCGCTATGAAGGTCGAACCAACCTGGATGAATGAGCTTGCAAGTACGTATACCGTAAATACCACGATTACGTCGTGAACAAGTGCAAGCACTGCAGCTCCACCGGTTGAGATATGACGGAATCTGATCCAGATGTATATCAGCATACAAGCGATAGCGATGAGCGTTGCTATGATAGCATCCAGCTGCATCTCACTTGATACAGAAGCTGATATAGTCTCTGACTCTACCTGATCTTCTGTTGTGTTGAACTTCTTAGCCAGTGCAGTTCTGACATCTCCTGCCTGCTGCTCTGTCATAGTAGTTGTACGAACAGTTATTTTCTTGACTCCCTGATCATCTGAGGATGAAACCTCACCCTGAAGTCCTGTTACATCTTTGACTACATCGACAACCTCATCTTTGAGTTCATCTGTAATCTCAGTATTCTGATCTATACCAACTGATGTTGATGTACCACCTACGAAATCAAGACTATAGTTAAGTATCTCACCCTTTGTTGTAGCATTGAAGATAAGTCCTCCGATGCAGGCTACAATAACAATTCCTGATATAATGAGGTATTTCTTCCAGTGACCGAGGAAGTTGATTGTCTCTCTCTTCTTCTGAACACCGTAGAGTTTAACTGCCTCAGGCGCAAATGCTGAAAACGCATACATAAGCCATCTTGTAACAAATATAGCTGTTACCATAGAAAGAATAATACCGATTGCAAGCGTCTCAGCAAATCCTTTGACAGTACCTGAACCTCTCAAGTACAGCACGAATGCTGCGATAAGTGTTGTTATATTTCCATCGATGATAGCTGAAAGGGCGTTCGAGAAACCATTTTTAATAGCCGAATTGATAGTCTTTCCGGTTGCAAGTTCCTCTCGTATACGCGTAAATATGATACAGTTCGCGTCAACCGCCATACCGATACTCAGGATGATACCTGCGATACCCGGCAATGTAAGTGTTACATTCAGTACATTCAGTACTACAAGCATCATAAGTATATAGAAGATAAGTGCTATAGATGCTGCAACACCCGGCAGACGATACATAACTATCATAAAGAGTATGACAAGTATAAAACCGATAAGTCCGGCAATGAGTGAAGTCTCAAGCGCTGTGCTTCCAAGTGTAGCTCCAACCACATTGTCGTGGATGTTTTCAAGCTCGAGCGGAAGTGCACCGATACGAAGTGTAGATGCAAGCTCCTCTGCCTCAGAGAACTCATCAAATCCACCACTTATACGACACTCACCACCTGTGATAGCCTCTGAGATATTTGGTGCTGATACCAGTTTATCATCATAAACGATGGCAAGTCTTTCATTTACATGAGCTGATGTAAGGTCTCCGAATTTTTTGGTTCCTTTGCCATTAAACTTGATCTTAACGACATTTTCAACCTTTCCGGATGTCTCAGCATCTGTAGTAGCTGTCGCATCTTTGATGGTCGAACCATCCATTTCGATATTTGCTTCGTCAAATACTACCGTGTCTCCCTCTTCAGGTGATCCGGTCGAAAGATCAGCCACAGAGCCGGATACGGCTCCTCCCGTTACAGTTCCTGCCGCAACGGCTTTTTTGTCATCCGATCCCGGTGCAACCTTGAGGTTGTCATACAGAATGAAATACAGTGCTCCTGCTTTTCCAAGCTTATCAAGGATCTCTTTCGAGTTTGTAACACCCGGGATATCGATAGTTATACGGTTATCTCCCTCTTTGTATACAGAAGCCTCTGTTGAATAATTCTCAACACGCTTTTGCATCTTGTAAACCGTGTCATCCATCTCTGTTGCTGTTGGATTGTCTTTTTTTGCCTGATAGGTTACGCTGACACCACCCTTGAGGTCAAGCCCCAGACGGATGTTTTCGACGCTTCCTCTGTGATACTGCCCTACTCCCTTCCAGGCTACGAAACCGAAGCCACCGATCAGGATCAGTACGAGAAGTATCTGCAAAAACCCTCTCAATTTGCTGTTCATCGTCTTTTCTCCTTTACTTCTTTATGTCTCTTTTGGGCGCAATTCGACACCCGAAAACAGATTATAGCATAAGCCAGACGCCTTATCAAGTTTTTTTTGCATATAATAAGAAAAAACTGAAAAATATCAAACAACGGACAAGCAATCTCATTGCCTGTCCGTCATTTTTTTGTCTTGATATTACTTTTTTCAAAGGTTCTCTGTAGTGACCGAATCCTCTACGCCTGCGCCGCGAAGCATCTCCTCCATCGTGTGCCAGCCGAGCACAGCACATTTGACTCTCGCAGGCATATGCGCTATATCGCGAAGCGCCTGTGATTCCTCAAGCGAATCTATCTCCTCATCAGAAGCCTCTCCTCTGATCATCCTCATAAAAATGTCCCCGAGCTTGAGAGCCTCTTCCTCCGTTTTGCCGATCACGAGCCCAAGCATCATATCAGCCGAAGCCTGAGATATCGCACATCCGTCCCCGGTAAATGCTCCGTCTTTTATCACGCCGTCTTCAACCTTGAGACTAAGGATAATGTCATCTCCACAGGAAGGATTTACACCCTCCAGAGTCACCGTGGCCCCCTCCATATCGTGTTTGAACTCCGGATGAAGGTTGTGATCTGTCAGGATTTCATTATAAAAACTACGCTGTTCCATCATTTCTCCTCTCAACTACTCACTGAAAAACAGAGAAATGTCGATATCATCGGCATTTCCCTGTCTATGTTCAAAAATGATCTGCTCTGATCAAGCTTAACCGAAGTATCTGTCAAGCAGTCCTTTGAAAGCTTTTCCATGGCGAGCCTCATCTCTTGCCATCTCGTGTACAGTATCGTGGATAGCGTCGAGGTTGAGCTCTTTTGCTCTTTTTGCAAGATCTGTTTTTCCGGCTGTTGCACCGTTTTCAGCATCTACACGCATCTCGAGGTTTTTCTTGGTTGAGTCAGTCACAACCTCTCCGAGAAGCTCTGCAAACTTAGCAGCATGCTCTGCCTCTTCAAAAGCAGCCTTTTCATAGTACATTCCAACCTCAGGATATCCCTCACGGAATGCAACCCTTGCCATAGCAAGATACATTCCAACCTCAGAGCACTCACCCTCGAAGTTTGAACGAAGATCCTTGATGATGTCCTCAGGAGCGCCTTTTGCAACACCTACAACGTGCTCTGCAGCCCAAGTCATCTCGCCTTCCTGCTTTTTGAATTTCTCTGCAGGTGCTTTACACACAGGGCACTGCTCCGGCGGTGTATCCCCCTCATGTACATATCCACAAACACTACATACCCATTTTGCCATAGTTTCATCCTCCTGTTCCGGAGCGTAAGCATCAGTTTCCGTGCACTTCAAAGCCCGCACATTATACCATTGGCTGTCTGTGACGCTCCTTCACAAACAGCCATGAAAAATAGATGTTTTTATATTATCCTATTTTGCCCGAAAAGTCAAACCTTTCTTGGTTATTTTTATGCTTTTTTATGCTTTTTTAAAAAAATGCACCGACGCCTCAAACGCCGGTGCAGCTATCAATTCATTTTTGTTAAATCATACCATACCAAGTGATGATCGCATCTCCGACAGACACGAAACAAGTCTGTCTATCTCATCCTCGTTATTGTAGAAAGCAAGGCTTACTCTCGCAGTTGACATCGTTCCGAGATATTTCAACAACGGTTGCGCGCAGTGATGTCCGGCGCGGATCGCGACATTCGCCTTGGAATCAAGGATATACGCTATGTCGTGCGGATGTACTCCGTCAAAAGTGAATGTCAATATCCCATGATGCTCCTTCGGATCCGTTGATCCGATGATCTTTAGTCCTTCAACCGATGTCATTTTTTCAAATGCATACTCGGTAAGCTCTTCTTCGCGTTTAACTACATTATCCATCCCGATCGACTCGATTTAGTCGATCGCCGCAGCAAGACCTATCGCACCACCCGCGTTTACGGTCCCTGCTTCAAACCTGTGTGGTATCTCTGCGTATGTGATCTTGTCAAGCGTGACAGTCTCTATCATCTCACCGCCACCGAGAAAAGGTGGGATCACTCTCAAAAGGTCATATTTTCCATACAAAACGCCTATCCCAAACGGTGCAAGCATCTTGTGTCCTGAAAAAGCCAAAAAGTCAACATCCAAATCAAGCACATCAACCTTTGCGTGCGGCACGGACTGCGACCCGTCGGCAACTATGATTATCCCTCTTTCGTGGCATAGCTTTGCGATGGCTTTCAAGTCATTTTTTCTTCCAAACACATTGGAGATATGTGTCATTGCGAGTATTTTTGTTTTATCCGAAATGATATTTATAACAGATTCTTCAGAAAAATGTCCTGTTTTATCGGGCTCTAAATACAAAACCTTGGCGCCCTTGCGTTTTGCCTGCATTCTCCAAGGGAGCATGTTTGAGTGATGCTCTGCAATGGTTACAACGATCTCATCTCCCTCTCCGACGAATTTTTCACACAGGCTGTATGCCGCAAGGTTCAAGCTCTCCGTGGCATTTTTTGTAAAAATGATCTCCTCGGGACGAGCGGCTCCTATAAACCCGGCAACTTTTTTTCTCGCATTTTCGTAGCTTTCGGTTGCCTCCAGGCTTATCTTGTACAATCCCCTGAGCGGATTTGAGTTTATCGTTTTGTAGAAATCCTCAACTGCTTTTAGGACAACATCCGGCCTCTGTGTAGTGGCAGCATTATCAAGGTAAGCCGTTCCCGGTTCTCCCTTTTTCTCATCAATAGCTCTGAAAAACTCAAAATCTTTACGGACATTTTTTTCAAACATCGTGTTTATTTCCTTTCAAACGAGATCCTCTTCCTTCAAGAGCTTTTCTTTCAGTTCGTCATCCGGAAGTCTGTTTATCGCTGATGTGATATATGCTGTTTTCATCATCTGTCGGATAACCTCTTCACTGAGTCCTCTTGACTGCATGTAGTCCATACTCTCTTTGTCAAGCTTTCCTATCGTTGCACCGTGATTTCCTTCCACATCCTCTTCGGCACAGAGGATAACGGGTATAGTTTTGTTCACTACATCGGGATCGAGCATAAGGACATTTTCGAGCTCGTTTCCTTTTGCTCCGCTGCTTCCATATCGGAAATCGATCGTTCCCCTGAATCTCTTTTCGGCTCTGTCACAAAGTGCTCCGGAAACAGAGATATCCGACATCGTGTTCTCACCTATATGGTTAGCTTCATAGTTGATGTCAAGCAGATTGTCATCGGTCGTCAGATACGCTGTATCTATCTTGAGTGCACTGTCTCTACCCTCGAGGTTTACTTTCACATCTGTAAATGTTTCATTTCCTCTGACAAAAATTTGAGTCAGCTCGAAACCTGCTTTTTCGGATACTTTGACATCGACTCTGTCGGTGAGGCCGTATTTTTAGCCGGTCCTAAACACCTCAATCAGCTTCAGCGTCCCGCCCTTGGCAATCTCGGCAGTGGTTCTAACCTTCATAAAGCCGCTGCCTGTCGAGTTGTAATCTATGATAACCGTACGATTTGTGTCACTATCTACCGATATTCTGATCTCCTGCTCCTGCGCATCACAGGACATCTCAGGCACGATCACCTCATTTCCCCGGGGTGCTCCTGCGAGGGCTATCGGTTGATTTTTTTGTATCTCATCCGGTATGTCGACGGCTGCGGAATTCATATGCAGCCAGTTCCACGTCTTTACCGGCATTTGGTTGATCGTTTCTTTCACAATCTTTTTTCCTTTCGAATCAAGTTTTTGTACAAAACCGTTTACAAATATCTAATTCCGATGTACTGAGTTCGATTTTAGTTGCTTGAATAAAATGATTTTCTAAACCAACTAACCGATACTGCCCTTCATCTCGAGGCGGATGAGATTGTTCATCTCAAGCGCGTACTCAAGCGGGAGTTCTTTCGATACACTGTCAGCGAAGCCGCTTACTATCATCGACCTTGCATCCTCTTCGTTGACGCCTCTCGACATCAGATAGAATATAGCATCATCGCTTATCTTTCCAATTTTTGCCTCGTGCCCGATATCAGCATCATCACACCTCACATCAAGTGCAGGTATCGTATCGGATCTCGACACTCTGTCAAGCATCAGTGATGCACAGGATACCGTTGACTTGGCCTTCTTGGCATTTTTGCCGACCACAACACTACTTCTGAATGTGCTGATTCCTCCGTCTTTGGATATCGATTTTGTGCTCACAGCCGATGTTGTTCTCTCACCTGTATGGACTACCTTCATACCGGTGTCCAGATTTTGGTCGTTTCCGGCGAAGGTGATCCCGGTAAACTCCATTTTTGAATCGTCGCCTTTGAGGATTGTCATAGGATACAGGTA
>JAIKWQ010000042.1 GCA_024684535.1 Eubacterium sp. | reverse complement strand
AATTAATTAAAAAAGAGGATCTGTCTGAATTGGACAGCGTAGGGTATCTGCTCAGACACAAAAAAACACGCGCGAGAGTTGTTATTATCGAGAATAATGATGATAACAAAGTGTTTGATATAGGTTTCAGGACTCCGCCTACGGACTCGACGGGAATTCCTCATATAGTTGAGCATACCGTGCTTTGCGGCTCGAGAAAATTCCCTGTGAAAGACCCTTTTGCAGAACTTGACAAAGGCTCGCTCAATACATTTTTAAACGCGATGACCTACCCTGATAAGACGGTATATCCGGTGGCAAGCGTGAACAACAAAGACTTCCAAAATCTGATGGATGTTTATTTGGATGCAGTTTTTTATCCTGCGATATACGATGAAGAAAAAATATTCAGACAGGAGGGCTGGCACTATGAGCTTGACTCCTTGGATGGAGAACTGACATACAATGGAGTTGTTTTCAACGAAATGAAGGGCGCTTTTTCATCGCAGGATGAGAGACTGGAGACGCTTATCGAGAGCAATCTTTTCCCGGAGAGCGAGTACGGTGTGGTTTCAGGTGGCGATCCGAAGTATATCCCTGATCTGAAATGGGAGGATTATTTGGACTTCCACAGGAGATACTATCATCCGTCAAACAGTTATATATATTTGTACGGAGATATGGATTTTGAAGAAAAATTGAACTGGATAGATGAGGAGTATCTAAGCGCTTTTGATTATCTGGAGGTTCAGTCCAAACCGAAGTATCAGAAAGCGTTTGAAAAAATGCGTGAGGCAACGGATTATTATTCGATTCCAAGTGGTGAGCCGACAGAAGACAAGGCTTGTTTTGCATACGCTACGGTGTGCGGTGACAGTCTCGATACCAACAAATACCACGCTTTTCAGGTGCTTGAATATGCGCTGGTTGACGGTGTGGGCGCACCGATCAAAGAGGCTCTGGTTCAGGCGGGTATAGGAACAGAGATTGAGTGCGGATACAGCGAACCGTTTATGCAGCCATTTTTCACAATAAGCGCGAAAAATGCAGCCGAAGACAGAAAACAGGATTTCCTCGATACAGTTCGTGGAACGCTTGAAAAAATAGTGAGCGAGGGAATTAATAAAAACTCATTAAAAGCGGCGATAAACGCTATGGAATTTCAGTTCAGAGAGGCTGATTTCGGCAGATTCCCGAAAGGGCTTATGTACGGACTCAACCTTTATGACAGCTGGTTATATGATGATGAAAAACCGTTTATACATCTGAAAGCGGATGCTATTTTTGAGTTTTTGAGGAAGCAGACGGAGACAGATTATTATGAAAAACTGATCAAAGAGTATCTGCTTGATAACCCCCATTCAGTGTTCGTGACACTGCTTCCGAAGCCCGGACTTGCGTCAGAGGAAGAGGCAAAAGAAAAAGAAATATTGAAGAAAAAATTTGATTCTTTGTCAGATGAAGAAAAGGAAAAAATAATACAGGAAACAAAAGAGCTGAAGAAGTATCAGGAAGAGCCGTCAACACCTGAGCAGCTTGCTACTATTCCGATGTTGACGCTTGCAGACATCGATAAAAAAGCAAAAAAACCTGTCAATGAAGAACGCGAAATAAAAGGAATGAAAACACTCTATCACGATGTATTTACAAACGGTATTTCATACATAAAATTCGTGTTTGATATAACTGATCTCGAGGACTACGCAACTTATATAGGCGTGATTGCGGATGTGCTCGGAGTGATGGATACAGATAAGTATGACAAGCTCGACCTGTCGAATGAGGTTTTGCTGCACGCGGGCGGATTTGGAATAATGACCGACCTGCATTCGAGTTTTGTAAACAAAAGCCACAAAGTAACACTTGAAGTTACGGTGAAAGTTCTCTTTGATGAGACTGATTATGTGATGAAACTTTTGGCTGAAATAGTAAGCGGCACACACCTCGATGACACAAAACGTTTGAAGGAAATAATTGCTGAGAGAAGATCAGGAAAGCTCGCTTCTATGCAGGCTGCGGGACACAGCGTGGCGATTAATCGTACATTTACATACTATAAACCCGGTACCAAATTTATGGAAAGAATCAAGGGTCTTAACTACTATGATTTTATCAGTGAAATAGATGATGATTTTGATGATTACAAAGACAATTTGGTTGAAGTGATCAAAGATGTACGAGACACCATTTTTACCAAAGAAAGATTGCTTATTGATATCACTACAACTGAAAAAGGATACAAAGTTTTTGAAGACAGCGTGGAAGGATTTACTTCCATATTGAAAGACAGTCATAAGCCTGTTACCACACCTCAGTACAAAGAAAAAGAATACAAAACCAATGAAGGAATCATAACTGCTGGCGGAGTTCAGTTTGTGGCAAGAACGGGAAGCTTTGCAGATCATGGAATATCCTATGACGGTTCGTTCCGTTTGCTGAAAACACTGCTGGGCTACGAATACCTCTGGAATGAAGTCAGGGTAAAGGGCGGCGCTTACGGAGTTATGTGCGCATTTGTTCCGTCAGGGTACGGATATATGGTTTCTTACAGGGATCCGAATTTGAAGCAGACAAATGAAGCTTTTGAATCGGTTGCCGATTACCTGGAAAACGTCGAGCTTGATGAGACACAGCTTACGAAGTTTATCATAGGTTCTGTTAGGGAACTTGATGCTCCGAAAACTCCGAAGATGATAGGAAACACTTCATACGGTTCATATATGTCAGAGGATACGGAAGAGTATATCCAGAGGCGCAGAGATGAACTGCTTGCAACAGACAATAAAAAAATACAAAAATGCGCTGAAATGATAAGAGCAATCTTAAGCGACGGATATATATGCGTAGTCGGAAGTGAAGAAAAAATCAAAAACGATGCGGACATTTTTAATGAAATAAGATTGTTGAAATAATTATAAAAAGAGAGGTAAAAATGGATAAATACAAATCAGGTTTTGCAGCTATAGTTGGGCGCCCGAATGTCGGAAAGTCAACACTTATGAACAGAATAATAGGTGAAAAAATAGCGATTACTTCACCTAAACCACAGACCACCAGAAAGAGGATCCAGACCATCTATACAGATGACAGGGGACAGATTGTTTTTCTGGATACTCCGGGAGTTCACAAAGCGAAAAACAAACTCGGGGACTTCATGGTGGAAACTGCGCTTGACACCATAGGAGATGCGGATTTGGTTCTCTGGCTTGTAGAGCCTGTGACTTTCATAGGAAAGGGAGAACAAAAAATCGCTGAGAAGCTTTCCGGTTACAAAGGCAAAGTTATCCTGGTTATGAACAAGGTTGATACTATCAGAAAAGATGAGCTTTTGCTTTGCATAGACGCCTACAAAGATATACTTGAGTTTGATGAGATCATCCCTCTTTCCGCAAAGACCGGGGATAATGTTGACGACTTGGTGGAGGCGATGTTTACCCACCTGCCCGAAGGTCCGGCTTACTACGATGAAGACACTCTGACTGATCAGCCGGTGAGAGAAATCGTGGCGGAGATGATACGTGAAAAATCACTGAAACTTCTGTCTGATGAGGTTCCGCACGGCATCGCTGTGGTGATTGAGAGTATGAAAAAAAGAGGAAACAGGGACCTCTGGGATATAGATGCGACTATAGTTTGTGAGAAAGACTCGCACAAGGGAATGGTTATCGGCAAAGGCGGTTCGATGCTGAAAAGAATCGGTTCAGCTGCCAGACCTGATATAGAAAAATTGCTCGACTGCAAAGTGAATCTGAAGATTTGGGTCAAAGTCAGAAAAGACTGGAGAGATAATGATACGCAGCTGAAGTCGTTTGGTTTCAAGAAAGGGTAATTGATGAAACAAAAGGTTACGGGAATTGTACTTTTGTCCGCAGCGATAGGTGAATACGACAAAAGAGTTGTGCTGCTTACCAAAGAGGAAGGAAGGATAACTGCTTTTGCGAGAGGCGCCAGACGCCCGAAAAATCATTTGTCGGCTGTTACGGAACCTATGTGTTTCGGTTCATTTTTCGTTTATGCCGGCAGAGATTCGTATTCCGTCGATGACGCCACGATAGATAATTATTTCCCGAAATTAAAAAACGACCTTGAAAAGCTGTATACGGGTATGTATTTTCTGGAGGTTGCTGATTATTTCACCAGAGAGGGGATGCGAGCGCCGAAAGAACTTGAGCTTGTCTACAGATCGCTTTTGGCACTGGAAAAAGAAGCGATACCCGATGAGTTGGTAAGACGTGTGTTTGAGCTTAGGATGATGGCTATTTCGGGATATGCACCGCACTATGATGCCGACAAGGGAGCGTATCTGGATGATATGGGTGTCTGGAAATTGTCTGAAGCGGCGACGTATACGGTAGGACAAATACTGAATCTGCCGCTAAATAAGTTGTATTCGTTTACGGTGAGTGAGAGAGTACTTGCTGAACTGGAAAAAACTGTCGGGACATTTTTGCAAAGGAACTCGGACAAACAGTTTAACACGTTGAAAACCCTGAAGCAGCTTACTGAAAAATAATTCGGATCCCTCTCAAAATATAGCTTGCATTATAGAGGGTTTCCTAGTATAATCATTCAGAAGGTGTAAAAATGAGGATCAATACAACGGAAGGTGGGAGACAAAATGGAAGAGATGACTATTGATCGTTTTTATGCAATTATGAACGCAAAGGAGATGCTTTGCGGCTTCTGTGATCACAAAGACAGTGACAAATGCACAAGCTGTCAGGTGACCGCGATAGTTGATAATGCTCAGACTGCGGCTCAAATGTTCGGGCTGTTTGACTGATTGAATGGAGGATTTATTTAAATGGAAAAGACAATGGAAAAGATTATTTCGGTTTGCAAAACGAGGGGATTTATCTATCCGGGTTCCGAGATATACGGTGGACTTGCGAATACTTGGGATTACGGAAACCTCGGTGTTGAGCTGAAAAATAATATCAAGAGAGCTTGGTGGAAAAAGTTTATCCAGGAAAATCCATACAATGTCGGAGTTGACTGTGCGATTTTGATGAATCCGCAGACTTGGGTTGCTTCAGGACATCTTGGCAGCTTCTCGGATCCGCTGATGGACTGTAGAGAGTGCCACGAGAGATTTCGCGCGGATCAGCTGATAGAGGATTTCGCGGCAAAGAACGGAATCGAGCTTGAGTCATCTGTTGACGGATGGACAAATGAACAGATGCAGGATTTCATATCAGAAAAAGGAATTGAGTGTCCGTCTTGCGGCAAGAAAAACTTCACCGATATCAGACAGTTCAACCTGATGTTCAAAACATTCCAGGGTGTTACGGAGGATGCGAAAAATACTGTTTACCTGCGTCCTGAGACAGCACAGGGAATATTTGTCAATTTCAAAAATGTCCAGAGAACATCAAGGAAAAAGATTCCTTTCGGTATCGGACAGATAGGAAAATCGTTCAGAAATGAGATCACGCCGGGTAACTTTACTTTCCGTACCAGAGAGTTCGAGCAGATGGAGCTTGAGTTCTTCTGTGAGCCGGGCAAAGACCTTGAGTGGTTTGAATATTGGAGAAAGTTCTGTATAGATTGGCTGTATTCTCTCGGACTGAAAGAAGACGAGCTCAGACTTCGTGATCACGACAAGGAAGAGCTTTCATTCTACAGCCGTGCTACGACGGATATTGAGTTTTTGTTCCCGTTTGGTTGGGGAGAACTCTGGGGTATTGCAGACAGAACAGACTATGACCTCACTCAGCATCAGAATACTTCAGGTGAGTCTATGGAGTACTTTGATCCTGAAAAAGAAGAAAAATACATACCGTATGTTATCGAGCCTTCGCTCGGAGCTGACCGTGTGACCTTAGCATTTTTGTGCGGAGCCTACGACGAGGAGGAGCTTGAGGGTGGAGATATGAGAACGGTCATGCATTTCCATCCGGCAATTGCGCCTGTTAAAATTGGAGTTCTACCTCTGTCGAAAAAACTTGGCGAGCAGGCGGGAGAAGTATTTGCTTCTCTTTCAAAAGAGTATAACTGCGAGTATGATGATCGCGGAAACATCGGTAAGAGATACCGCAGACAGGATGAGATTGGTACGCCGTATTGTGTGACTTATGATTTTGACTCTGTCGATGATCATATGGTTACCGTTCGTGAAAGAGATACGATGGAACAGGAAAGAGTAGCTATCGACAAGCTTTCGGAGTATTTCCGCGAGAGATTGGCATTCTAATTTAATTCAGAGGATTGTATTTTGAGCAAACGCAGTGACAGCCTGAAACGTATAAAGAAACTTGATAGGATAACCAGACAACATTCCGTATCGAGGGAGTATATCCTCGACGGGGAAAAGAAACGTCATTTTCCCTGGGGAAGTGTTGTTGCGGGTATCCTTATTTTTGCTGTCGTGGCCGGCGTGACATTTTTATGGTTCAACAAAAAGAATACACAGAGTGAGCCTGAAAAAGTGGTTTCTACAAATGTAGTGCAGGAGCCTGAAGTCACTCCGGAGCCGGTGAAAAATGAGCCGGAGCCGACAGAAGAACCTGAGATGGAGAGTGAACCGGGTATCGCGACATTTTTCCAGGGACCCAAGTCATGGAAGAAGAAGTATGACTGGTCGGGCTACTGGGGAGATTTGACCATAGACGGCAGGAGATTCGGAGGATTTGGTTGCGGATTGTGCTGTATGGCGAATTTTTATTGTTCGCTGACGCCGTATCAATGCTCGCCGATAGATATGTACAAGTTTGCGAAAAAAGTCAGCAGTTATCCCGGTGGTGGCGCTATCGACTGGCCTCAGATCAAAAAGACCATGGAGGCAGCGGGATTTGTGGTTGATTACGGAAAACGTCCGAAGAAGTATTCCAAATTCAAAAAGCTTATGAAAGAAGCGATGGCTTCGATGGTTGTCGTGAGCTCATCGTATGACAACAGTTTTTGGAAAAATACATACGGACATTATGTCACGTTGTTTAAATATGACCCTGTAACAGATATGGCATTTCTCGGTGATTCCGGGAAAAAACACCGTAACAGGCGTTGGATATCTTTGAAAAAGGTGTACAAAGCGCTCAAGCTCAGCAACTCAAATCACTATATGAGAATGCTTTCATACGACGAAAACAGGGATACTTATAAGCATAAGAAGATATCCGGTAAATGGGTTAAGCCCGTGTACTGGACAAAGGGTGCAAAAAACAGTTGAGAAACCGTACTTTTTGCTTGCTTTTTTTTAGCGCCTGTGATAAGATATTCACAGCGACTTTTTAAACCTCCTAACGGAGGAAAAAGAATAATTTATTTTTACAGGAGGACAGTAATAATGGCAAAATGGGTTTATACCTTCAAAGAAGGTAACATGACCATGCGTAACTTGCTCGGTGGTAAAGGTGCTAACCTTGCTGAGATGACTGAAATCGGACTTCCGGTTCCTCAGGGATTCACTGTTACTACAGAAGCTTGTACTCAGTACTATGAGGATGGCCGCAAAATCAATGATGAGATTATGAGCCAGATCATGGAAGGCGTAGCTTGGATGGAAAACGAGAACGGAAAGAAGTTCGGTTCAAAAGATAATCCGCTTCTTGTATCTGTTCGTTCAGGTGCCAGAGCTTCTATGCCGGGTATGATGGATACTATTCTTAACCTTGGACTCAATGACGAGGTTGTAGCAGCAATGATCGCAGGTAACTCTGATCCTGCATTTGAAAGATTCGTATACGATTCATATCGTCGTTTCATCCAGATGTTCTCAGACGTAGTTATGGAAGTTGGTAAGAAGTATTTCGAGCAGCTTATCGACGAGATGAAAGAGAAAAAGGGTGTTAAGTTCGACGTAGATCTGACAGCAGCAGACCTCAAAGAGCTTGCTGAGCAGTTCAAAGCTGAGTATAAAAAACAGAAAAATGAAGACTTCCCTTCAGATCCTGTAACTCAGTTGAAACTCGCAGTTGAGGCTGTGTTCCGTTCTTGGGATAACCCACGTGCTAACGTATATCGTCGTGACAATGATATCCCTTACAGCTGGGGTACCGCAGTAAACGTTATGCCGATGGTATTCGGTAACCTGAACAATGAGTCAGGAACAGGTGTTGCATTTACACGTGATCCTGCTACAGGAGAGAACAAGTTTATGGGTGAGTTCCTCATAAATGCAAAGGGCGAGGGCGTGGTTGCCGGTGTTCGTACACCGATGCCTATCGCTCAGATGGAGCAGGAATTCCCGGAGGCTTATGCAGAGTTCATCAAGGTTTGTGATACTCTTGAGAATCACTACCATGATATGCAGGATATGGAGTTTACAGTTGAGAACAAAAAACTCTATATGCTTCAGTGTAGAAACGGAAAGAGAACAGCTCCTGCAGCTCTCAAGATTGCTTGTGATCTCGTAGATGAGGGACACAAGACAGAGGAAGAAGCAGTAGCTATGATCGATCCTCGTAACTTGGATACACTTCTTCATCCGCAGTTTGATGTAGACGCACTCAAGGCAGCTACACCAATCGGAAAAGGACTTGGAGCTTCTCCGGGTGCTGCTTGCGGTAAATGCGTATTCACAGCTGATGATGCTGTTGAGTGGGCTGCAAGAGGTGAGAAAGTTATTCTTGTTCGTCTCGAGACATCACCTGAGGATATCACAGGTATGAAGAGCGCAGAGGGTATCCTTACAGTTCGTGGTGGTATGACATCACACGCTGCCGTAGTTGCTCGTGGAATGGGCGAGTGCTGCGTATCAGGATGCGGCGACATCGATATGGATGAGGAGAACAAAAAGTTCACACTCGCAGGAAAAACATTCAACGAGGGTGCAGAGATTTCTATCGATGGTACAACAGGTAATATATATGAAGGAATCATCCCGACAAAGGATGCTGAGATCGCAGGCGAGTTCGGACGCATCATGGGATGGGCTGATAAATATCGTACAATGAAAGTTCGTACAAACGCTGATACACCGGCTGATGCTAAGAAAGCTCGTGAGCTTGGTGCAGAGGGTATCGGACTTTGCCGTACAGAGCATATGTTCTTCGAAGAGGATCGTATCGCTGCATTCCGTGAGATGATCTGTGCAGATACAGCAGAGGCTCGTGAGAAAGCACTTGATAAAATTCTTCCTTATCAGCAGTCAGACTTCAAGGCTCTTTATGAGGCACTTGAGGGTAACCCGGTTACAATCCGTTTCCTCGATCCGCCACTTCATGAGTTCGTTCCTCATGAGGAAGCAGAGCAGAAGAAACTTGCTGATGCACTCGGTAAATCACTTGACGAGGTTAAGGCTATCGTTGAGGGACTCAAAGAGTTCAACCCGATGATGGGTCATCGTGGATGCCGTCTTGCAGTTACATATCCTGAGATTGCAAAAATGCAGACAAAGGCAGTTATCCGCGCAGCTATCGAGGTTCAGAAAGAGCATGCTGATTGGAATGTAAAACCTGAGATTATGATTCCGCTTGTAGGCGATATCAAAGAGTTTAAATATGTGAAGAAGTTTGTAGTAGAGACAGCTGATGCTGAGATTGAAGCTGCAGGCGTTAAGCTTGAGTATGAGGTTGGTACAATGATCGAGATCCCGAGAGCTGCACTTACAGCTGACGAGATTGCAAAAGAAGCTGACTTCTTCTGCTTCGGAACAAACGACCTTACTCAGATGACATTCGGATTCTCACGTGATGACGCAGGTAAGTTCCTTGAGGCTTACTATGATGCGAAGATTTTCGAGAACGATCCGTTTGCTAAACTTGATCAGGAAGGTGTCGGCAAGCTTATGGAGACAGCTCTTAAGCTTGGTAAACCTGCTAACAGCTCACTTCACTGTGGTATCTGTGGAGAGCATGGTGGTGATCCTACATCTGTTGAGTTCTGCAACAAGATCGGACTTGACTATGTATCTTGCTCACCGTTCCGTGTGCCGATTGCAAGACTGGCAGCCGCACAGGCCGCTATACAACAAAAAGGGTGAATCAATGATTGCCTGAAGCAATAATGATTATTTAGTGAGATTCCTGCTGCGGATGTGTGGCAGGAATCTTTTTTTGCAAATACTTCTTGACAAAATCGACACATATGTCTATAATGAATAAAAACGACACGCGCGTCGGAAAGGAAGATACTTATGGGAGCAAAAGCCGAAAGAACAAGGGGAGCAATCCTAGATGCATCATTTGCACTTTTTGCAAAAAAGGGGTTTAAGCAGGTTACGATGAAGGATGTCTGTGAAGTGACAAATATGAGCAGAGGCGGATTGTATAGTCATTTTTCGGGTACCGATCAACTGTTTGAGGCTTTACTTGAAAGGATAACAGGTGAAGATACATTTGATATTGAAAACGAGATTGATAAAGGAACATCAGCAACAGATATCCTGAATTCATCGCTTTCCAGGATGAAGAAAGAGATTGGACACCCAGAAGAATCATTAAGCATTGCTATATATGAGTATGCTCAGATGTGTGGTTTCGAGAGGATAGCCAAGTTGAATCATCGCTCGGAAGAAAAATGGGAAAAACTGATAGAATACGGGATCGAACGAGGCGAGTTTAACGACGTAAATGTAGAAGAAGTTGTCAGCATAATACTATATTCATATCAGGGCATCCGGATGTGGAGCAGGATTATGCCGATAAAAAAACAAACTTCGGATCATATTATTGACCATATTAAAAAACAATTGATACCTTAAGAATGGAGGAAGAGATGATCAGATTAGTCAGACCGAATATAGAACTGAAGGACAAAGCGATTGAGTTTAAGATGGAGTTCTTTTCTTACAATGAAAACACGATAAACGGAAGTGAATTGTTTGATCAGACAGATGATTATGAGGAATGGCTGAAAGCGGTGACGGCCAATACAAGCGAAGAAACAGTAAACCCGAACTGGGTTGTTACGGATACGTTTTTTGCCCTTAATGAGGAAGATAGAATAGTTGGGATTATCGATTTGCGCCATACGCTTAATGATTTTCTTAAAGATTTCGGTAACTGTGGCTACAGCGTCCGTCCGACTGAAAGGAAGAAGGGATACGCTACAGAAATGCTTCGGCTAATAATAGATGTGGCTAAAGAAAACGGTTTGAAGGAGTTGCATTTAGGAGTTGAGAGAACAAATGAGCCATCGATAAAGACTGTCAAGAAGAATGGTGGCGTTTACGAAAGAAGCTTTGAATTTGAAAATGAACCGGCGGATGTATACTGCATTAGATTATTATGGGAGAAATAAGAAATTGATCGAAATTCGATGCATTTCAGTATCAGGATGAGTCTTGGGGACGATGTAATATGATACTGATAAGAAATCATGAAAACCATTGACTTTTTCTCCGGAATGTGTTACGTTCAATATACTATAAGAGAAAGGCGCACAGGAGTGCGAGTGTGGCGAAATGAAGAATCGGTAATTTGATTTGGTGATGCAGAATTGTCAATTGGCCTGAAAAGGTCTGTTTATGTATGCCGAATCGGATTATCGTATTGGAATCAGGCCACATCTGTATGAGAGTTTTCCATTTCGGTGCTGCATAAACTCTGAATGATTTACGGCCTTTCTATCATACGTAATCTGCTTTTCGGTTGGGAGCAGATTTTTTTGTGCCTCGGGGGAATGCTGATTGTACTAGCAATCCCAATTGAAGAAATGAGGTGGTACTATGTCACAGATATTTGTAAACAATCTTACTTTTGCCTATGATGGCAGCTATGATACCGTTTTTGAAAATGCAAGCTTCAATCTGGATACAGCATGGAAGCTTGGCTTGATTGGTCGAAATGGAAAGGGAAAGACAACGCTTTTGAAACTCCTAATGGGCGAACATGAGTATTCCGGAACCATCAGTACCCACACCTGTTTTGACCTGTTTCCGTACCGGCTGGATGAGGACGATCTTACGAAAACTGCGGCAGAATTGGCGGAAAAATGGAAACCACAGGTGGAGCTATGGCAGATTCTGATCCAGATGAATCTGATAAAGATCGAAGAGGAATGCTTGTTTCGACCATTTGGCACATTGAGTCATGGAGAGAGGACGCGTGTCATGCTGGCTGTACTGTTTGCTGCGGAGAATGATTTTTTGCTGATCGACGAGCCGACAAATCATCTGGATCAGAAGGCACGAGCTAGTGTCAGGGACTTTTTGTCGATGAAAAATGGATTTATCCTGGTGTCTCACGACAGAGATTTGTTGGATGCAGTTGTAGATCATGTTCTGGTATTGAACCGCAAAACAATCGAGGTTCAGATGGGGAACTTTTCTTCATGGAAGGAAAACAAGGAACGGGCAGATGCCCATGCAACGGCGGAAAACGAAAAACATCTGAAGGAAATCAAAAAGTTGAAGACGGCTGCTGATAGGAGCAAACGATGGGCAGATAAAAATGAGGGAACCAAAATCGGATTCGATCCCCAAAAAGAACCGGAACGAAATATTTCAACCCGTTCTTATATCGGGGCCAAGACGAAAAAAATGCAGGCACGAGTGAAGTCCTATGAAAAAAGAATGGATAGGGAAATCGAGGAAAAAGAAGGGCTGCTTCAGGATGTCGAACGGACGACGGATCTGAAGCTTCATCCGGTTTTCTTTCATAAGGATGTGCTTGTTCGTGCAAAAGACCTTTCGTTGGGATATGATGAGATGCTGATCGCGAACCTTAGTTTTGAATTGAAACAAGGAGACAGGCTTGTCTTGTCCGGGAAGAACGGATGCGGAAAATCCACTCTGATCAAGTCGATTATTAATAAGGCAGAAGGGGGGGCCGAGGATAACGGAGATGATTTCCGATTGGAGGGGGAGTTGTCTGTGCCATCCGGTCTTCTCATATCCTATGTCAACCAGGACACATCATTTTTACACGGAACCATCAAGGAATACTGTAAGGATGCCGGATTGGATGAAACATTGTTTTACACGGCACTACGACAGCTTGGATTTGAACGGACGCAGTTTACCAAGGACATAGAGGATTTCTCCGAGGGACAGAAAAAGAAAGTGCTGGTTGCGGCCAGTCTGATCACACAGGCGAATCTGTATATATGGGACGAGCCACTAAACTATATGGATGTATTTTCACGGATGCAGATTGAAGATCTGATCCTGAAATATTGTCCGACTATGCTGCTGGTGGAACATGATGTTCGATTTCAAGAGCGGGTGGCAACCGGCATAATCCGGCTGGATGGTTCCCGATACGATAGAGGATGAGGCAATTAATACACTGACTTGAGAATAATATGATATAATAAACATGACATACAGTTGTCTTGTTAGATGTGATATGATACATACGTAGCGTGAGATATGAAGGAATAGGAGGTTTGATGCAATGAGATTGGATGGTTTCGGGTTGCTGGTTGAAGATATGGGAAAAATGATCCGATTTTACAGGGATGTGCTTGGATTTGAGATTAAGGAAGCGGAGGATGCTTCCAATGTATATCTTGTGAAGGACGGAACGTTGTTTCTTCTATACGGAAGGAAAGATTTTGAGAAGATGACAAACCGCCGGTATGAGTATGTAAAGGGCCTGAATGGTCATTACGAGATCGCTCTTTATGTAGATACCTTTGATGAGGTTGACGCTGCCTTCAAAAATGCGGTTGAGAACGGGGCAACACCGGTCTTGGAGCCTGAATTGGAGCCGTGGGGACAGAGAACCTGCTATATTGCTGATCCGGAAGGCAATCTGATTGAGATCGGTTCTTGGAATAAACCATTTGAAGAGAAAGATGCGGGGAGGTAAACTGCGGTGGCTTTTTATTTCAAGAAAGAATACAAAGAGTTTTACATGCCAAAGAATAAGCCCGGAATCGTGACGGTACCGAGAATGAATTATATCGCTGTACGTGGTTCGGGAGATCCGAATCAGGAGGATGGAGAGTATAAGAAGGCTATCGGATTGTTGTATGGAATTGCTTTTACGATTAAGATGAGTAAGAAGGGTGATCATCAGATTGACGGTTATTTCGATTATGTTGTTCCGCCGTTGGAGGGATTCTGGTGGCAGAATGGTGTGGATGGAATCGACTATTCTCGCAAGGAAGATTTCCACTAGATTTCCGTGATTCGACTTCCGGATTTCGTGATAGAGGACGATTTCCTATGGGCAGTAGATGAGGCGACAAAAAAGAAAAAGCAGGATTTCTCCAAAGTGGAGTTTTTGACAGTCGATGAAGGACCATGCGTACAGTGTATGCATATCGGTTCTTATGATGATGAGCCGGCTACGGTTACTATGATGCATGAGTTCATGGAACAGCAGGGTTATGTGCTGGATATCACGGATAAGCGCCTGCATCATGAGATTTATCTGAGTGATGCAAGAAAAGTTGCTCCTGAGAAGTTGAAGACCGTGATTAGGCATCCAATCAAGGTAAAGGGGGAATAGTCTATGGCATCAACGAAAGACTATCTGGATTTTGTCTTAGAGCAGCTATCGGGACTTGATGAAGTTACCTTCCGGGAGATGATGGGAGAGTATATTCTTTATTATCGAGGCAGAGTGTTTGGTGGCATTTATGATGACAGACTTTTGGTTAAGCCTGTTCCGGCAGCGGTGAGGATGATTCCGGACGCATCAATGGAACTTCCATATGAGGGTGCGAAAGAGATGATTCTGGTGGATGATGTTGATAATCGGGAGTTCCTGCGTGAGCTGATCGAGAGCATGTGGGAGGAATTGCCGGAGAAGAAAAAGAGGAAATGATTGAAATGCCGAAGGTGACCGGAAATAATGAATGCATACGGATCGGTCCGGTACCCTCGTTTTGTCGGCAGCCGCACAGGCGGCTATCGCACAAAAAGCGTAAACCGCGTAGGGTGAAGCCTAAATATTATTTGTATATTGAGAAGAGTCCTTGGATTATTATTATCCGAGGGCTCTTTTGGTAGAGTAATTTTTTTGTAGGATTAGACACAACCTTACACAGGTTGTTTAGAAATGGGTATTGAAAAAGGGTAGCCCTTTGTGATAAGGTTTTGATTGGCAAAAAAAACCAACAAAGGAGGCTACCCTATGAGTAACAGTATAACACATTTGATGGAAAATGGAATACCCAGTTTGAATGAAATCACAGAAGGTTTTACCAAAGGTCAGGTCGGAGTCGCGGATTACGTCTATGCGGTCAGGGATGTGTTCTTGAATGCTGCGTGTATGTTCGTCGGTGATACTTTCACTATGATGAATACGATGCTGAGAGACAGCACGATGAGGCTGGAACACTGGGATATCGTGAAGACCGACACAAAGAGTATCATAACATCGATAGGTGCCACGCAATACGAGAAAACCCTGTTTAAGAACAAAGATACCAAAGAACGAAAATATCTTGTCGATGATTTGATCGGCATCGAAAAGAACCAAAGGACAACGGAAGATGCCGATGCTTCCATGTTTGAAGCATCGGTCCGTACCTCCTATAACGAAGGTGGGAAAGCCGTCAGTATCCTTGAAAGAATATCCAAAAATGCAGTTAAAGAAAAGTGCCATGCCCTGATCTTTCCAAGTGAAAAAGAACAAAAGAGACGTGGCAGGAAACGTGTGGTCGAAAACCTGTTTATCGATGCTGACGAAGATCATATATCCTTACAGTTCCAAAATAAAAAAGGGGATCTAAAGCGTTCGGAATCCGGAAGAAAGCTAAATGGGGCAACGATAAAACTTATGTATGTTTACGAAGGAGTGGAACCGGAAGCGCCTAAAAGCAAGCGGTACCGACTCATAAATCCTCATTACTTTGCCGGATCGTATGAGGGAGAGAAAGGGAACAATGAAATCTTTGACGAACTCTATGCATACATGGATAACAACTATGATTTGAGCAAGGTCAAGCACATCTATGTAAACAGTGACTGCGGTGGATGGATCAAAGCCGGGATACGCAGGATACACGGATGTACGCAGGTGCTGGATGAGTTCCATCTCAACAAATGTGTGCTAAAAATGACAAGGCATGTAGATACAGATGGCAGTCATGCCGCAAGAGATCTGCTGTTGGAAACAATCCGAAGAGATACTAAAGAAGAGTTTAAATCATGCGTGGATATGCTCATGTTCCATGCCGGCACCAATGAAAGAGTGTGGAATAGAGTCAACGAAGGAGCTGAATATATCCTGAACAACTGGACAGCAGCAAAAACAAGGTTGGTTCGAAGAAATGCTGTGTGCGGAAGCAGTACGGAAGGGCATGTAAGCCATGTGTTGTCATCCAGAATGAGCACGCTGGCAATGGGATGGAGCAGAAAAGGAGCTGACAAAATGGCTCGCTTGAGAGCATACTTCTGGAATGGCGGAAACATGCTCGATCTTGTACGGTATCAAAAACAAGCAAAGGCGCTCCCGAAGGCTGCAGGTGCAGAAAACACAACAATCAGTGCAGCTGAAATGATATCTTCCGAACACTACAAAACCCCAAGCTGGGGAAAATATGTAGACAAAAGCCAGGCAAGCTTAAGTGCACAAATGAAAAAATGGATGATGATCGGGATATATGATTATGTATGGCGGCTGCGATGAAACAAAGGAAGCCAGAGGCTGAGCCTCTGCCCTCGTATGATCAGGCGCTACTGCGTACAGTAGCCCTTGTTCTGCGTGGCTATATTGTATCTGTGACCGTCAGTTTGTCAACCCTGCGCTACACGCACCGCGAAGCGGCTGCGGGGTTGACATAGCTGACGGCTCACAGATAGAATCACGCCTAAGCCGGACCAAGGGACACGATTGCCACTTGTCGGTGCCAACG
>JAIKWQ010000031.1 GCA_024684535.1 Eubacterium sp. | reverse complement strand
TACAAAAAAATAGCATTTGCGGGAATTCTGACCGGTACTATACTTATCATATGCCAGCTTGTTTTGGTTTTCATCGGCAACATGGTATCCACAGATACCGTCATCTCAAGTACCGCGAAAACTCTTCAGTCATCACTCAATCACGAAATTGTCCACAACATAAATGACAGACTGAACAGTATGAAAAGTTTGGGTGAAAGGATTTCCGCTGACGAAACTTTCACTTCTTATGACAGAACGGAATCCAGTCTGCCGGTACCCGAGCGCGCCGCCAAGGAAAACGCTCTCGGAACCGACCTTTCAAAATACTATACCGTCGGTGATTTTTCCGACTGTGTTGTCATTTTTAAAGACAATTCAACTCTGGGCATTCTGGATACCGCAACCCAGAACCTCTTCGGTGATTCCATATATAAATTCTTCGCAGGTCAGGCTGACGAATCACTTGATTCATCCAAATTTTCCACAGGGTATGATACAGACTTTTCTCATATATATTTCTCACAGAGAGTCAATCCAAACACAGTGTTTATGGTATCAGTTCTTAGAGAAAGCTTTGATTCGCTCTTCTACGACGCTGAAGAAAATGCTTCTATGACACTCAGACTTGTGTCAGCTTATGACGGAATCCTGTACTCTAGCGACAAAGCCGATGAAATCGGTTCTGCGCTTGATACTGACCTTTCACAGGCTGTTTCAAATTCAGATCACCTGTCAATGATACTGAAAGGACGCGTAATTGCTTCAGATTCGTGTATCAATAAATGGAAAGTCATTTCCACCATACCGCTTTCGGATCTTGAGGGTGAAAGCGCGTCACTGAAAACGGTTTACCTGCTTATCTCGCTTACAATCATTCTTATAGCAATAATAAGCATAATCATATATATGGTCAGACTTAAAAAGAGAATCAAAACACTTGACGAAATCGAGCAGACTCTGTCTGATTATGAAGATTACAACAATATAAATTTAAACTGACCGGGAGAGTAGCCAATTGATTAACAAAAACGAAAATCAACTCGAAAATGATAGCTTCCTTACAGGCATGCATAAACGTATACGCATGCTTGGTTTTGCTGCCATCGGTGCTCTTCTGTTTGTTGGATTGTCAGGACTCATCACACTCTGGCGTATGAGTTCAAACAACCGGGTTCTGAATGAGATGAACTTCATATCGACAACGCAGTATGAAATCAATATGAAAAGCGATGACTCTTTCACCGACCCGGTTTACTCAAAACAGGTTTTCAACTCCCTGAAAAACATGAAGGAAAGCGCCAACAGGGCGCTAAATCTGGTGTACTCACCTGAAACGAAAAATGATATCCTCATTCTTCTTCAGAACATAGAACACCTCGAAGAAAACTATAGCAACATAATAAAAATCTGCGAAACTCGTGGCTACGACAAAGGCGTAGGCCTTTTCAAAGAATACAGCGATAATATAAACAATATCTATCAGTCTCTGTACAGCATCCATTTCAAAGACGCCAAAGAAAAGCAAAAATTCAGTAGTTATGCAAAAGACGTCTATCAGCTGAACAAGGAACTCACCGACTACACTTCCGATCTCCTGAACAATCGCACATCTCCTGTTATGGGCTGGAAGATTTATTCCCAATACAGAGTATTTGAGCAAAATATAAGCGCAGTTCCCGATATGCAACCTGTGATTCCTTTTGTATCTAAAGGCAGGGAGCTCATATCTGAAATGGCAAGTATGGATAAACACTTCACGATTGTGTACAACAACAATACCGAGTTGTTTACAAATATGCTTACCATCGCAGGAAAAATACGTGATACAGAGGAATCTCTCACAAACAGAGAACAGGTTACTCTGATTATCCTTATGATTTCGTTGGTATTTTTGTTGATCGCATACCTTGCGGTAAGTACCAGAAGATTGCGCAAAGACCTCGCGAGCAGCATAAAAGTCTTCAACGATCTTATGGTGATGAAGGCATCAAACGATGCGCAGAGCTCATTTTTGTCAACAGTCTCTCACGAGATCAGAACACCTATAAATGCTATCATGGGTATGAACGAGATCATCATACGCGAAGCAAACAACCAGCAGATCGAACGCTATGCCCGCGAGATCAAGGACTCCAGCCGCACGCTGCTGAGTTTGGTAAATGACCTTTTGGACAGCTCAAGGCTCGACGCCGACAAGCTGAAGATCATACCTGTTGAATACGACATTTCTTCAACCATAAGTGATGTTACGAATATGGTGCGTTCGCGCGCGAAAGACAAAAATTTAAGCTTCGTGGTAAACGTAAACGATGAAATACCTCTCGTGCTGTTCGGTGATGAAATCCGCGTCAAACAGTGTGTGCTTAATCTCCTGTCAAATGCTGTCAAATACACAGAGACAGGCTCTATCACACTTAACGTTGACTACGAAATCGTCAATCGCGGAAGTATAATCCTCTCCTTCCAGGTTATCGACACGGGTATAGGCATGAAGGACGAGGATGTAGCAAGACTCTTTGATCGATTCTCACGCTTTGACGAGCAGAAAAATCGCAACATAGAAGGAACCGGACTGGGAATGAACATTGTCAAAAGGCTTCTGACTCTGATGGGATCGAGCCTGGAGGTTCATTCAATCTATGGCAAAGGCTCCGATTTTTCATTCTCAATTCACCAGGGAGTAATAGATTGGAACCCTATCGGCGACTACAATTCCAAATACGAACAGTCACTGATAACCGAGTCCAAATACCGCGAAAAACTTCGTGCTCCGGGGGCTCACGTGCTTATCGTAGATGACATGAAGGTGAATTTAACCGTTTTCAAAGGCCTTCTCAAAAAAACACAGATACAGATAGATACCGCTCTGAGCGGTAAAACAGCCATCGAACTTGTCAAGAAAAACACATACAATATCGTCTTTTTGGATCACCGTATGCCGAAAATGGACGGTATCGAAACCCTGCTTGCGATAAAAGAACTTGCAAACAACCCGAATCACGATATTCCGTATGTTGCTCTCACAGCAAACGCGATTACAGGCGCCAGAGAGCTGTATATCAACGCAGGATTCAGCGATTATCTGTCAAAACCTATTGACAGCAGCGCGTTGGAGGATGTACTTATCCATCATTTGCCAAGCGAGTTGGTGGAGCTTGAGGATATCGACTTCGATGCAGACGATGATGATAGTGCTACGACAGATGAGAATCGGATTACCGTTCAGGACATTTTTGAGGACGATAACTATTCTGATGGCGAAAAAACTGATGAACAGAAAATGCACGATCTTTTGAATTCTCTCGACGGAATTGACTATGAACATGGTATTGAGAATTGTTTGGATGACGAAACTCTTGCCGAGGCAATCAGCGACTTTATCCAGTCAATCGAAACGAAACCTGATGAAATCAGAGGATACTGGGAGAACAAGGACTACAGAAACTACACCATACAGGTGCATGGTCTGAAAAGCACAGCAAGACTGATTGGAGCTGACAAGCTTTCTGCTGATGCTCTCTATCTGGAAAAATGCGGAGATGAACTAAACACCGCCGAGATAGATGCCAAAACCGGCGCTCTGCTCTCCGACTATGAGTCCTATCTGACTAAACTGAAACCGTTTATCGAATTCACCTCCGGTGGAACATCTGATGAGGATTCAGAGGAATCCGGCGGCGAGCCTATAGACGACGCTATGTTTAAGGAGGCTCTCAACTCCGTACGCGAATTGGTTGACTCATTTGACTTTGGAAATGCAGAAGAATTACTGAAAATGTTAAAAAATTACAATTTGACTTCACAACAGCAGTCAAAGTATGATATAATGTATAAAATGATTCGAGACGTGGATCGTGACGCCGTACTTGAATGGTTTGAGAAAGAGGGTTAATCTATGGAAAAGGACGTACTGCTTATAGGCAACAACAAAAGCTTTATGTACAATGCTATTGCCAACGGATTGGAAAATGAAGGATTCACTACAAGCCGCTGTCTGATGAACGAAGCTGAAATCATGCACGCAGGAGTTGTTCACTCTTTTTGGATACTCTACCTGGATGAAACTACTGTGGGAAAAGAGTACAGAGACCAGTACAACTTCATAAAAGAAAACATACTGATGAACAACCCGAAGTTTTTCATCATCGGACACGACAGCGAACTGCAGGATATATATCAGTTCATTCCTCAGGATATAATATCAAAAACATATCCCCGACCGATCAACGTTCAGCAGCTCGTTTCAAATATGAACCGAATGATTGCAGACGAGGAAGGCGGCGAGGTTAAAAAACGAATACTTATCGTCGATGATACGCCTGCTTCTCTTCATACACTTCAGAAAAATCTTCTGCAAAAATACGATGTATATATGTGCAACTCAGGAATGAGTGCCATAACATTTTTGGTGAAAGAAACCGTCGATCTGATTCTTCTCGATGTAGAGATGCCTATAGTAGACGGTATGCAGGTTCTGGAAATGCTCAGAAGCGAGCCTACGATAAAAGATGTGCCTATCATGTTCCTCACATCGAAAAGTGACAAAGAACACGTGATGAAGGCTGCAAAATTAAATGTTGAAAGCTATTTGCTCAAGTCTATGTCGCCGAAGCTTCTCGTACGATCAATAGACAACTTTTTTGACAGTCCGTCATACAAGAGAAAGCACAAAAAACACGAAGACTAATTATTCTAATATAATAAAAATAACTGCCTGACATCCAAACGGATATCGGGCAGTTTTATTTTTTATCTGTCAGTTCCCGGATCAAGTATCTCCGGCCCTTCTTTGTTGCTCGGCAGGTATTTCGGCAAATCGTACGTAAACGATGCTCTCGCGCTGTATACGTTCGCCAAACCAATCATATATTTTCCCAAGTTCTGTGCGTAATCCGGTCCGGTTGCGTACTGATGCCAAACCGAAGTCGGATTATATCTGATCTTAAACGCCGTATTCTGGTGATATTCAGAATG
>JAIKWQ010000145.1 GCA_024684535.1 Eubacterium sp. | reverse complement strand
TTTGCTTACACATGTTGGAGATGATAGCAGAAATGATTTTTCGCAGTTCCTTTTGATGGAACATTATGATCAGTCTTTTACATACATGGTGGAATTTTTCAGAAAAAGATGTCCGGAATTAAATAACGAACCTGTTTTGTTTATGCTGAATGTCGGATATAGTGCAGTTATGGTGACTAGAGAGCATGTTTATCTGATTCGTTCAGGGAAGGCATATAAAGAGGTGTTATCTCTTTCTGATGTTGTACGTTTTGAAACTTACTTTGATACTTATGGTAAAGAGTTTGATATCGTGCTTCAGTCAGGAGATACTGATACAGAATCGATTTATGCGTTTATGCTCGAATCAAGTCCATATGTTTCTGATAGAGCGGTATTTGCAACGAGAATTGCAAATATGGCATTAAATTATGTGCGTGAAAAAGAAGGTTTCCCAGTCGCAATTGATGAGAGGAATATTGTAGAGTCAGTAAATCAAGCGTATAGTGACTATGCGTTTGGAAATCGCCTGGTCAAAAAAATTGCTTACTGGGGACGCGAGGGATATTCAAAGAAAAACGACGATTGGTCTGAGCATGCAAGGGAGGCGTTTTTATCAGCGGATGCGGGAGAAAAGACGGTATTCTTTTATAATGCATCAAGGCGCAGGGCAGGAGCAACAGGGATTATTCTCACAAACAAATCGCTGTATATGCGTGGGAAAAGCCTGGATAAAATTGATTTGATAGACATTGCAGAGTATCGTGGTGTAACAAAGGGAAATACTCACTATATAGAACTGGGATTGACAGATGGAGAAGTCAGACGTGTAAACTTCAAACATATTTCAGAGTTCAATACTGTGTCAGATATTCTTTCAGACTTGATTTTCCTCACAAAAAATGATGAAGACGAAGTGATGGCTGCTTTTGATCACGATGATTTTGTGGAAGCCAGGAAGTATGAAAGACGTAATGTTCCGAGAGAAATGAACGATGAGCAAAAGGAAGCAATTCAAATACTTTCGGATTTCTGTGTGGAAAATCAAATCTTTGATGAAGATGATGAAAATGAAATCATATTTAATGATGGAAGTGAAGAGTTTGAAGAAAAATACAGAGAATTCATAGAACAGACCGGTAATAAACCTGATGCGATTGAAATACCTATTTTTATTATTAAGAAACGAGGTGAAAAATCGAGATTCAATCTGTTAAAGAGAAGTAAAACAATTCTTCTGACTAACGAGTATTGGTACAATCTCCCTTCGTCAAGTTTTTTTGGTTTAGGAGAGAAAGTCTCCGCCAGGTTGCTTTCAAGTGTTGATTATACGGACGCCGGTGGTGACAAGGATTCAATTCTGCTTAAGTTTGAAAAAGAAACAAATAAAACATATGAGATTTTGAAAACCATTGATGAAAACATCGAGAGTTACAAAAGATTTTTTGTGTTTGTTAGAGAGCAGGATGATGTCCTGGCGGGAATTGAGGATTTGTCAGATGAGGAAAAAGAAGCCTTGAGAGTACAGGCAAATGCTCTTGCTGAGGGAAGTGAAACAATGTCACTCGTGACTGCGGTAAGTCGTCAGGAGGAATTGTTGGCATTTCCATGGGAGTGCTCGGAGGAAGCGGAAGAAAAGTTGGAAAAAAGAGTTAGTGAGTTGTCTCTTGCTGATTTAGATGCTAAGACAGGTGACATCGAGTCGCTTTCTGAATCGGAAGCTATTGTTGCACGAGATTTGCTTCTTGGAAGTGAATATCCTGAGAGATATACCAGAAAATACAGAGTTCGAACGGAAGCAAGATTGAAGGAAATAAATAATGACAAAATAGAAAGCAAGCGCAAAAAAATACGTGAAATCATGGATGATTCCGGTTTGGAGTCTCCTTGTTTTGGTGATATGAGTGACAGAAAACGCAATCAGATTGCGGAGTCGCTTCTTACTTTGCCGGCTGATGGGGTTAATACTTGGGACATTCCTCTTGTGATTGGAATTGATGTAGGAAAATCAGGTTATATTTTCACTGAAAACTCTTTTGTAATCTACGGGAAGCATAAATTGGATGTTGTTTCAATCAAAGATGTTGACGCTTTTGTTGTTCGGAAAAAATTGGTCATGAAAACTCTTGCAGTTCGTGTTAACGGAAAGGTTAAGTCTGTGACAGGAGTTCATGGAAAACGAGTAGCAGAATATGCAAAAGTCCTCAGCCAAATTCTCGAATATATGAAGACGGGTGATTGTAAATCTGAGGATAGTTATGAGATTGAAGAAATACTTGGAAATGATACAATGAATAATTTCAAGAATACTGCATCCGAAAAGGTAGCTGCAATAAAGAATATAAATCCTGCAGATATAGGTGATAAAATGGCCGGAGTGGGAGATAAAGTCGGTGGCTTAGGAGATAAGGTAGGTGGACTTGGAGATAAAGTCGGTGGCTTGGGAGGAAAGATAGGAGGCATCGGAAAGTCCGGCAAGACTGATGCTGTTCAGGAAAATAAGGCACCGTCTCCAGCGCCTGCAGCTGACTTTGTAGTATGCAAAAACTGCGGAAATAAGATTAAAGCAGGAAAGAAGTTCTGTGCAAAATGCGGAACTAAAGTAGAGTAGAGAGGAATGAAGAACTATGAATTTTTGTAAAGAATGTGGCCAACAGATAGAAGATAATGCAAAGTTCTGTCAGCACTGTGGGGCTTCGATAGAAGCGGAAGTAACGGCTGTATCTGTTTCCGATGGATCTAAGTCATCAAGTAAAATATCATTTATCATCGGCATATGTGGTGGCTTAGGAGCTGTTTTGTTTTTGGTGCTGGTTCTTTTTGTTTTAGGTGTGGTCAGATTTGGTGG